>DAIRGS010000075.1:0-25161 GCA_036794395.1 Tepidisphaeraceae bacterium | reverse complement strand
AGTCATTGGTCTAAACATGACTGCGCCTCTTCTCTACTCGACGTTGAATCTCTTCCGCCTTGTGGTCTCCTGGGTTCATCCCCTAATCTGTGTAAAGAGATTCGGGCGATCCACTTCTTCAAGTTAGTTTCGTTGGAACGACCGGGCGCACGCGAATGCTGCTTCCTTCGATCTGCTCCACGACGAGTTTGGTACCGGCAGGGATATAACCGTTCACGCTCACTACCGCCGTGGCGCGAGCGCCGTCAGCGTACGGAAATTCGGCCGCGCCACCCGGTAACAGCTCGGTCGTGCTCATTCCAATGGTGCCGACAAACGGCCAAAGTTCCGGTATCTTCCGTTGCACCGCCCCGCCCTGCTGAGCCACGTTGCCTGCCGTTGCCGTCAGAATCAGCTTATTGAAATAGGGGATACTCGGCAGGAATCGCCTCAGCCAAAGCGAAAGGAAGAACCACGCAACAATCGCGCTGACCACCGCAACGAGGCCGTTTTCTACTCCATGCCAAGTCGATTGAAGCCCCGGCAGCCAGCCCGGCACACCGCTGGGCTCCTTGCCCGTGAATGTCATGATCAGGCCGAACAGCACCATGATCGTTCCCACGATCAGCGACACCATGTGACCCGGGAACACAAAGATTTCAAACGCGACCAGCCCAAGCCCGATGAAAATCACCGCCACTTCCCACCACTGTGCATATCCCGTCAGCAGTGGGATTCCCAGCAGCAAGCTGATGGAGACCAGGGCAACCGCTTCTGCCGCCCCATGTCCCGGCGCGCTCAGGGCGATGTACAAACTTTGCAGAAAGATCAGCAGGAGCAGCGAACGTACTGCCGTGTTGTTGAGCAGCTCAACCAGTTTCTCACCCATGCCGGGCGTAAGGTCGGCAACAAGGGTATACCCCTGCTGCGATGCCAGATTCTGGGCGGAGGCGACTTTGCCCTTCGCGATGCCGAGCGCAACCGCTTGATCCGGATAAACCGTCAGCAAGCTCTTCGGCCCGTCAATCGGATTGTCGAATCCCGGCACAGGCTTCCAGTTGCCCGTCGCGGTCAGCTTCTGGTATTCCGGCTCGTCGACAATCTTGCGATGCCCCGAATCGTCCTGGAGAAAATAAACGCTTAGTTCAACCGACACCATCGCCCGCGCCACAACCGGGCTGTAGCCATTTCGAATCGCGCTATCTTCAAAATCCTTAACAATCGGGCTTTCCTGCTTGGCCCGCTCGGCTGCCGGTAAGGGCTCCAGCCGGCCGGTCGTGCTGAAAATAATTGGAGCGCAATCCCCCAGCACCGATCCCTGCGCCATCCAGATCTCGTTACACGCCATCGATACCATCGCCGCACCCGAGTACGCCTTATCGCGAACGAATGCGATCGTGTGTACATCATCCTGGCGCTTGAGATACCGCGAAATATCGAGCGATGCGGTCACCAGCCCGCCGGGGCTGTCGATGTCGATGATGACGACTTTCGCCCCCAGGTTTTTGGCCTTCTCGAATCGCCGCAGGAGGTTATCCCGGCTGTAGTCGTCGATCTCGCCCGTGAGGGTAAGAATCGCAACACGCTGAGCCGGCTTGTCGGATGTTGCCGTCGAAGCTTGCGCTCCAGCTAATGAAGCCGGCAAAAGTGCCGCAATGAACATGATGAGCCGTGGTATCCACATGGTCATAGGCCGCCGCTCGAATCAAGATGATTATATAGAGTGTTCGGCGGTTAAAGCGAGCTATAAGTTTGGCAGCGGATTTGACCGCATGAGTTTCGGGGGGCCGGGGGCAGGGCAATCGCATCTGCGTTGAGCGGGAGTGCGAGGCTCCTGCCGAGCCGCGTTTTTCGATCAAGCACAAGCTCGGCAGGAGCCTCGCGCTCCCATTTTTTGCGTCGGAGGGGTCATATGTGATAGCCCTTGGGCCGGGGGAACTTTCGCCGCGGCCAGGCTCACACCCCAGGATGCGAAAACGATAGAATCGCCCCCACATGCAGGTAGATCATGAATTAATTGTGGAACCCATCGGGCTGGATGTGGAACAGCTGCCCAAGCCCCTTAACTGGGCGGAAGTGTTTGGAAGCATCGCCCCAGTTGAGCTGGAAATTGGAATGGGCAAGGGCACGTTCCTGAAAGAACAATCCCTCGCCCGGCCAGATGTCCACTTCTTCGGCATCGAATGGGCTCGCTGGTATTGGCGCTACGCAAGCGACCGCCTCCGGCGAAACAACTGCCTGAACACCCGAACCGTTCGAGCTGAAGCTGGATATTTTTTAGCTGAGTTCGTTCCCGACGCGAGCTTATCCGTCCTGCACGTCTACTTCCCCGACCCCTGGCCCAAGGCGCGGCACCATAAGCGTCGCCTTGTTCAGCCGCCTTTCCTGAAGCAGGCCGAGCGCATCCTCCAGCCGGGCGGCCGTCTTCAGATCGTCACCGATCACAAAGAATACTTCGAACAAATTGAATCAGTCGTGAAAGCATCAAGCCTAACAGTGATCGATTACAACCGGCCCGGCTCCGCCAACGAGGGCGAATTTGTCGGAACCAATTTCGAGCGCAAGTATCGTCGCGAAGGCCGGCCGTTTTACGCAGTCGCCGCCGTGCGCCAGTAACAGAATGTGTTCCGGCAGTGGATGTCGGTGACGTTCCGGGTTGTTTCTGGTGGCAGAATCGTGCTGATTGGCCCTGGTATCCGACCATGCGGCTCTTCCGCCAGCCGACTCCCGGCAATTGGCCGGTAGTGGTGTCGGAAGTCGCAATCGAACTAAAAAGGGTTTCGCAGATTTCCTCGGAAGAAAAACCAGCCTGAACGAAACTGTCTTTCGATAGAGGGATGCTGTCCAGAGGTTGTAGAACTTGTTCCGCGGAGGTGGATGGTGTTTGGCAAATTGTTTTCCAGGGAAGCTCAGAGGACCATCGAAGCCAACTCACTGATGGCCCATGCCGTAGTTGAGGGGCTGGAAGATCGACGTCTTTTGTCGGCCAGTCACTTGCTTGCCGCCAGCGCTGCCACGCTTCGGCATTCAAACTCAACCCAGGCGGCATCACTTCAGCCCATTCAATTCAGCGCCGCCCCCGCGGTGGTTCAGGCCGGGCTTCAGGCGATTGCCCCCTCGGGCACAACGATCGATGCCACTCAGAATGTCTACGTGCGGACTTTGAACTCAACCAGCAGCATTTATTCCGTCAAATTGAGCGGCAGCAATTCCTCATCAGGCACGCGGCTGAGCGTGGATGAAAATGGCCTGCCCGCCGGCAACGAGCGCATCACGTTCGGGCAACTGCAAAATGGGCCGGCCAATGATGCGGCTATCGCAACAGCCCTCCAGGGCCTGGCCCCATCCGGCGTAACAATCGGCGGCACTCAAAATGTGGTGGTTCGCACGGGCCGCGATGGAACCACGAATTTCTCAGTGAGTGTGAGCAATTCGAATGGCACCGTGACAAAGATCACGGTCGATTCCACCGGTGCCGTCGTAAGCTCGGGCAACGGCCACATGCCCGCGGCTGCCAACACCATTTTATTTAGCGCCGCAACATCCGCCGTTCGCAATGGCTTGCAGGCAATTGCGCCTAGTGGCGCCACCATCGACCCTTCAACAACCGTTACCCTTCAAAAACTAAACGCAACAACCACGCTTTATTCGGTGAAACTCGCCGGCGTGATATCTCACGATGAGCGGATCACAGTAGATCAGAACGGGCTCCCGGCCGGCGAAGAAGTGGTCCTGTTCAGCCAGCTACAGGCAGGCTCTTCGAATGACCAAGGCATCGCCAGCGGCTTGGCAAACCTGGCCCCGTCCGGAGTCACAATCGCCGGTACCCAGGACGTGCGGGTTCACACTTTCAATGGAGCAACAACCTACTCGGTTACCCTCATAAGCAACGGAACCTCAACAACCATCAGCGTCGACTCCAGCGGCGCGGCAGTGACCGCGTCAACGCCCTCGGCCACCACCACAACCTTCGGCGCAGCGCCGGCAGCTGTGCAAGCCGGCCTCCAGGCGATCGCCCCGTCGGGAACGACAATCGATTCGTCGCAAACTGTTTATGTTCTGACGCTTGGCGCCAACACCAGCTACTACAGCCTAAATTTGAACACCGATACATCCATCTGGGGCTTTGGCCGGGGATGGGGCGATCGGATCACGGTTGATGCCGCGGGCCTGCCGGCTGGGAATCAACAAATCACCTTCGGCCAGCTTGAAAACGGACCGGCCAACGACAAAGCCATCGCCGCCGCGATCCAGGCGCTAGCGCCTTCCGGAACCACCTTAGCTGCAACACAGGCTGTTCTTGTGCGAACGCTCGACGGCACCTCGACCTACACCGTCGATCTCACCAACACCAACGGCACCACGTCCGAAATCACGGTGGACAAAACCGGTGCCGCAGTTTCATCGCCCGCCGGTGGAGGCGGCGATCATTTCGGATTTGGCGATGGCGGCGGGGGCTTTGGCCATCGCGGGCCGGGCGGCGGATTCGGCGGACACGGATTTGGGCATCGGTAGCCAGTTAAACATCTGGCGCGTACAGACTGTTCCCCACCCACGCGAGGCGGCTTCTCCCCAGGCCGTCTTCGCGCTTTTTATTTTATCCGCCGGTTTAAGAAGGGACGGCGCATCGATAGGGACGCAGGTTTGCGGGACGGGCAACGCGGGGCTAACCCGGAAAATTCAGGATTCACCGCGGAGTCGCAGAGATCGCAGAGAAAGCACCAGAGGAATCGGATGTGTAAGTTGCGCAATGTGCGCGACAAACTCATTTGCGATTTTGCATGGTAAGGTATTGCGGCTTCCGAATTCTCTGCGTCCTCCGCGCCTCTGCGGTGAATAATCCGGGCTAAATGAACCTGGGTTAAGTCGGTGCCAGAAGCGAACTCATCGGCTCGATCACACCAAGATGCGATTTCCGCTGAAGCCGGGAAGTCGAAGCATCTCGCTCGCGCTCAAGCTCGTCGCATTGCTCGAGCAAAACGCGAGTTGTTTCAATAAACTCAGAGATGAAGTGGCGAAAATCCCCTCGATCCATCAATCCATTTGCGGTTTCATCAACAGCAAGTTCCGAATCAGCAAGTAATTTATCAATACGCTTCTTTAAGCCCTTTTCCATGGTGCCCTTCCCTGTCCAATCCGTGTTCGACGTATCATAGCGTATGCCCTTCGACCGCAGGATGCTATCAAGTTCTACAGAAGTTCCAGGTCTAATTCGACGAGGCGATTATAATGAACCCGACGCCCCCTCATCCGCACTGTTAGTATGACAAATAGCATGCTTTCAATGTCAAAACCTGATCTTCAAAAAGACTTAAATCGTGCGCGTCAATTGGCCAAACTTTTGGATACGCAGTTCCACGTTGGCGGAATTCGCTTTGGGCTTGAAGGGCTCTTGGGACTGATCCCCGTGGCCGGTGACACAATGGGAGCGGTGCTTGGACTGTATCCGCTGTATGTCGCCCGTCGGCATCGGCTTGGGAATAAAGTTCAAGCGCAGATGGCTTTAAATCTGGCGGTCGAGTGGGCGGGCGGCGTGGTGCCGGTGGTGGGGGACCTGTTCGATATCGCGTTTAAAGCGAATGTGCGCAACGTGAAGCTCCTCGAAGCCGCGGCAAACAAGGCAGGTGGGGAAATTCGCCGGCACAATTCCTAAGATGGCTTCTGAAGGGCCGGAATGTTCGTCAGGCCGACCGCCTCTGGCCGACAAATCTTCTGGTTTCGACTAAACAACAGGAGCATCGAATGGTGCAGCGGATCATTCTTGGGGGTGTTCTGACGGTCGCCGTTATCATCCTGGCGCGATGGGCGCTCCAAAACGCCCGGGCGTTCGGCGACAATGCGGTTCCAACAACTCGACCAAGTGGAAATACAAACGTGAAAACTGAAAAGGCAACGTTCGCGGCAGGGTGTTTCTGGGGCGTCGAAACGGCGTTTCGAAAGGTCGATGGCGTCGTCTCCACCCGCGTGGGATATATCGGCGGTCAAACCCAGGATCCGACGTACAAACAGGTCTGCACGGATGAAACGGGTCACGCGGAAGCCGTCGAAGTAACCTACGACCCCACCAAGGTGAGCTACGGCGAACTGCTGGATACGTTCTGGACCGCACACGACCCCACGACGTTGGACCGCCAGGGACCCGATGTCGGCACCCAATACCGCTCAGCCATTTTCTTTTACGACCCAGCCCAGCAGAAAATCGCCAATGACTCAAAAGCCGAAGTGGATGGGTCGCACGTGTTCCGCGGAAAAGTTGTGACCCAGATCGTCCCAGCGGGAAAATTTTACACGGCTGAGGAATATCACCAGCAATACTTTGAGAAGCAGGGGACTGCCGAGTCCTGCCATACCGGCGTTTCCACCGTTCACACCAAGCTGGCCAAGGATGCCGCCGCCGCCCGGATCGAAGCCGACAAATCAGCCGCGGCTTGCGATCCAAATGATCCCAACGCCTCATGTGGAACCAGCCATTGGAAGGCCCTGACCGACGCGGAGCTTCGCGCAAAGCTGACTCCTGAGCAGTACGCAATCGCCCGCCAGGCGGGCACCGAGCGCGCGTTCACGGGCAAGTATTGGAACGATCATCGTCCCGGCGTTTACCATTGCGCGGTGTGCGGGCAGGAACTGTTTGACGCGAAAACAAAGTTTGAATCAGGGACGGGCTGGCCGAGCTTTTATCAGCCGCTCACGGCAGGGGCGATGATTGAGAAGACCGATGGATCGCATGGGATGGAGCGGACGGAAGTGCTGTGCTCGCAGTGCTTGTCGCACCTGGGGCATGCGTTTAACGATGGGCCGGCTCCGACGGGTAAGCGGTATTGCATGAACTCGGCGGTGTTGGATCTGGCGGTGAATGCCAAGCCGATGACGCAGCCGGCGGCGGGGCTAAAATAGGCGGTAGAAGAAGAAACTGATTTACGGCTGACGATGGGGCCTCCGCAATGCGGAGGCCCCATTTTGTCGTTTTTGGGATTTGCCCAAAGTAAGTATTGAGATGCGACGATAGTCCCGTTAGATGAAACGGGGCACACCAATTATGAACGACGCATCCACCATTACGCAGAACGTTGTTATTGATCGCAAGCACCCTCGCGTGATGGGTTGGCTGGGTGCGACCGCGCTGGCAATGGGCGGCAGCAATCAAATGCTGTTCCTTGTTGGCGCGCTGATCGCCGGGCAGGGAAGCATTCCCGGTCAAGGTTCCTTCGCTGTGATTTGTCTCGCCGCCGGGCTCGTGCTCAGTTGGATGGCGGCACCGGGCTGGACGGAACTCGTGCTGATGTGGCCCGATCGCGTCGGGGGAATTGCCGCCACGTGCGGCGAGGCGTTTCGCCCTACGCTCCGATCCTCGGCAACCTGACGGGCATTGCCTACTGGTGGGGCTGGGTACCAACCTGTGGTCTCTGCGCGATGTTGTCGGCCTCCGCGATCCAGAGTTGGTTCCTTCCATCCGTGCCAACATCTGTATTGGCATGCGCAATCATTGCATTTTTTACGTTTGTCAATCTTTGCGGCGTGAAATGGATTACGCGATTGACGATCCCGATCGGGGTCGTTTCAGCGGGTTTGGCATTCCTGTCGGCGGTGATACCCGTTTGGGCGGGGAAAATGGATTGGCACCAGGCGATAAGTTTCCATCTGGTGGTGCCGTTCGGCGGCTGGTTTGGCAAAGTCACCAGCGCGATGGCCGGGCTTTATCTGGTCGGTTTTGCGGCGCCTGCGTTCGAGGCGGCGGTGTGCCACGTTGGTGAGACTCGCGACGCGGGGCGCAACGTGCCGCGCGCGATGTTCGCCAGCGCGGTGATGGCGACCCTCTATTTCCTGGTGTTGCCGATCGTCTGGCTGGGAACAATTGGATCCGATGCGATGGCCGGCGACCTGGCCCAGACGCTGGGCCCCACGTTTGGTCCCCTGTTTGGCGGCGCGGCCCGCGCGGCAGCGACGGGGTTCATGATGTTCAATATGTTCCACGGCACGATCGCGCCACTCACCGGCGTCTGCCGCACTTTGTCGCAGCTCGCTGATGACGGGCTGCTCCCTGAATGTTTCTCTTTGCGAATGAAAAGAACCGACGCACCGTGGGTGGCGATCGGTTTTACGGCGGCATTGGCGATGGGCGGTGTTCTAATCAATGATCCCATCTGGTTCATCGCCGCCGCCAATTTCACTTACTTGATTGGCATTTCGCTTCCGAGCGTCGCGGTTTGGCTGCTCCGAAAGGACATGCCGGACCATCCCCGGCTCTATCGTGCCCCCAGAGGGACGATCATGCTGGGCCTCATAGCCGCTTTGGGCTGGGGCATTTCAACTATCCTGGGCTTCGAGCAGTTCGGATTGCGGACTGTAATTCTTGGCATTGGCCTCGCCTATTCCGGTTCGATTCTCTACGCCTGGCGCAAATGGAGCGATCACCGCAAGGCCGGCAGCAAAGGCGTTCCCCATTCACTGCACGTAAAGCTGACGGGCGCGATGATGCTCGTATTGGTCTTCGACGGCGCCGGCTATCTGCTGGCAGTGCATAGCGCCGGCGCACACGGTACCCCGATGATCGCGGCTCTCGAGGATATTTTCGTAATAGTTGCGCTGCTGACGATCACGGTCGGGCTGGTGCTGCCCGGAATGATCGCGCATTCGGCGGTCGAGGTGCGAAACTCGGCCCGCGCTCTGGCCGAGGGCACCCTGGCGGATTTCTCCAAAGCAATGGAGGCCCTGGCGGCCGGGAATCTGGATGCGGCACATGCCCGTGTGGACATTCGGCCCGTGCTCGTGCACAGCCGAGACGAGGTCGGACAGATGGCCGAGAGTTTCAACACCATGCAGGAGGAAGTGAAGCGGGCCGCATGCGGCCTTGACGGGGCGCGCGAAGGACTCCGCAAGGCACGCCGCGAGCTTGAGGAGATCAACGCCAGCCTTGAGCAACGCGTGATGGACCGGACCGCGGAACTCGAGAGTGCGCATAAGAAACTGGTGGATGCAGCGTGGCAGGCGGGGATGGCCGAAGTCGCGATCGGGGTCCTGCATAACGTTGGTAACGTGCTGAACAGCGTGAACGTCTCGGCGTCGGTAGTGGAAGGCAAGGTGAGAAAGTCCCGAGCCGCCGGCCTCGCCGGCGCGACGGCGATGATTCGCCAGCATGAGGCGAACCTGGCGGAATTCTTGACCCAGGACGAACGCGGCAAGCAACTTCCGGGCTACCTGCTGAAGCTTTCCGACACTCTTGCCGCTGAACAACAGGACGTGCTTGGCGAGTTGGCGTCGTTGACCAAGAACGTCGACCACATCAAACAGATCATCAGCACTCAGCAATCCTTCGCATCGGCATCGGCGCTGCGCGAGCAAGTCGATCTGCGTGAATTGGCGGAGGATGCCATCAGGGTCAACCTGATCGCGCTGGATCGCCATCAGGTTAAGGTGGAGCGCCAATACCAGGAAGTCCCGACGATCACGGTGGACCGTCACAAAGTCCTTCAGATCATTGTCAATCTGATCAGCAACGCGAAGTGGGCCGTGATCGCCGGCTCAGCCCAGGAAAAACGTGTGTGCATCAACATTGGAAAGACTCCGGCAGGTGGGGGTTTCGTTGAGATCGTAGACACGGGCATCGGGATCTCAACAGAGGACCTGCCCCGGATCTTTGAGCACGGATTCACCCGACGAGAAGGTGGGCACGGGTACGGCCTTCATAGTGCCGCGGTCGCGGCCAAGAGCATGGGAGGCTCGCTGAAAGCTACGAGTGCCGGCGCGCAGGCGGGCGCCACATTCATCCTGGAACTTCCGGCCGAACAATCCCCGGCGCTGGCGGCGTGAGCACCAGTGATAGCCGGGCCGCGGCCCGGTCAATGCCGGCCGGCCGGCGCTTATGGAGGGCCGAATGGATAGGAATCATCGCATTTTGGTGATCGACGACAACCGGGCGATCCACGAGGACTTTGGCAAGATCCTCTCGGCCCAGCAGGCGAACGCGGGCCTGGACGACTTGGAATCGGCGCTGTTCGGTAAGGCCGGAAAGGTCGCCAGGGCATCGTACGAGTTGGATTCAGCGTACCAGGGACAGGAAGGATATCAGAAGGTCGTCGAGGCCGTGAAATCCGGGCGGCGGTACGCGATGGCGTTTATCGACATGCGCATGCCGCCGGGGTGGGACGGGGTCCAGACGATCGAAAAGGTCTGGGAAGCAGACCCCGAGATCCAGGTGGTGATCTGCACCGCCTACTCCGATTACTCGTGGGAGGACATCCTCGCCAAGTTCGGCGCCGCCGACCGCCTGCTGATCCTCAAGAAGCCCTTCGACACCGCCGAAGTGTGCCAACTCGCCTGCGCACTGACCGAAAAATGGCATCTGGCCAAACACGCCCATCTCAAACTCAGCCAGCTCAAAAGCATGGTGGAGGAGCGGACCCGCGAATTGGAGCGCGCCTATGAGGTCGAGCGGGAACGCAACAGCCTTCGCGATGCGGTTCGTGCCCATGAGCAGGTCCTGGGTGTGGTCGGGCATGAGTTGCGAACACCGCTTGCGGCCATTCGCGCGATGGCCGAGTTCCTGCTCACGGACGGAGCCTCATCAACGCCGCAGTTCCAGGACTTTCTCGAAGCGATTGACGGCGAAGTCGTGCGGATGTCAGCGATGGTGAACGATCTTCTGGAAGTTGCACGGCTCAATAGCGGGGTGGCCAAGTGGGACTGGTCAACCATTTCGGTCGCAGAGGCCTGCGGCGAAGCCGTTGCTTCGGTGCGGCCGCTGGTGAACTCCACGAAAGTGGCATTGACCTTGGACGTGACGCCGACCGAACTGAGCATGCGCGGCGATGGCGGCGCCATTCGGCGTATGGTGCTCAACCTCCTGACCAACGCGTGCAAATTTACGCACGCCGGAAGCATTGAGGTTGGGGCAAAGCAGATTACATCGTCGGATAAAGACTGCATCGAAATTCGAATCAGCGATACCGGCAAGGGGATTGAGCCTGAGAAGGCACTGCGGCTCGGGGAAGCCTTCGCACTTAATTCTGGTGTCGTGGGTGATCGTTTCGTCGATGGAAGCGGCCTCGGATTGGCGATTTGCAGAGGGATCGTTTCGGCACATGGCGGGTCGATTTCATTTGAGTCGGTTCCCCTCCGGGGTACGACAGTCACGGTCCGGCTTAGAGCAAACCTCGCCGAGCCGATGACTGCTCCCATTACTATAGCGGTCGCGCCGCTTGTCGGTGGAAGCAGCGGGGTGGCTCATGGCTAAGGTGCTCGTTGTCGACGATATGGCGATTTTCCGCGACCCGATTGCGGCCAGCCTTCAACTCGCCGGGTACAAGACCTGTTGCGCGGCCAACGGCAAGGAAGCCCTGGTGCAGGTGGCCACCGAGAAGCCGGATCTTATTCTACTCGACGCAGTAATGCCCGAAATGGACGGGCTTGAATTCCTCCAAACTCTTCGCCGCGACCCGACCACGGGACGAATTCCCGTGATCCTGTTGACCGCCATCTCCGAGAAGCAGTTCGTATTGCAGGTCGCCAAATCGGGTATATCTGACTATCTGCTCAAGTCCAGGTTTTCGATGAAGGACCTTCTGGCGCGAGTGCGGAAATACCTTCCGGCCCAAGCCGCAACCCCCCAGGCAGTTACCGATCGCGAACTTCGGACCGAAGCAATTCCCAAAAGTTTCGACAATGCCGAGTTGGTTCAAAGAGCTCTGCAACACCTGACGCCGACCGGTAGCGCACCGCCAATTGCAATTCCGCGTGGAGCAACCGGTGGCATCGTGAGTTTATTGACTCGAGAGCAGTGCATCGAGCGAGCGGAGAAGGCGTTGCAGGCCCGCACCCTTTCCGGCGTCGTGGCGCAGGTCCTCTCACTTACGACTTCGCCGAGATCAGACCTCTCGGACCTCACAGGTCTCATCGCCCGTGACCCGGTGCTGTCGGCGCGAGTTCTACAGGCGGCCAACAGCGTCGCATACACGTCTAGCCGAGGGACTATCTCAACACTTCCGGAAGCGGTGCGCAACATCGGTTGTGCGACTGTTCGGGGTATCGCGGCCGCCGTAGGTGTCTTTGATGCGATGCCGCCATCGGAAGCCGACGGGTTCAACCCGATCCGTTCCTGGCAGCACTCGTTTGCCGTCGCCACTTTGTGCGACCGCCTCGCGCCCGCGGGAGAAGGTGGATTGGCGTACTTGGTTGGACTCTGCCACGATTTGGGGGAAATCCTCTTCTACAGCCACTTTGGTTCAGAATACAGGCAAGTTCTGGAGGCACAGCACGCGACTGGAACGGGACGCGATGAAATCGAGCGGCGGATGCTCGGAATCACACACGGCGAGTTGGTTGCGACTATCTTACGATGCCTGGAGTTGCCGGAGGACATTCATCGATCCATTGCGTCATTTCACGAAGCGGGAATATCCCGCGCCGCCACCGATCCCCTTGCACGATTGCTGCAAGCTGCGGACCTTTATGCGAACGGAACGCTCCTATCAAGCTCGGGACATTCGCTGCTGCGTCCACTGAGCCGACTAGAATGCCGCCGGTCAATTGGCCGTGACGACCCGCTATCGCCCGACGCGGCGCTTTTGCGCGGAGAGATCTACGCTCTGACCGCCATGTTCGCACGCCTATCAGCTAAGGAGGAAGCGAAGCTAATGTCGCCGGAATACTCACGGCGGTCGGCACGCATTATGCTAGTTCGCGATCCATCGCTTTCACCCTTCGATCCGATCGCTGTCGCGTTGGAATCCTTAGCTGATGTGACGATCCGAGACGCCCTACCCAATGCCACTGAATTAACGCAGTATGCGGGAATAGTCGTGACCGCTCGTTCCACTTCGTCCGCCGGATTCTCGCTAACGGATATTATTAAGGCTAACAGCGCAAACAAACCGTTGCCCGTCTTGTGGCTCACCGCACGCATCGATGGTGCCAGCACCGTGGATGGTGCACCGGTTGCGCCAGTTCTCTGGCCCGTGCCGCTTAGCCGCATTGCAGAATTCATTCGGAAACTTTGAGCCGAATATCCTCCGACGGATCTATGGCTGCCGGACCGGTGAAAGATTACTCAAGGCGGTACGTGCGGTCGCCAATCCCATGCTGGATCCAAATCACCGCGAAGATCGCTCGAAATAACCCCCTCCTCAGTCCTCCCCCGGAGTACCGGGAGAGGAAGGAACACCCCGACACGCGCGATGCGCGAGTTGAATCGTTGCTCGGTTTCCTCGGAAACGTTGGGAGCATACGATTGATCGTTAACTCATGGCGAATAAGACATTTTACATCATCGACGGACACGCCCACATCTACCGGGCCTACTTCGCGCCGTTCCGCGACCTGACCAGCCCAACCGGCGAGCCCACCAAAGCCACCTTCGTCTTCACGCAAATGCTGCTGAATCTGATCAGCCAGCGCAAGCCTGATTACTTATGCATGGTGATCGATTCGGGGGATGAGTCGGTATTCCGCAAGGAGTTTTTCCCCGAGTACAAGGCCAATCGAAAAGAACGCCCCGACGACTTCACTCCGCAGGAGGAGCGGATTCTGGAGATCGTCCGGGATGCCGGCGTACCGATTTACGCCAAGCCGGGCTTCGAGGCCGATGACCTCATTGCCACAATCGCAAAAAGGCTATGCGGACAGGACTATGAAATCTTTGTCGTTTCAAAGGACAAAGACCTCCGTCAGGTCGTGAACGACTGCACGAAAATGTATGACGTGCAGACGGACAACGTGATCGACCTGGCTGCGATGGAGCGGGATTGCGGATATACCCCCGCCGAGTCCATCGAGGTTCAGACCCTGACTGGCGATGCGATTGATAACGTGCCGGGCATCCCCGGCGTCGGGGAGAAAACCGCCACGAAACTAGTCAAAAAGTATGGCTCGGCGGATGCGGTGCTTCAGCATCTCGATGAGCTCACGCCGAAGATGCGCGAGAACTTCGAGAAATATGGCGATCGGCTGGCCATGTCGCGCCGGCTTGTAACGCTCAAAGACGATGTCGAATTTGATTTTGATCCCGAGGCGTGCCGATATGTGGGCCTGAATAACAAGGCCCTGCGATCGCACATGGTCGCACTTGGATTTCATAACCTTCTCAAACGCGTCGCGGACGATCCTGATGCGCCGGCCGCTCCAGTCCGATCCGCGGCAGCATCGAACCCGTCGCCTTTGATGGGGCGGTTTGATGAAAACCTGTTCGGCTCGGCGCCCGCGGCCCCAGGCGCGATCCCCGAGCCGCCCACGTTGGCCAACCCGGCCTCCGGAGCGGACTGCCGATATGAGCTGGTGCAGACCGACGAGCAGTTCGAGGCATTCCTGACTGAGCTGAAGAAGCAAAAGCGATTTGCCTTTGATACCGAGACGGATGCATTGGGGGCCATGCGTTCGAATCTGGTGGGAATGAGTTTCTCCTGGGCGCACGGGACGGGGCATTATGTCCCAGTGTGTGGGCCGAGGGGCTCGCAGTTTCTGGCCTGCGAGCGGGTGTTGCCGGCACTTAAGCCAATCCTCGAAGATCCGAACGTCAAAAAAGTCGGCCATAACATCAAATACGACCTGCTGGTGATGAAGCAGGCGGGCGTGGATGTACGCGGCGTCGAGATGGATTCAATGGTCGCCGCCTTCGTGCTGGATGCGGGAAGGATGCAATACGGCATCGATCGCCTGGCGCTCGACCTGCTGAACTTCAAGAAAGTCCCGACGGTCGATCTGATCGGAAAGGGAAGGAACCAGCTTTCGATGGATCGCGTCGAGCTGACGCGCATCGCATGCTACGCGGCTGAAGACGCCGACATCGCTCTCCGCCTGGCCGATTACATGACCGAACGGCTGGAGAAGGTTCCAGAACTCAAGAAGCTGAACGATGAGCTTGAGACGCCGCTCATTGACGTACTGGTCGAGATGGAGAAGAACGGGATCGCGGTGGACCCGGCGATTCTTAAGGAACAGAGCTCGGTGCTGGCGGGGCGGATCGAGGAGCTGCGATCAAAGATTTTCGACGTTGCCGGGAGTGAGTTCAACATCGATTCGCCGAAGCAACTTGAGAAGATACTTTTCGACGATTTGAAGCTGCAATCGTCCAAGAAAACCAAGACGGGGCGGAGCACGGATGTGCAGGTGCTGGAGAAGCTGGCCAGCAAGCATGAGTTACCCCGGCTGATCCTGAATTATCGCAGCCTGGTAAAGCTGAAAAACACCTACTTAGATAACCTCACTGATTTCCAGAACCCGGCCGATGGGCGGATTCACGCCAGCTTCAACCAGACCGGCGCCTCAACCGGCCGCCTGTCATGCAGCGATCCCAACCTGCAAAACATCCCCATCCGCACCGACGAAGGCCGCCGCATCCGCTTGGCATTTGTCCCATCCGATCCGGCTAAAAATGTTCTGCTGACCGCCGATTACAGCCAGATCGAGCTGCGCATCCTGGCGCATTTCACGCAGGAGCCCGCACTCCTGAAAGCGTTCGAGCTGGATGAAGACATCCACCGCGCGGTGGCCGCCGAAGTATTCGCCGTATCGTTGGAGCAGGTCACGAGAGAACAACGCGGCTACGCCAAAACCATCAACTTCGGAATCATCTACGGCGTCAGCGCATTCGGACTCTCCGATCGGATCCAGGGCCTGACCGTCCAAGCCGCCGGCGAGCTGATCCAGGCCTACAACAAGCGCTTCCCCAGCATCGAGAAATTCCTCAGACAGTGCGTCCGCGAGGCCCAGGACAAAGGCTACGTCGAAACAATCATGGGCCGCCGCCGCCCGATCCCCGACATCAACTCCGGGGTCCTGAGCCAGAGCCGCGCCAGCGAGCGAATGGCGATCAACAGCGTGGTGCAAGGCTCCGCTGCCGACCTGATCAAGCAGGCAATGCTCAACGTCCACCGCCGGATGCTTCGAGAGAAAAGCCCCAGCCGACTTCTGCTACAAGTCCACGACGAACTCGTCTTCGAAACCCCCGCTGACAAAGTCGAAGAAGAAGCCGCCCTCGTCCGCGAGGAAATGACTGGGGCGATGAAACTGACGGTGCCCCTGAAGGTGGAGGTGGGGTGGGGGAAGAATTGGCAGGAAGTGAAGTAAGTTTTGCTCTTTTACTTGCGTCGGCGATAGCAGTCAGATCGCGACTTCTCGACAAGTTTAACGATTTCCGCTTCATCAACGGTGCCTGACGCCTTGCGCACAGGTTCCATGATCTCGGCGAACGACTTGTTCTCAGCTTCGCGCTGAAAAGCAACGCCATCCTCCACGAGCCATTTAGCGTAGTCTTCAGGGGAAACCCCCATGCGCTTCGCCTTTGCCACAAGTTGCGCCATGGTTTGCTTGCTAAGCGGTGGGAGCTTGAGAGTTGAGTGCCGCGTCATATTCGTTGCCTTCCTTCTACTTACTCGTTGAAAACGGCCTTCAAGTCCGTATCTAGAACTAGCTGAAATAGCTGGATGGCCTCGGGTGTGGGCAAAAAGTCGAACCGCTCATAAGATCGACCCGCTACTTCGGTGGTTATGGACATGGCATCGCAAGACCACCGGCCATCCTGATAGTAGCACGGCAAATGGACCTTGCATTCGTGGGGGGCAACAACAGTCTCCGATCCGCGCTTGAAGAGCTTCATGGTGATGCTGCACGTGTACCCGCCCTTATATGGTCGCAACAGATCAGTTGTCTTTTCAAGGGTGGCATCACCATCGGGATATTCGAAACATGAATACTGCAATGACATAGCCTGTCCGTCGATGTCCGTATCGGTCTTCCCCATCAACGTGAACCGCTTGCTCAGGTGCTTGATAAAATTGCCTTGGTATTCCTTGAATGCAGCTACTGGGTCAGTGCTATATCCCTTATGCACTAAACCTAAGGAGCGGTAATGCACATATGACACCATTAGACAGGTGCCAAGTAGTGCAACGATAATGCCTGCAACAACGAGGATTTTTCTCCCTGGGCTCCTTGTAACCTGAGTTTCCTTGGCCGTTTGCTGGGCTGGCCGGTTTGTTGACGGGGTTGGCCCTGTCGCAACTTGACTGGAAGGCTTCAGCGCTTCCGGAGGTGTCGGCACCGGCGGAGGAGATGCAGTTCCACGACTCGTGAAAAGTCCCTTCACCGAACTCGCCGGAACCCACTCAGCCAAGCCCTCTCGCCACACTTTGTCAGAGGATCCCAGCTTTCCCTGGGCAGCTAATTCCTTCAGTTGAGTCCCGGAGACCGGCCCGAACTTCTGACCGCCTTGATGATAGTGCCACTCGCTCATGTCCTTACTCCGTGCTGCGCCCCTCCTGAAATATCGTCACGACCAGGCGGCGACCCCGATCGCAATACCCAGCAAAGTGCAGAAAATCGAAATCACGATTTGTGCTACGCCGTGCCCGACGTGCCCACGGGTAATGTTCACAATGCCGATCACCACACCGGCAATCCCAAAACCCGGCGGGCAAAACAGGAGCGAGACGAACGCGCAGATATACCCGGCCGCGATCAATCCCGATCCGCCGATGGGTGACGCCGGCAGGGCCGCCGTCGTATTGTTTTGATTGACATTCACGACGACCGATGGCGGTTGGGCCATCGATCTGGAAGCCGGAGCCGGCACGATATTCGACACGGGAATCCAACGAGGCGATCCTCCTCGCCATACCATTGCCAGCGGGCTGATTGTGCCGACGGCCACAAGGGTTGCGATTTCCTGTTCTGTGTGCGGCCCGAATTGCCGCCCCTGGTCGTGAACTGACCAGATTCGTCCGTTTGGCGCAGAGTTGATTCCTGAAGGCGGCACTTCAGCGTTTTCGCTCAACCGCTGGTGGCAGGATTGACAGACGGTGTTCTGCTGCCACAAATAGGCTTTCTCAAGCCGACCGATGGGTTGTCCGCAGTTGCTGCACAACTCCGGCGCTGCCGCGTCGGTTTCTTGGCCCCTTGAGCCTTCCTGTTGCATTTTAGTCCCCATACATAGAAGTTCCCTCCCCATACTTTGCCAGTCGATTCAATCGCCGCTGGCAGCGACAACCACTAGGCGAGTGAGCAGGGCGGCATTCAGGATCACATAAGCGATGAGTCCAAATCCGCCAATGATTCCCAGCACTTTGGGACCGACAGGCAGTCGCATGATGATCTTCCAACGAGTCGGAAGGAAGAACATGGAATAGATCCCCATAATGCAAGCCGCTACTCCAAAGGCACTCAGAAAGCAGACCACAATTCCAAAGTCGGTGATTCTGCCTCTTGCGTCGTGAAGCGGCAGCCCCGCGACGAAAACAAAAAACCCGCACAGCAGAGCCAACATGAGACACGCAAATAACGTGATGCAAGTTTGGCGTGTTTTCCCGAGCATTTTCTCCGAAATATCCGGTGCTGGCACCGCCGCCGAAGCGCCACTCAACAACTCACCGCAGAACCGACATTTGATCGCCTTGGCATTGATGTTCTCGGCGCAGAACGGGCATGGCTTCGTTGCGGGCGATGAGGATTGCGCCGAATGGCAGGTCAGACAAATCGCTCGCCCGGCGTGTTTCGCCATATCGTCAGCGTTGAACGAACCGTGACAAATCGAGCAGGTATAGACCTGCGGCGCCTCGGAGTAGGTACTTGGAACTTCATGTGACGTCGGCAATGTCGCGCGAGAGGTTTTGGGTGCAACGGATGTCGTCGCGGCGACTGCGGGATTAGGAAATAAGCCCTTCGCCTGGGAAGCTGGAATCCACGACTGGAAGCCTTCGCGCCAGATCAGGTCGGACTGCTGAAGTTCTCCTGAATCAGCGAGACGTTTTAATGTCGGTACATCCACCGGCCCATGTTGCTGTCCGTTCTTCTTGTACAAGAAGGTCGTCATAATGGCACCCGATAGAAAATGGTTTCTACATGTCGCACATGGGGCGTCTCACCCGCTCGCGTTTCGTAGGCATCTCGCGGGATGGCTACCCGATTGCCCTCTACCCGTCTCGACGTGCGCTCGAGCTCACATGATTCTAACGAGCTCGACAGTGTGAGGACTATAACCTACAGAAACGCGAAGGACAACAAGTTTAAACTTGCAGCATCATCGCGCTGTGTGGATGGATTTGGGCTTCTTCTCGACCTTGGCGATCAAGCCGGAGGCGGAGATTCCAAGAGTGGCACAGAGGCGTAGGAGGAGCTTGACCGTGGGGGACTTCAAATCGCGCTCCAACTCGGACAGATAGCTGCGATCCACGCCGGCGCCCAGAGCCAGAGATTCCTGGCTCAACCCCGCCGCCGTTCGTGCTTTGCGCAACTCCTCGCCGAGCATCCGGCGAACGTAAATGGCTCGTCGCGCCGTGTCTTCGGGCTATAGCCCGAGATCATCGGGACTTTGAAGTAAACAGGTTAAGCGTTGGGTGCCGGGGGTTCGGCATCCGGACGCATCGGCTCGCCTGCTCATGGATCAGACTCGATGCAAGCCTGAGGCGTTTCTACGTGGTTAACGCGTAACCATTTTTCGATAGTTGCCCCCTTCGCGTGGGAAGAAGCGAGGGGAGGCGGCGATGGTGCGGGAGGAGATGGTTGGGGCGATGAAGTTGACGGTTCGGTTGAAGGTGGAGGTGGGATGGGGGAAGAATTGGCAGGAGGTGAAGTGAGGTGCGGGAAAGGGCGCGTAATTTGCGATTTGCGATAGGTCAATCAGACGTGAGTTGCATATCGTGCTTTTGTATCCTACAATGTAGGATATAAAATGGACCTTACTTTCATTCAGACGCCAGTGTTTATTGCGCAAGCAAAGAGACTCCGGTTGACGGATGAAGACGTGCAGGCGCTTGAGCAATTGGTCTTGGAGCATCCTGAGCATGGAGACCTTATGCGAGGAACTGGCGGCGTTCGGAAGATCAGGTTTGCGCCGCCGTCATGGCATCGGGGAAAGAGTGGGGCGACCCGCGCGTGCTACGTATTGTTCAGTGAAGCTGACGCGTGCTACTTCGTGAGCATCTTTGCCAAGAACGAGAAGCCGAACCTTTCGCGCGCGGAAATGATGGTGCTGCGGAAGTGGATCGAGGCGACGCGGCGGAATCTTTCAGGAGATTGATACCATGGCCCAGGCCAACATGAAATCCCGGAAGCGGTCTAACAAGACCAACTCGGCCGGCCGCGAGTTGCTGGAAGGCGTCCGACAAATGCAATCGGCAGTCACCAGCGGGGATTTTACGGGATTCCAGGTGAATGAGATTCAGGTTCCCGATCCATCCGAGTATCAACCGGAGGATGTTCGGGAGCTGCGGGATTCACTTGGTCTTACGCAGGCAACGTTTGCGCGGGTTATGGGGGCGTCCAAGGAAACAGTTGAGCATTGGGAGCAGGGGGTCCGGCATCCGGGCGCATCGGCTCGGCGGCTCATGGATCAGATTCGGAGCAAGCCGGAGGCGTTTCTGTCGTGGTTAACGCGTAATCGTTCTTCGATTGTTGCGGGTTCGCGCGGGAAGAATCGAGGGGATGCGGCGAAGACACGGGCGCGAGCGATGCTAAAGGCCGCGGCGCGCGTTCTGACTGAACGGGAGATGGTTGACGCGGTTCACGAGGCGTTTCGTACATGAATCGCTATGTTCCTGTTTTGCCCTACTTGGCTTGTCACGAAGATGGCATTAGACATGTGTGCCCGAACGCAGTTCGAAGATCATTTGCCAGAGCCGATCGCTCTCGCCGCGCTCGATTATTTCAATTGGCTTGAGAGCGCCAAATGCAGGATTCGGTGTGTCGAACCATTGCCCGAGGGATTGTGGCTTGAAAAGGGTACTCAATGCATCGGTCAGGCGAGTTAATTCCAGCAACCTTTGCTGACTTAGCCCTTGCGGATGGGTAGCCCCAGACTCCCAGTCGATGACTGAGCGTTCGGTTCGGCCAAGCAGGCGCGCAAACTTTGACCGTGGCAACGAAAGATCGAAACGGGGACGCAGCTAGTTTTCAAAACTAGCTGCGTCCCCGTTTCGATCTTTCCCCATAATAGGTCTGCGCACGAAATCGGCCTTTCGAGGTCGGCAGAAATGGAACTGGAAGAAACATCAACTTCGTTCGATCCCCCCGCTGATCGCCGCCCGCACATTCCCCAGCCGCCGCCCGTAAAATTGGTGGCAGTCGCCGATGTCGAGTTGGCAACCGTGGCGGGGCGCGAGCGGGAGATGGATCAGTTTTACCTGGGCTTGTTCTCATTCGAGCGCGATGGCGGCCCATTTGAACTGGTCTATCGGGCCGAGAATTTCCGCCTGCGATTCCAAGTGTTAGAGCGACCCGGCTCGCGCGACGAGCTCCGCCCGACCGGGGTAACGGTGCCGAGCCTTTCCGTCTTGATGGCTAAGCTCGATGAGCATGAGATTCAATACACCCGGCAGCGTGGTTTCGGGCCAGGCCAAGAGTCGCTGTTGCTGCGCGACCCGGCGGGGAACTGGCTGGAAATATCCGAGATGACACTATTCGCTTGAAAATCGCCCGTCGGATAACCTCCCCAAAGTCGGAGGCGGGGCGGTCGATTCAGCTATGTTCGCAGGCAAACCCATCATTGGCATTGCGGGCGGGATCGGTAGCGGCAAGAGCTTTATCGCGAACCTTTTTACCCCCGAGGGATGCGCGGTCATCGACTCCGATGCCCAGGTTCGCTCGGCATATACCAATCCTGAAGTCCTCGACATTTTGAGAAAGTGGTGGGGGGATACCGTCTTTCATTCCGACGGATCGGTCAACCGCGCCGCCATCGCGAAGCGGGTTTTTGCCAATCCCCCGGAGCGGCTGCGGTTGGAGGGCCTGTTGCACCCGCTGGTGGGCAAATTGCGGCACCGACAGATGGAAGAACTGGCAAATAAGCCCGAAATAGTTGCTTTTATCTGGGATACCCCTCTATTGTTTGAAGCTGGCTTGAATGGGCAGTGTGATGCCATCCTGTTCGTAGAGACCCCTTTAGATGTGAGACAGGAGCGCGTCGCTCGCACCCGCGGCTGGAGCCCGGAGGAGCTGCTGCGAAGAGAAAATTTGCAATGGCCTCTGGACAGGAAGCGTCAAATATCCGATTATGTGATACAGAATACCGCCGATGCCGGTGTCGCCCGCAGTCAAGTCCGAGACGTTCTTTCCCGCATCCTGGCACGAGTATCGAAAAGGCCGGACCCCTGCTAAGGGGCCTTTAAGTGGGTTTTTTCTCGGTAAGAAGCTTGGGTCCTGGGTAACTTCAACAGAACCTGATTTCCCCCTTTGACGAATGACTCTCGGCTAAAAGCGGTGTTCAGTGAGAGGCCAAGGCCCTAAACCTTTGAATTGGGGCCGCGTAAGAAAGTCGATCCCCGTTATTGATATGCAGTCGCGCGTTCGCGTCTCGGGCGCAAGTTTATCGGTGGCAGGCGTTCCTCCCCGGTCGCTTGCTTCCTGATCGCTTCCCGCCACAGGGCAGTAGGTGCGACACCTCACCAAGCCAAGGTAAAAAAAAACGTATTAAGTCGCTGATTTTCGGGTGTTCGCCGATGGCCGTCGCGCTATGATCTGCCTTCGGGGGACATCCGCTTCACAGAGTTCAATCAAACTGCAACTGTTTCCCTCATTTTATCTGGAGGCCTAGCCATCATGGCGAAGTCCACATCCCGCACACGGCGTCCGGCCGCTCAAGCCGAGCCTGAAGTGCAAGAACAAACACCGCCCGCAGCCGCCACCGCCGTTGAAAGCGCTCCGGCTCCCGCCCGTAAACAACCCGCCGCAGCCAGCGAGTCCCGCGCCGAAGCGCCTCGGAAAGAGGCCCGCAGCGAACCGCGCGAGCCACGCAGCGAAGCCCGTGAACCGCGCGCCGAAAGCCGCGAGCCGCGTGGCGAAGCGCGCGAAGCCCGTGGCGAAGCCCGCGAAACGCGCAACGATGGCGAGAATCGCCCCGATCGCGAGAACCGGGACCGCGATAACCGCGACCAGGGGAATCGCGATCAAGGCAACCGTGATCAGGGCAATAACAAGGAACAATCTCAGTCTTCGGGCTCAGGCAGCGCCGATGTCGGCGTGTTCGATGCCGAGACCAACGCGAAATATGAGCAGGTCAAGGGCGGCAAGCTCTACATCAAAGACCTGCAGACCATGGACATCCATGGCTTGCACGACATCGCCAAGCAGGAAGGCATCACCGAATACATCGGCCTGAAAAAGCAGGACCTGATCTTCCAGATCCTCCGCTCCCGCATCCGCCAGAACGGCCTGATGTACGGCGAAGGCGTGCTCGAAATCCTCCCCGATGGCTTCGGCTTCCTCCGCAGCCCCGAGTACAACTACCTGCCCTGCCCCGATGATATTTACATCAGCCCGAGCCAGATCCGCCGCTTTGGCCTGCGCAATGGCCACGTCGTCCAGGGCCAGATCCGCCCGCCGAAGGAATCGGAACGATATTTCGCGCTGCTGCGTGTCGAAGCCATCAATGGCGAAGATCCCGAGCGCATCACCGACACCGGCAACTTCGAAGACCTTACGCCGTTGCATCCGCACAAGCGGATCACCCTCGAGGCCGATCCGAAGGACCTCAACATGCGGATCGTCGATCTGGTCACCCCGATCGGCATGGGCCAGCGCATGCTGATCGTCGCCCCGCCCCGAACCGGCAAAACGGTCCTCCTCCAGAAGATCGCCAACTCCATCAGCAAGAATCACCCCGAAGCCGTGCTGATCATCCTGCTGATCGACGAGCGTCCTGAAGAAGTCACCGACATGGAGCGGAACACCAAGGCCGAGGTCGTTTCCTCAACTTTCGATGAACCGGCTTCGCGTCACGTGCAGGTCGCCGAGATGGTGATCGAGAAAGCCAAGCGGTATGTCGAATTCGGTAAGGACGTCATCGTCCTGCTCGACTCGATTACCCGCCTGGCCCGCGCCTACAACACCGAAGTCCCCCACTCCGGCAAGATCCTCACCGGCGGCGTCGATGCCAACGCCCTTCAGAAGCCCAAGCGATTCTTCGGCGCTGCCCGAAATATCGAAGAAGGCGGCTCGCTGACCATCCTCGCTACCGCCCTGATCGACACCGGTTCAAAGATGGACGAAGTCATCTTCGAAGAATTCAAAGGCACTGGCAACGCCGAACTGCACCTCGACCGCCGACTGGTGGATCGCCGAATCTATCCCGCGATCGACATCAACTCCTCCGGCACCCGCCGCGAAGAGCTGCTGCTTGATCCCAAGGAACTGGAACTGGTCTACCGCCTGCGCCGCGTTCTGTCGGACATGAATCCGGTGGAAGCCGTCGAATTGCTTAAGGGCCGTTTGGAAAAGGTCCCAAGCAATGCACAGTTCCTGATGTCGATGAATTTGGACTAACAATCAGGTAATTGGCATGAAGGGCGTGAGCTACATATTGGACGATGCCGGCAACAAGACCGCGGTCATTCTGGACCTGCGCAAACATCGCGGGCTCTGGGAAGATATTTACGACCGCATGCTCATCGAAAGCCGGCGAAATGAACCGCGTCAGACGCTTGGACAAGTGCGTAAACAACTTTCGCGATCGCATTCGAAGTAAATGGCTGACTATCGCATCACGTTTGCCCGATCGGCAGCCTGTAGGGAGCGGACCCCGTGTCCGCCCTCTTTCTCCCTCTCCCTCCGGGAGAAGTGAGCGGAATTGGCGACTGCCCGCGGGCGGGTTGGCGTGAGGGCGAATGCCAGGCGCCTCTCCTTCCGAGAGACAGTGATTGCCCGTTCCCCGGACAAGCACCATTCTCGTCAATTCGCGCAACAAAACCGGTTCATCCGGCTTATGCGTAGGTAGTCGGCGTCAAGCCCAATGCAAGGCAATCAGCCGCAGGGGCTCCGCCCCCGCACCCCCGGAGTTTTATCGCATGGGTGCCTCCGGCAGATGGCGGTACCGCGGCCTGCTTGACCATGCAGCGGTCTTCGGACGAAGATGCCTGCGCCGGCCGCAGGACAGGGCTCCGCAGGAGTGCGACCCGAGCGGCGGCCGGTTGCCATACGGCAAAGGATCGGGCGGGGGTTTCTCCGCCCGATCCCCCTTTGATTCAACCCTCTGCCGGCGGCACGAATGCGATAAACTCAGGGGTTTGGGGCGGAGCCCCAGGAATAGCTACGCATAAGCCGGATGAACCGCAAAAAACGATCTGCCACCTCGCAAGCACTCACATCCGCACCCATCACCCCAAGACGCCCCGACTTCCGGACGCTGCAAAGGTGAGACGCTGCAAAGGTGGACGCTGCAAAGGTGTGGAGTCGAGACGTGGCGCGGTGGCGCGAAGCGCTCCGTTT
>DAIRGS010000074.1:0-25177 GCA_036794395.1 Tepidisphaeraceae bacterium | reverse complement strand
CGGCAAGTTGGTTTTCCCACATCTGACCCGGCGCCGGACCCGCGGCTCCGCCAAACACGGGTTAGAAACCCGTGCCACGTAAATTGCAACGGCGCTGAATCGTACACGGTCATATAGCAGGCGATCACGGATCGAGGTAGGGACGTTCCTCTCACGCTAAAAGTCGGAACCTGGAATCGGTCTGGGGGTCGGTTTTCTTTCCAATGATGACCTGACCGAAAGCCCCTGCTTCGAACCGACTTGCCGCGTCGGCGGCGGTTGCGGAGAGGACTTTGATGACCGACGGAGTGCTCGGGGAAGCTGTTGCGGCTTTATCGTCGGAATTGCCGAACGTGGAGTCGACGGGGTCCACTCCTGCACCGACGAATGATGAAGTAATCGTATTGCTGACTCGAAGAGAACCAATCGATCCGGGATGAAACGCATCCTGACCCGCGCCGGTCCCTCCAATCAGGCCATCGTCTCCGAGGTTGGCGCCGCTGAGAATCCGGGCATTGTTGAGTGACGCAACAAACAGCCGTCCGATCACCCCTGATCCGCTGGCGATGGTTCCGTTCACGTCGGCCAGCTTCGCCCGGCCCAGCGCATCGGTTGCGTAGACGGTGCCCTTTAGATTGCCCGCCGAGATGCTTGCGATCGACGCACCGCTGAAAATATTCCCCGTCACATCGCCGATCGTGATCGCACCAGCCGACCCGGTCACGTGAAGATCGCCAAGCAGGTCGGAGGTTCGCGCACTCATCGAACGAAGTGTTCCGCTGACTGACACGTCGCCCAGTGCAACGCGCCCGCCGGTTGAAGTGATGGCGAGCGCCACGCCCTTCCCCGCATCATTCACGGTCACGCGGACTTGGGTGCCATCGAGGTAGGCGTTGGCAGTGCCGCCGGTCAGGCTGAATGTTACGTGTGCGCCCGCGACGGTGGCCGTGAGTTTTTGCCCGTGGCCATCCACGAGCCCGAAGCTGCCCAGCAGCGTCCCCGATCCGCCCGCGGCGGCATCCGCGCCGGGAACGAGCAGGCGGCGAAGCGTGCTGGAAGTCGTCGCCGCGACGGCCTGGTTGGTCGTGCCGATGACGACCCGGCCATCCGCGGTCACCGTACCGAAGGCCTTAAGGACAATATCGCCTACATGCAGCGATTTGGGCGTGATTCCGCCAATGGTTCCCAAGCCGGTTGCGGAGATGCCACTGTCGAGGGTGAGTAAGCCCTGCGTTCCGAAGCTCGTGATCGGCGAGCCGGTCGAATCGAATGCCGCCACCGCTGTCTTGGCGCCACTGCTTTGCAGCGAGGTGCCAACAACAAGGATTTGCCCACGGTTCTGGACGACAATCGAATCGGCATCATCATCCCCACCAAAGTCGGCGGTCACCAGCCCTTTGACTCCGAAATTGACGTTGACGGTGCCGTTGGGGTTCAGTCGTGCCAAACCGAAATTGCCACCCGTGGTACGATTCGCGACGAGAATATCTCCGTTGGATGCAATCGCCAGCCCCTCCGATCGATCGGGCTCGCCCAAGTCGGTTCTCGCCGACAGGCTTGCGACGGTGGCCATGCCGCTGGCGCCAAAAGCGCCGTCCGCTTCTCCAGATTCGGTCAGTCGGACGACCACTACCGAAGATCCCTCAGCGCCCGCGGCGACGATCTTTCCGTCGCCCTGAAGGGCAATCGCGCCCAGCCCATTATTTCCCTGACCCAAGCCAAACAACTGACGGCCCGATTGGGCAAAGTTGTTATCGAGCTGCCCGCCGGGCAGAAAGCGCGCAAAAGCGAAATTGCCGCCCGAATCGCCGCCAACAATGATGTTTCCACCGCTGGCAATGGCGATCGCCCGCGCAACATCAGAGGCGGAGCCGAAATCGGCTGTCGCCGTGCCCTTTGTGCCAAAGGTGGTATCGAGTGTGCCGGTTAGGCTGTAGCGCCGCACGACAAAATCGCCCTTGCTCGCGCCCGCGACTACAAAGTGTTTGGCGTCCTGCCAGGCGCCGGCAAAATACTGTTCATTGGCGGCCAAAGTCGTCAGGATCTGGCCGTGTGAGCCAAACGATGTATCGAGTGATCCGTCGGCATTGAGTTGTTCGATAACACCCTGCGACTGGCTGTTTGCCACATTTCCGCGGTGGCCGATCACCAGCGTTTTGCCGTTCGCGGCAGTCAGAATGGCTTCGGTGACAAATGCCGCACTTACCGTGCTTCCCCCGGCGAATGTGGGATCCTGCGGACTGCTCACCGTTGGTGCGGCGGGTACGTTCACCGAGAACGACCCCAACGCGCCGCCCGCCGTACCGCCAGCGGTGTCAAACACCTGATTCGCCTTGAGTGCGATCGTGTAAGGTCCATTTGCTGCGCTGGTCCAACCACCGGTGGGCGGGGCAATGCCATAAGTCGCAACTAAAACTGCTCCCGACCCCATGCCGGCACTGGCGCTGGTCACTGAAAGTGTGCCCGCCGGCCCGGATACACTGAGATTCCCCAGGCCAATCGTATTGGTGTTGACTGGGATACTCCCGCTGAATGTGACCGTAACCGTTTGCGCCGATGATCCGGCCACGGTAATGTCCGGTGCATAGATCGATGCGGTGGGGCCAGGATTCGCCACCGGCTTGGATGACACGGTTGGGGCAGACGTCGTGCCCCCCGACGTGGACGGCGTGCTCGACGACGGGGCGCCGCTTGTTGTTCCCGCACCTGAACTCGAACCCGTGCTGGTAGACGTTGAAGTCGAGCCGGAATTCGTTGTCCCGCTGTCTCCCGATTCATCGCTCGAATCATGTCCAGGCTTTGGTTTCGGCGTGGGTTTGACGTGGGCTCCGTGTCCTTTACCCGGCTTATTCTCCTGGCCACCGTCGGTTGGCTTTTTTAGGGGATGAATCAGGTGCGCGGTTGCGTGAAGCTCAGGCTTCTTATGCGGATGCACGTGCGCAGCGCTGAGCAGCAGCCGATGTTCCAGCGCCTCGATAATGGGCGACGCCGGCCGATTCAGTGGACGGGCATGATGTGGGCGCGGGGATGCATTGGGGTGGCGATTGTCGCTCATAAGCAACTCCTCCAAACCCGCCGGAACGACAAGACCCACTGGCGGGGTGTGCGGTCGCGTGCGCGACCGATGAGGAGTAAAGCTTAAATCATGGAGTACGTTGGGGTCAGCGCCTGAAAACCCCTGCGCGCCCATCATTTCAGGGATGACGTGAAGCTGGGAAGTTTTATCGGGCTACGCCTATCGTGTCGCGAGAATTTGACAGCTGGGAATCGATTTTGGCCACCCACAACTCATTCGTTACTGCCCATCGCCTCCGTTGCGACCGGCTAGTATGCCTTGCTGGTAGCCTTCATCAAATCCCTTGATGTGCCCCTCAGTAAAGCCATGTTCGTGGCCCTGGGCGTAACCTGCGATTGTGCCCTGTTGTAAGCCTGTGGCCGCGCCTTCGCAGCGGCCATCGGTTTGGCCGGTCTCATAACCTTCGTCGTAGCCCTTCTTTTGGCCCTCTTCGTAGCCGGTGTCGCGGCCCTTCTGCAAGGCTACTTCGGAAGATCGACTGGCGGCCTCCTCGGCCTCCTGCTTGCCGCGCTGATAGGCGAGCTGGATCTGAGCCTGGGTTGCCTCGGCACTGGGGACGGGGATTGAAGCCGGTTCGGGTTCATCGGGGGAGATGGCGCGGGCCGCTTCGGGACCGCGGGGGGTTGCAAAGGCGATGATCCCAAGCAATCCGGCCAACACGATAAGCGCACCCCACTTGAGTTTCGGCATAACGTCTCCAGCTCGGAAAGCCGGCGGACCTTCCGGTAGGGTTACATCGACCAATCATGTGGAGGGGTGAGAATCGTGGCCTGTTTCAATGTATGGACCGAGAAAAACCGTGATTACAGCACGTGTTTAGCGATCCGACTGGTAAACACGCGCCGTCAATCCCACCGCTTCCCGTTCTTCTTGGTGCCGCACAGCGAAACGTGCATTCCCATCGAATGAGCCATGGCGGCCTTGGCGAGCATGGCTTTGTCGGCCTCCTCGGCACTATTCGCGTAAGCCACTTGAATATGGTTGGCCTTATGGCGGGCCATCATCTGGTCGCGGGTGACGCCATATGTAACCGCATGCATGATTGGCCATTGCGGCGTCGTGGCGTCCCATCGCCGCTGGGTTTCTTCCATCGGCAACTCCACCGAACCAGCCCGGCCAAGGTCCATGCGCAGCTTATTGTCGTCGATATAAATACGGCTCCACGCCACTTCCCCGGGCTTGCTCACGCCCTTGATCGTTCCTCCGCCAAGGCGGAAATACATGGGTGGTTGACGTTCACTTGAAGCGCCCGCCCAGCCGTTTGTCAGATGAGCAGGGGGCACCGATCCGGAAATTTCGAACACCCACACATAATCCGGCACGGTCCCCGAACGATCCGTATCACCCCACCGTAAATCGTGCAGCGTATTTTCAACCGGCTGGCCCATCGCCTTGTGAACCCGGTATGTCATCAGCGCATCCAGTCCCGAACATTCATCCACTTCATTAAAGTGCGGCAGAGGCTCGCCCTCAAAAATGATCCGGCTGCCGTCCCGCGTGAAGACCGGCGGACGGTCGGCATTGTTCAGCGTCCCCTCCACCAGATCCGAGGCCGGCAGGAGATCTTTAAGACCTTGCTGATATTGAATGCCGATCGCGTGACAGCCAAAATCGTCTGCCAGACGCATGGCCGCGATATACATCTTGCACTGCTGAAGAATCTGGTGATCCGTCAAATCCTCGGCTTCATTTGGCCCGGTCTTGAACTTCATCCCGCGCTCTTCCATCCACCGGCGAACCTCCGCGCCCTGTGCGTCGGCAACCTGCGTGGTTTCGTAATAAAGAGCGGACTGGCTCAATCGTTCTTTGAACACCCCCAGCGGGTTGAGCAGGGCATCGGGAATGATGGCATTGAACATCCCCATGCAGCCCTCATCGAACACGCCCAAAATTGCTTTCTTCGCCAGCAACTCTTCAGCCAGCGCCTTGCCAAGCTTCTTCTCCTTCGCCCCGATCGCAACATCCTTCCATCGGGTGACATGCGAAGTCTTATGTTTCGCGTGCCCGTCCTTCAGCCAGGTGGCCAGGTATTCCCGGAAGAAATCATCCGTAAAATCCTCTGACCAGATCGTCGAATATCTCACCCCGGCCTTGGTCAGCGACCCATTCAGATTCAGCATCCCCACCAGCCCTGGCCATGTTCCCGACCAGTTGGCACACGTCAGCACCGGTCCCCGATGCGCCAAGAGTCCCGGCAAAAGATGATGCGAATACTGCCAGACCGACTCGGCTACGACCAAAGGAGCGTTCGGATCAATCCCCGAAAAGACCGCAATCCCCTCCTTCTGCGAACTGATAAACCCGTGCTTTTCCGATTCCTTGTAAGGATGCGAACGAACCAATTCGTAACCCGCGTCGTTAAACGCCTCCCGCAGCGACCGCTCCATTTCGGCCTGCGCGCTCCAGCACTTCTGATTGGCCGCAAGACGAAGATCGCCATTGGCAACCAGTTGTATTTGTCGTTTTTTTATTTTTGGCGATCGTCGGGTTTGCGGAATAGCGTAGCCGGGCATGCGAACTCTCCGATTTTTTAGTCATTTTTATCGGGGCAATCCCCTGCCGGGGATGATAACAGCATCAATGCGCATCGAAAATGTGACAATCATGAGACACAACTTGCACAATCTGGACGAACCGCTTCGAGATGGCTAATCTTTGACGCACGCTCGACGGGGAACACGAGACAACGCTGGTGTGAGCGGCGAATGGCCCGGCGGGTTTTTGAGGACCTCGTCGGAGCTGGTCCGTGTTGTGACCGGTCGGCACTGTAGACCCAATGCCCGCCGGTCGTTAGATTGACCCGGCTTCGCCGATTCCAGGGAAGGTTCCGTCGTAGTGCGCATCGCGCGGCAGCGGTGGCGCACCAGGAGATGAGCCGTATGCGCTGGTTGGAGTCTCTACGTCAACAGAAGATCAAAGACGGGTTGAATCGTGCCTCACGGCACGTGGTCGAAACGCTGGAATCGCGCACGCTGCTCGACGCGACGCTCACCAGCCCGATTAACGCGGTGGCCATTGCGGCAGGGAGTACCTCGCCGACGATCGATCTGTCGCAGCACTTCAACGACCCTTTGGTTCCCGGCACGCTGGTTGAAATCACTACCCCGGAGGGCACAATCCCAGTTGCGCTGAGCGATGCCAAGACGCCTAAGACGGTGGCGAATTTCCTGTCGTACATTACCAATGGGCAGTACCAGGGGACGATCATCCACCGTTCGGTTCCCGGTTTCGTCATTCAGGGAGGAGGCTATACACCGGCTGGATCGCCCATTACGCAGCAGGCGGTGGTGGTCAGCGAGGCGGGAACTTCCAACACGGTGGGCACGATCGCGATGGCGCTGAGCACGGGGCCCAACAGTGGAACCAGCCAGTGGTTCATCAATCTGGCAAACAACACGTCGCTGGATACCAGCGCCAACAATAGTGGCGGTCCGTTCACGGCGTTCGGGAACTTAGTTTACGGGGGCCAGGTTGTGGCCAACAAGATCGCTGCGCTTCAGATCGTTAACGACAGTCAGAATCCGCCCGGTGCCGCAGGCGGTGCGAATATCTGGGTACAGTTACCCGTCATCAACTACTCCGGCTCCACCACGCCGACCTCCGTACCCCCCGCTAACCTTGTCGGTACCACTTACCAGGTCACTCCCGCGCTGACCTACACCGCAACAACCGATGATCCAACCGTCGCAACACCCGCCATTTCCGGTTCCAGCCTGTCCCTCGCCTTCGGCTCTGGAACCGGCAATACCCAGGTTCACGTAACCGCCACCGACATCGGCGGTAATACGGCGACCTCCACGTTCTCGGTCGGCGTGGGCCTTGCAACCGTAACCATCGGCACCAAAGGCGTTCAGGTACTTCGATATCGTGATGCCGGCGGCAGCGTGGCCTTCATCTCCCTGTCCGGCGGCAAAGGCACTGCCACCGTCACCATGGTGGGTGCCAATCTCGTCCAACTGCCGGGACGTAACACCGTCGTCACCGTTCAGGGGCAGGTCAGTTCCGCTTCCATCGCCGTCACGGGGACCTCACCTACAAGTGTCCTTACAATCGTCGGCCAGGGCGGCAACGGAATCGTCCATCTGACCGGACTGACCAACGACGCTCGTCTGGCGTTGCTCAATGCGCCGCGCGTCTCGATTGACGGCAACCTCACCGAAACCGGCGCGATCGACAAGACGATCCTGGGCAACGCAAGTAACGGAACGATCACCATCGGAGCCGGCAAGGTCGCCGATCTCAACATCACGACGATGAACAATGAGGCGATCAACTCGTTCATCCCGATTGATGACCTGAATGTCGATACCTGGACCGGAAGCGCCAGCATCAACGCCACCTCGCTGAACAACATCAAGATCAAGCATTCGTTCGGCGGATCGATCAACGCGACACGGGTGATCAAGTTCCAGGCCGGTGCGCTGGTCGGAGGGAGTTGGAACATTACCGGCGGCGTGCGCTCGCTCACGACCCGATCGATCGCCAACTGGACAAGCAATTCCGTTAACATCGGAAATCTTCGCGTGCAAGGCGCGGTAACCGGCTCAACAATCATAACCTCGTCCGATATCACCAGCGTGCGGGCAGGGTCGTTCACCAGCACGAACCTTTATGCCGGAGCTGCCAATCTCACCTCCGGTTTGCCCTCAGCCGCCACTGAATTCACCAGCGCCGACAAGATCATTTCCCTGAAGGTCAATCGATTCGTCAACAGCAATGTCGTCGCGCAGCGGATCGATTCGCTTTCATTGGGTGCGGTGCAGGTTGACAACAGCGGCACGCCGTTCGGCGTCGCCACGCAGAGGATCAAGAATTTGTCGTTGTCGGCATCGAAGAAATCGCTCCACCTGAGCAACGTGACAACGGCTGCGAAGGTGACCAGCGGACTATCAGCGCGCGGGATTACGCCGCAGGATCTGACGATCAAGATTCTATAGCGCTCAACAAAAGCTCATTGGATGAGAACAGGTGGCCTTGGAAGGCAGGTGACCGGCGGCTGAAGCCAGCCGTTGTCAGTGTTAATTATCGAAAAGCGGCAGCGTCCCAAACGTGTCGCCCCTGCGGGAGAGAACCGATCATGCAATCTAAAAAAGACCTCGCCGATGACCGTCTCCGCCGCCGCTTGACCGCGGCGTGCGCGTTGCCCAGAACAATTGAGGCCCTGGAAAGCCGCACGTTTTTGAGCGCAACGCTAACCGGCGCCATTGATTCGCTGCAACTGGCCCCCGGCACGGCCTCTACGCCGATCGATCTCGATCAGCATTTCAATGACCCAACCATCACAGGCCTCGCGGCCGTAATCGATACCAGCGAAGGCTTGATTCCACTCAATCTGTTTTCCCAGCAGGCCCCGCAAACCGTTAATAACTTCACGCAATACGCCGCGAATAATTCATACGACGCAACCGTCATTCAGCGTGCGGTGCCCGGCTTTTTACTCCAGGGGGGCGGGTTTAAGTCCGACCAGAGCCACATCAACACGACGACCCCGGTTCTCAATGAATTTTCGCTCAGTAACACACTCGGCACGATCTCGGCGGCATTGAATACCGATCCGATAACTCACGTCGCCGATCCGAACAGCGCCACGAGCGACTGGTTCATCAACGACGGGAACAACACTTCGCTGGACGCGCAGAAATTCACGGTATTTGGCCAGGTTATTTACAATGGCATGCAGGTGGTCGATCAGATCGAGGCGTTGCCCAAGGGGGCGGTTTCGCCGACCTTCGAGCCAAACGTCAATGCCGGGGATTTGCCTGGCGGCGTGCTTCCGCTGCGAAACTACAACATCGGAAGTCCAATCCGCACGACGAACTATGTGTACACCAACACAATCGCAAATGTTCGACCGCTTCTCTATTCGGTGACGAGCGACAATACGAGTCTGGTGACCGGGTCGATCAACGGCGCAACGCTGACACTGACTGCCGGGCAGGGAAACGGTGTTGCCCACGTCACTGTCACGGCCAGCGATCTTGGCAACGGCCTCGTCAATACTTCGTTTGACGTACAGGTGGGTCAGACGCAGGTCACGCTCGGCAAGGGGCTATCTAAGCTCGTAAAATTCACAGACCCCGATGGAACAGTCAGCCAGATTGCACTGGCCGGGGCCGGAACGGCAACGGTATCGTTTGGCGGCCTGGGTCTAACTACGACGCCGGGCAAGGGTGGAATCATCACGTTAGGCGGGACACCCGCCTTGGTCACGATAGCCGTCACGTCCAGCGGGCCAACCAGCGCGCTAACGATCACCGGCAAAGGTGGAAATGGAGTTGTTGACTTCGTCAGCATCACTGCGGACGGCCCCATGCGGGCCATCAATGGCCGCAACACCGCCTTAACCGGCAATCTAGTCACGGGTGGAGTGGTCACCAACCTCAGCCTGGCGAGCCTGGCTGGCGGAAATGTCAACATGAGCGGGACAGGGACGTCGACCATGAGCATCGGGACCGTGAACAATGCCAGCGTTTTCTCCACGGGCGCAATCAAGTCCATCAGTTCCAACAGTTGGAACGCCGGCGGAACGATCTCGGGCACGGCAATCGGCAAGGTGGCGATCAAGGGAGATTTCCTGGGCCTTGTCAGCGCCGCGTCCATACAGAGTTTCACCTCCGGGTCGATTGCCGGCGGTACGTGGACTGTGTCCGGTAACGTCGCCGCGTTAACAACGCAGTCCATCTCAAGCTGGAACGCAACCGTTGGCTCATTTGGAAAGCTGAATGTCAAAGCCGCAATGGATCTGTCAGCGCTTCGCTCGAACGGCAGCATCTCATCAGTGATCGTCGGCAACCTGACCAACAGCATGGTCTTCGCAGGGGTGAGCGGCATCGGTATCCTCCCATCCCAAGCCGCCGATTTCGTCGCTGATACCACCATCAAGTTGATCAAACTGAACACCCTTGCGGCCTCAAGCTTGGCCGCAAAAACTTTGACCAACGTCAACCTCGGAACCTCAACACCAACAAATAACAGTTCTCCATTCGGCGTCGCCGCTCATCAAGTCAAAGCTTTAACCGCCAACATTGGTGGCAAGGCATTGAAGCTGAAAAACGTAACGACCCCCGACCAGGTAACCGCCGCTTACACGGCCGCCGGAATTACCTCGACAGACCCCGAAGTTCGCATCGTCTGAAGTGAAGGAGCATGCGTGCCCTGGATTGTGGAATATGCGCGGGTGCTCGAGCAGATGGGCAAGCAGGGATTCAAGAGCCTTTATTACAATAGCGGCGCATTCGGCTTTAAAGACGATATCCCAACCGAATCAGTCGGATGGATTGGCGCAGATGATCCCTCGCTTCGCCCAGAGGCGCTGGCGCTTGCGCACAAAGTTCCGGCGCCGTATGAGCCGGAGCTGACCTCTCGGGTGATGCGTGCATTTCAGGAAATGCTTCCAGGGAATGTCTGGCTCATGCCCAAAAGTAATTGGGCCTACGAGTTGGATTTCGGAAGCCGGGATTGGTTGCCGGCTCTCCTGGAGCATGCCGGCGTCGACAGCGGATTGCTCCAACACCGTACTGATGGTTCTGCCATCGAATTTGAGCTTTCCGAGGGCGATGCGTTTGCGCATGTCGTGGAAGGTCTGCTGCGAATGTTGCTGGGTAGCGATTTTGCCTTGGTATTCCCTGATCGGCCGGTGATTTGCACATTACATCACCATAAGCAGGTCTGGTGGACCAGTTCCGACCGATCGCTGATCCAATCCCTTGGGCAACTGCTCGGCCAACCCGTGGTATAAAAGGGGCGACGTTCACCATAACGAACTTTTTTGGCTTGAAGGAGGAATCATGTTGCGCGCCGGATTCAGTCTGATTTTACTCGGGATGATTATGGGAGCCGTTCCCCCCGCCACGGCGCAACGTGCCCGAACAGAGCCAAAATCCGAAGGCCCGACTTTCCTCGATCCCAAAGAGGCCGGCCCTGATTTTGTCATTCAGGGCGAATATGCCACCGAAGCCACCGCCGCCCACAAACTCGGCGTGCAGATTGCCGCGCTGGGTGACGGGAAGTTTCAGGTCGTTGTCCTCCCTGGCGGGTTGCCGGGCGACGGTTGGGATGGAAAAGGACGCGTCGAACTCAACGCTGCTCGCGACGGCGCCACCGCCAAAATTCCCGCCGCCAATGGCTATGAAGGCTCAATCGCCGATGGATCGCTTTCCTTGAAGGGCGCCGATGGAACCGTCTCTCTTAAGAAAGTAGAACGCAAAAGTCCCCGCGCCGGCGCCAAGCCCCCGCAAGGCGCAACGGTCCTGTTCGATGGCTCCAACGCCGATGCCTGGCAGGGCGGCGAGATTGACAAACGCGGCCTGCTTGCATCGGGCTCCAAAACCAAAAAGCTGTATCAGGATTTCACCCTCCACGTCGAATATCTCCTCCCCTTCAAACCCCTGGCGCGCGATCAGGAACGCGGCAATAGCGGCATTTACATGCAGGATCGATACGAAGTCCAGGTCCTCGATTCCTTCGCCGAAGCCCCCCGATTCAACGGCTGCGGAGCCATTTACCGCCAGCACGCCCCCAAGCTGAACATGTGCTATCCGCCCCTTCAGTGGCAAACCTACGACATCGAATTCCACGCCGCCAAGTTCGACGCCGACGGTAAAAAGACCAAGGGCGCCGTGGTGACCGTTAATCACAATGGCGTAATCGTGCAGGATCACTACGAAATCACTGCCAAAACCGGAGCCGGCGCAAAGGAAGGCCCCACCCCCGGAGCCATCCAACTCCAGGGGCACAACAACCCCGTCTTCTATCGAAAAGTATGGGTGATCGCGAAATAAGATACCGTTCCGCGAAACGCTTCGTGGCATGGCTTTGTAAGCCATGATTGAGGGATATGACCATCAACGCCGGGTCAGATGTGGGAAAACCAAGTTTGGACGGGGGGACAACCTTCGGAATTTGCTGGCAGAAAATGCTCCCTCAAGGATAGTTGGTTTTCCCACATCTCACCCGGCGCGGACCCGCAGCTCCCTCAAACACGGGTTAGAAACCCGTGCCACTTAATGCAAAGGCGCGGAATCGCGCACGGTCATTCAGGACGTCAATTCGCTTCGGGCAGTGCGGAGGAGAAAAACCGAAGCCAGTTGCCGTGGAAGATCTTGTCGATATCGGCTTCGATATAACCTCGAGCTCGAAGAATTGCGTTCAGTTTTTGCAAATCTGCGATGGTGTTCAGATCGCGCGGGGTTTGCTCGGTTCCGAATCCGCCGTCGAGATCGCTGCCGATCGCGGCATGATCGACGTTGCCTGCGATCTGGCACACGTGATCGATGTGATCGGCCACCGCTTCCAGCCCGACAACCTCGGGCTTGGTTTGGCCGCGAATCCAATTCGGATACAGCATCCATGCGTCGAGTGCGGTGCCGATCACCGCGCCGCGTGAGATGAGTTTTTTGATCTGCTCGTCAGCCAGTTGCCGATCTCCCGGCACCAGCGCGCGGCAATTATGGTGGCTGGCAAGCACCGGCCCTTCATATACATCCATCGCCTGTTCCATGCTGTGATCGCACAAATGTGTGACGTCGAGGATGATTCCAAGGTCATCGAACTTGCGAAGCAGTTCAATACCCGCCGCACTGAGCGGGCCTGAAACTGCTGTGCCATATGCATGCTGGGACCGGCCATAGTGCGCGATGCCTGCCGCCCGTAAACCGGCCGCGTGCCATTCTTCGGCCTGATCGGGGGTGACGATTGGATCGGTCCCCTCCATGCTGAGGATCATCCCAAGCGGAAGGGTTCCGGCGTTGGATTTCCCTGCTTCCCAATGCGACAGAAGATCTTCTCGCGTGAGGATGAATCGCAGATGCCCCTGTTGATCGAGGAGCCGGTAATATGCGAGTTGGGCGTGGGCGGCGGCGTGGGCGATGGAGGGGGTGGCGTGATCGAGATCGGTGCGCTTGTAGCCGGTCGGCGGTTTTTGATCGGGGCCGCCGCGGGCCAGGAGCGTGCCAACACACAGATGAATTCCTGCCTTGCGCAGTTCTGGAAGCGTCAACGTATTTCGGCCGCGCGAAGGCGCATCGGTCATGCCGGCTTCGCGCTGGCGGATCTGATCGACGGAGAGCGTCAGATCACGATTGAAGGAGACGGCATTCCAGGCGAGGTCGAGGTGGGAGTCGAAGATGGGTCGAAACATGCTGGTCCTGAGTATAGGTGACTGTTGGCGTGGTCGCTTCAGCGACCATGTACTGTTGTTCAAATCGAATCAAGACATGGTCGCTGAAGCGACCACGCCATTAGAATACTTTTCCTCTGGCGTCTACCTGCATTGGGGTGGGCTCTTCGCCAGGCTCCTGCCAGTAGACGGTGTCTTGAAGATTGACGCAGGGGCAGATGTGGTTGGGGATGACGTGGACGCGGTCGCCCACTTTCGGGGCAAGGTCGCTTTGGGTGACATCGACCTGAGCGTGTTCTTCGCTGAGTTTGGTGATTTTAGCCTGGGGGTATTCGACGATGAATCCGTGTCCGCTGTCGGGCACCGGGCCGCAACGGTCGCTGGTGAGCGTTTTGCTTCCCGCGTCCAGAACGATTTGGCCGGGGACGGCGGTGCTTACCACTGTTGCCAGGATTCGGGCGGCGCAATCGTTCAGTGTCGCACAGTGGGAGTGGACGGAATTCATGTCGTTGAAGATATACGTGCCGGGGCGGATTTCGGTAAGGCGCTTGAGCAGATGGGATTGGCTGGCGGCGGGGGTTGAGCCGCCCGAGACGATGCGGCATTCAAGCCCGTTTTTGCTCCATAGATCGATTACCTCTGCCAATCTTGCATCGATCGCGGCCAGGGCCGGGCCGTAGGATTCGGGTGGGCCGTGGGAGAGTTGGCCGGGGAAGAACATAATTCCATCGAGGCGGAGCCCTGGGGCATTGGAGACTTGCTGTGCGAGGGCGAGGGCCTGAGCGGAAGTTTGTACGCCGGTGCGGTGGTGGCCGATATCGAGGTCTACGAGGATTCCGATGGTTGATCCGGCTTGCCTGGCGGCTGTCGATAATGCGTCGGCGGCAAAGGCCGAATCGATTCCGACACGAATTGTTTTGGGATGGGCGAGGTTCGCCAGTTCGGCGCAGCGGCCGGGATGGACGGGCGGATAGGCCATCAGAATATCATCCGCGGCCTCGGCCATCACATGGGCTTCGCCAGACTTGGCGACGGTAAGGCCGACTGCGCCGTGTTCCATCTGGAGCTTTCCGAGGCGGATGGATTTGTGTGTTTTGGTGTGAGGACGGAGGGCGAGCTTGTGGTCGCGGGTGTATTTTGCGAGACGTTCGACGTTGCGACGGACGGTTGGGCCGTCGAGGAGAATGCAGGGGGTGGGAAGGTCGTGCATGGTTGGATTATACGGAAATCACAGACGGTTCACCGCAGAGGCGCGGAGGGCGCGGAGGAATACAAAGACGCTGAACCACGGATTACACGGATGGCACGGATAAGCGGAAGAGGGTGGGTGTGGAGAAGAAATGCGGTTTAGCCGCAGATGACGCCGATGGCCACAGCGCGGCGGAGCCGCAACAAAAAAAAGAGATGCAACCACGGAGGCACAGAGACACGGAGGCGCGCTTGACGGTTTGAGGCCAAATTTGGAATGGGCATGGAAGAAATGAGACCACGGATAGCACGGATGCAACGGATGGGAAAAACGATTCTTTTATATCCGTGATATCCGTGTAATCCGTGGTTCGATCCAAGTTCGCCAAAAATCCGCGTGCGCCGTGAAGAATTGAACGGTTAGCAGTGCAGATGAAGAAACCATTGGTCGATGAAAGTTTTCGAAACGAGGGCGCGTTCGCCACCGGCTGGGAAGTCCGTGTCACGTGGAGGGCATGTCTTCTATCCGTGTAGTCCGTGTTATCCGTGGTTGGATTCTCTTTGTTTTCTCCGCGTTCTCCGCGGTTCCGCGGTGAACGGGTTCTTGCGCGGGCTCATTATTCGTAGAAACGCTTGGTGGGGTCGATGAACCACCATAGGACGGAGGCGGCGAAGAAGACCGTGCCATAGAGGGCGAAGAGGGGTTTCCAGCCGTAGTGGCTGTACACCGCCTGGCCGATGATGGGTTGGAGGGTGTTGCCGCCAATGTTCGCCACCATGTTGATGAAGCCGAAGGCGGTGCCGGCAAATCTTCCCCCAATCGAGATGACGGAGGCCCATTCGCCGGCCTGGCCAATGTCGTTGCCGAAGGAGCCGAGGCACATGAGGGCGACGGCGACACCGGCATTGGGGGCGAAGGGGATGCACGCCATGGAAATCGCGGCGATCGCGAAGCCGCAAGCGGGGAAGAGGGCGCGGGAAAATCTTGGTTTGCCCGTGCGTTTCAGCAGGGCATCGGTGAGGAGCCCGCCGACGATGCACGTTGCTCCGCCGACGAGGAGGGGGAGCATGTTGAGCCATTTTTCGATTGTTGGGCCGGGGTGATGTGTGCTGGCCAGGTAGGGCTTCATCCAGCTCACAAAGAAAGACCAGCCGAACGATCCGCACATGTAGGCTAGTGCGATTCCCCATAAATGTTTATTGGAGAACAGCGCGCGCCATGTTCTTCCGTCCATCGGTGCATGGGCATGAGGATCCTCGCCGCCCGTGCCTTCACCTTTGATCAGTGCCAACTCCGCTTCATTCACGCCGCGCTTTTGAGTCGGGTCATCGCGGAACCAGAGGAAGAACAGCGCGACCCATATCAGCCCAACAGCCCCACATACCCAGAACGCCAAGCGCCATGCCGGGGCCGCGGCAAAGTGATCCAGCAGCGGAACACGCGAGAGAAAGCTTCGCACCGTTTGGGCGTTCAGTGCAATCATCAGGCTTGGGAATAGCAGGTACGAAAGCGCTCCGCCCCAGCGCGAGATCATCCAGATCAAGCCGCCGATCCTTCCCTGTGATGACTTGGGGAACCACCGGCTCTGCACGCGCGCCATGTTTGGAAACGCGCCTGCCTCGCCGGCGCCGAACAACAGGCGGTAGCCGAACAGCGATGCGAAGCCGACTGCCGAGCCGGAGAGGGCGGTGAAAATCGACCACGCCAGAACGATGCGGGACAGCGTTTTGCGTGAACCGAAGCGGTCGCCCATCCATCCGCCGGGGATTTCAAACAGGGCATACGTGAACCAGAACCCGCTCAGGATCAGGCCCATTTGTGCGCCGCTGAGGCCGAGATCGTGTTTAATGTCGTCCTGGGCGGAGGCGATGCAGACGCGATCGAAGTAAGTGAGAAACGCCAGCACGCACAGAAACGCCAGAACGGCGAACCGCACGTGCGTCGCTCGGACGGTCGGAAGGGCGGGCGCTGAGTAATCCGCTGTTCGCATCATCCCTCGGTTTTTGTGTTCAACAGGTCCTGGAGGTCCAGCGGGCGGGTATACATCGCAAGACCCCCATCGGGCGTTCGCGGCCACTGTGCCTCAGGGCGATCCCAATACAACTCAACGCCATTGTTGTCTGGATCGCGGAGGTACAGCGCCTCGCTCACGCCGTGGTCGGCGGCGCCATCCAACTGAATTCCCGCGGCGATCAGCCGTCGAAGCGCGTCTGCCAGAGCGGCGCGCGTTGGGTAGAGAATCGCAAGGTGATATAGCCCCGTCGTCCCCGGGGGCGGAGGGCTTCCGCCCGCGCTCTCCCAGGTGTTCAGGCCAATGTGATGGTGATATCCCCCGGCGGAAATAAACGCCGCCTGTTTTCCAAACCGCTGCGTGAGTCGCAGCCCCAGCACGCCGACGTAGAAGCCCAGTGCACGTTCGAGGTCGGCCACCTTGAGGTGGACGTGGCCGATGCGGACCTGGGGGTGAATTGGGGTGGTGGTGGACATCAGCAGAAAAGTATACCGGTTTGGAGTGATTTGGGAGTGCCTGGCGTTGTCGCTGAAGCGACCACGCCAAGGCTCTTCCGCCAGCAGGCTTTAGCTGTTCCAATACGCTTCTATATGAGAACCGCAACCTGCCTCATGTCGGCTGCTTTGGTCATCGCAATTTTTGGGCCCGCGTCGTTGGCGCAATCTCCGGGTTATCTTGATCCGCAGCGGCCTGTTGACGAGCGCGTGCGCGATCTGATTTCACGCCTTAGCCTCGAAGAGAAAGCGACGCTGCTCGATCACGTTGGCCCTGACATCGAGAAGTTCAATATCAAATCGGACAAGTGGAATCAGTGCCTGCATGGAGTCGTATGGGATCGTCCCACAACCATGGTCCCGGTGTCGATCGCCTTGGCGGCATCGTGGGATACGGGGATGGTGCATGAGGTGTCGACTGCGATTTCGGATGAAGCACGCGGCGTTTACAACCTCTGGCATCAGCAGCCGGACATTAAAGCGCAGCACAAGGGCCTCATCTATCGTGGCCCGGTGATCAATATCAGCCGCAATCCGTACTGGGGCCGTATCAACGAATGCTATGGCGAAGACCCATACCTGACGGGCCGGGTTGGGGTGGCGTATGTGAAGGGACTTCAGGGGGATGATCCCAAATACCTGAAGCTGGCGGCCACGCTCAAGCATTATGCGGTGAACAACGTGGAGAAGGATCGGCAGAAGCTGTCGGCGACGGTGAGCGAGCGGATGCTGCATGAGTATTGGCTGCCGCACTTCCGGGATTGCATTGTGGAGGGCAAAGCCCAATCGGTGATGGCATCGTACAACGCGATCAATGGGGTACCGAATAATCGCAACCCGCTGATGCTGAATGAAATTCTCAAGAAGCAGTGGGGGTTTGAAGGTTTTGTGGTTTCCGATCTGGGCGGCGTGAACTCGATGGTGAACGGGCACGAGCAGGGGAAGATGAAGTTTGAGGATGCGGTGGCGCAGTCGTTGATTGCCGGGTGCGATTTCTCCGACAAGGAGTTTCGCATGTACATCCCCAACGCGGTGCGGCAGGGGCTGCTGCCCGAGGCTCGTCTGAATGATGCGCTGTTCCGCGTGATGCGTGTTCGCTTCCGGCTGGGTGAGTTCGATCCGCCGGAGCAGGTGCCGTATACGAAGATTTCGCCGGATGTGATTAACCGCCCGGCGCATCGTGAACTGGCGTTGAAGGCGGCGCGCGAATCGATCGTACTGCTAAAGAACGAAGGGAACCTTCTGCCGCTGGATCGAACGAAGTTTAAGAAGATCGCGGTGATTGGTCCGCATGCGGATTTGTTCACGGCGGGCGGCTACAGCGGGCGGGTGGAGAATCCGGTGAAGCCACTGGCGGGGATCAAGAATCGGGCGGGGAACGGGGTGGAAGTGATGTACGCCAAAGGGGCGCAGATTACTCCGCCGCGTCGCAATGAACCGGCGTTTGATAAAGAGGCGGAGCTGAAGAATGCGGTGGAGATCGCCAAGTCGGCGGACGTGGCGATTCTTTATGTCGGCACGACGCTGGATGTGGAAGCGGAAGGGCGGGATCGCACGAGTCTGGGATTGCCCGGGAATCAGGAGGAATTGATCGAGGCGGTGATGGCGGTTAATCCAAAGACGGTGGTGGTTGAGATGAACGCCGGGCCGTTATGCGTTCCGTGGGTGGCAGAGCACGTGCCGGCGATTGTGGAATCGTGGTGGGGCGGGGAAGAGGGGGGAAATGCGACGGCGGACGTGATCTTTGGCGATGTTAATCCAGCCGGGAGATTGCCCTTGACGGTGTACGCATCGGCGGATCAGGTGCCCCCGCAGGATGAATACGATGTGACCAGGGGCTTCACATACATGTACATGAATGGCAAGCCACTCTACGCGTTCGGCCATGGATTGAGCTACACGCAGTTCGAGTATGGTCCGATCGAAAAGGCACCCGGCCAAGTGAAGCGAGATGGTGCCGTTTCTATTCACATGCTGCTGAAGAACACGGGTGCGCGCGAGGGCGATGAAGTTGTGCAGCTTTATGTGCATGAAGTTAATCCCGCTGTAAAGCGACCCGTGAAGCAGCTTCGTGGGTTTTCGCGCCAGCACCTGGCAGCCCATGGCGGCACAACCGTCACATTCACGCTCAAGGCTTCTGAGCTGGGATACTATGATGAAGCGGTTCATGGATTTGTAGTGAAGCCGGGAACTTTCGACATCATGATCGGCGGTTCATCCGACGACATTCGCAGCCGGGCAACACTCACAGTTGAGCCGAACTGATTCGGGGCGGGCCGTAATAAGGCAGCCCAACAAAATTTTGCCGGGTGCGTGACAGTGTAGGCGGTCGCTGCTTGTTCTTTCACCATTTCAATTGGAGAGGCTCTTTTTTCCCTCCACCGGTACGCCGGGGGAGGGTAGGGAGGGGGTCTTTCGGTGGCTCATTGATGCTTGCATGAACAGCGTCGGGATACTTCAGAAAGTCGTGATCGGAAGGTCTGCCGGTCAAAACCCACGCCCCCTCCCCAACCCTCCCCCGGCGTACCCAACATTTTGCACGGATGAATTAACCCTTGGCGCAAAAAGAAGTTCGCCTTCACAATTGCCTTTTGTTCATCGTGTGGCGGCGTGGACCGCCGCCAAGCTCGTTCTCAACGGACTGCGAATCTGTCGAAATAAAGGACTTACGCTATAAATGAAAAATGTTGGGCGTACCGGTGGAGGGAGAAGAGGGCCGGGGCCCCAACATTGCGCAAAAGGGCTATTTGACGGACATACATGAATTTGGCTTTGCCGATGGGCGGCTTAAACCGTATGGCCCGCTCACGCGCGAGGAAGTTTCGCAGTTTGCCGAGTCGTAAAATCGCAACATGGCCGGCGGCATTCGGGTAGTATGAAGCAGACCCGATGCCCCTTAAATCCCTTGTTATTGTGGTGGTTTGCAGTGCGGTGTGGGCCGCGCCGGTTGGGGCGGGAACACCTTCCGGGGCGGCGCTGGATTTCAACAAATCGATCGAGCCCATTTTGGCCGACCACTGCTACGCGTGTCATGGCCCGGACCCCGGCGGGCGCAAGGCGGGGCTTCGTCTGGATCGGGCGATTTGGGCATTTGCCAAACTCAAGGATGGCAAGACCGCGATTGTCCCGAAAGATACAGGGCAAAGTGAATTACTCAAGCGCGTTTCCTCATCCGACCCCGATGAGCATATGCCGCCCTCGGGCCACGACGCACTGTCTGCCGATCAGGTCGCCATCCTGCGGCGCTGGATCAGCCAGGGCGCCGCTTATCGCGATCACTGGTCTTTTGAAAAGCCCGTCCGGCCGATCGTTCCAGAATCACGGGAGGGTGCGTGGGGTAAAAACCCGATCGATCGATTTGTCCTCGCTGAAATCAAATCACACGCTCTTGCGCATGCACCGCCGGCCACGCGGCCGGAACAGATCCGTCGCGTGAGTCTCGATCTCACCGGGCTGCTTCCAACACTTCAGCAAGTCAGCGCCTTTGCCAACGACTCCGCGCCTGATGCATACGAAAAGCTCGTCGATCGCCTTCTGGCCAGCCCGCGCTATGGCGAGCACCGCGCGCGATACTGGCTCGATTATGCCCGCTATGGCGATACCCACGGCCTGCACAACGACAACTTCCGCGATATCTGGCCGTATCGCGATTACGTCATCGGCGCCTTCAACCAGAATAAGCCCTACGACCAGTTCGTCGTCGAACAACTCGCCGGTGATTTGCTGCCGCCGGCCAACATCGATCAGCTCCTCGCGACTGGCTTTGTGCGATGTAACCTCAGCACCGGCGAAGGCGGGGCGATAAACGAAGAAATTCGCGTCAGCAATGCCCGCGATCGCGTCGAGGCATACGGGACGGTGTTCCTCGGCATGACGTTCGGCTGCGCCGTCTGCCACGATCACAAATTCGATCCCATTACGCAGAAGGATTTTTATTCGCTCTCGGCGTATTTCAACAACCTGGCCGAGCACGAATCAAATGATGATCGATTCGATCCGCCGCCGACGATTCGCATTCCTAAACCCCAGCACCTTGCTGAGTACAACCGGGTACTGGCGGCCAAGGCTGGGATAGTCCGGCACATTAATTCGCGCGCCGGGCAATCCAGCCAACTCATACAAGACTGGCTGGATTTCGACGCGCTGCCACGGCATGTTTCAAATAAAGACCTTGCGCTACGTTTCCGTTTTGACGAAGGCAAGGGCGATCAGGCGATTAACACCTCGGCAAGCGCCTCCACGCGCTCCATCAAATTCGGCGGCTCGGCTCCAATCTGGGGCGAGGAAACCTGGCTGTGGCCTTCGATGAGGCTGGATGCCACGACTACGCTATCCATTCCCGATGCAGGCGATTTTGAAAAAGATCAGCTTTTTTCCGGGGGGGGCTGGGTGCAGGTGCGGTTTAATCCAACCGCGATTGGCGACGTTAACACTGGCTCGCTGATTTCCCGGCTCGATGCAGCGCACGAGTTTCGGGGATGGGAATTGTGGTATGAGAACGGCGCGCTAGCCGTGCATCTGGTCAACACGTGGCCGGACAACGCGATCAAGGTTCAGACCACCACAACGATTGCCAAAGGTCAGTGGCGTCATGTGTTTTTTACCTACGATGGCTCGGGAAAAGCGTCAGGCGTGAAAGTGTTTGTCGACGGCAAAGCGCAGCCGCTCAAAGTGGTTGCCGATCATCTCGCGGGCAGCATTCGCACTTCGGTTCCATGGGAACTGGGAAGGCGGCACGAAGCCTCTGCGATGAAGCTCGCCCGGTTTCAGGATGTCCGGCTCTATTCACGCGCACTAACGTCGGACGAAGCCGCCGGACTGCCCTACGAAGACTACGTGGCCGAGGTGACGAATAAGCCCCTCGTCTCATGGACCAATGACCAGCGCCACATCGTCAATCAATATTACTTCGATCAGATCGATGACCATACGCGCGCCTTCAAACATCAACTGGCGGAGCTTGATGGCCGGCTCGATGCGCTGTCGAAGGATGGCGATCTTGCGATGGTCTGCCAGGAACGACCCAATGCACCCGAGGCTCACGTTCTAAATCGCGGTGTCTACACAGCCCGGGTTCAGCATGTTGATCCGGCGGTTCCTCATTTCCTGAACCCTCCCTCGGCCCGCGCGTCACATGATCGGCTCGGTCTGGCCAATTGGACTGTCAGCGACGACAACCCCCTAACCGCGCGCGTCGCGGTCAATCGAATGTGGCAGGAGCTGTTCGGTACCGGATTGGTCGAAACACCCGGCGATTTTGGCATGATGGGCGCTCGCCCCTCCAACACCGAGCTGCTCGACTGGCTTGCCGTTGAATTCCGCGAGAGCGGGTGGGACATCAAGCACATGTATCGCCTGATGATTACGTCGGCCGCGTACCGCCAATCGGCACGCGCCACGCCGCAATCAATCGAGCGCGATCCGCAAAACCGGCTGCTGGCGCGCGGGCCGCGTTTCCGCATGGATGGGGAGATGCTGCGCGATTGCGCGCTCGAAGCCGCTGGCCTGCTCGTCGATCAAATTGGCGGCCCGAGCGTTAAACCGTATCAGCCGCCCGGCATCTTCGAAGCTGTTCGCGGCCTGGCCACCAAGCCGCAAACCTGGGATCAGGATCATGGCGCCGGCAGCTATCGCCGATCGATCTACACGTTCTGGAAGCGACAATCTCCGCCGCCCAACATGATCACGCTCGATGCGCCACCGCGCGATGTCTCCTGCCCGAGGCGCGAGCACACCAATACGCCGTTGCAGGCGCTGGTTTTGATGAATGATCCGCAGTGGGTCGAGGCGGCGAGAATGCTTGCGGAGCGCGCGATGAAGGAGGCTGGATCAACCGACCGCGAAAAGATCGATTTCATCGCGAAATCCATTCTGTGCCGCTCCCTCGCGCCTGACGAGCAACAGATCTTCACGGATTCCCTGAATACCTTTCGGGCACGGTATCAAGGCAATTCCAAGGCGATGACATCGTTGTTGAAAGTCGGAGATTCGAAATCCGATCCGACCCCTGATCTGGCTGCATGGACATTAGTTGCTAGTGAAATGATGAATACCGATGAAGCGCTTAATAAATAAACACGCCGTGCTATTCCGCTCCGGCTCCCTCTCCCCCCGGGAGAGGGTTGGGGTGAGGGCGGTTGACAGGCGATGTCCATTATCCGGGGCGGCGTGTCGGACACCGCAGACATGGTCGCTGAAGCGACCACGCCAAAAGGCGACTTTGGCGCAGGAGCGCGGTTGTTTCCTGATCCTGGAGCAGTCTTGAAGCAACACCCCAACTGCACCGATACCGAAAGCGCTCCGTCGATCCTGGATCTCCCAATCCCGGTGTCACTGAAAGCAGAATACGCGCGCCTGGAAACACGCCGCCGGTTTCTGGGGCGAAGTGGGAAAGTTCTGGGTTGGGCGGGGTTGGCGGCATTGCTGGGTCAAGGCGCGTTCGCGCGTGAATCGGGCGGCGCAACGGCCGCACAATTTCCAAATTTCGCCCCGCGCGCCAAGCGGGCCATTCATCTGTTTATGTCCGGTGGTCCTCCGCAGCAAGATCTCTGGGACTATAAGCCCAACCTCGAAGCGCTGTATGACAAAGATCTTCCCGAATCGGTTCGCGGCGGCCAGCAGCTCACCGGGATGACCGCCGCCCAAACCCGCTTCCCCATCGCGCCCTCTCATTTCAAATTCTCACAATATGGGAAAACCGGCACGTGGATCAGCGAATTGCTTCCCTGGACTTCAAGAATCGTCGACGAGCTGACGCTGGTCAAAAGCCTCTACACCGACGCAATCAACCACGAGCCCGCCCAGCTCCTGATGAACACCGGCAACATGATCACCGGCAAGCCAAGCATGGGGGCGTGGCTGTCCTATGGCCTGGGCAGCATGAACGACAATCTCCCGACCTATGTCGTCATGACCTCAAAGTATCCAACGGGTGTAAACCCGCAGCCGATCTCGGCCAAGTTCTGGGGCAGCGGGTTCCTTGGCTCGCAACACGCGGGTGTCGCCCTGCGATCGGCGGGGGATCCGGTGCTGTATCTGAGCGATCCGCCGGGAGTCGATCACGCGACGCGTCGGGCGATGCTCGATGCGGTCAATCGATTCAATCAGCGTACGTACCAGGATTTCGGCGACCCCGAAACGCACGCCCGAATCGAGCAGTATGAAATGGCCTTTCGCATGCAGACCTCCGTGCCTGATCTGCTGGATCTATCGGACGAGCCGGCTTCCACGTGGGAACTTTACGGCCCGGAAGCCCGCGAGCCGGGTACGTTTTCTTACAACTGCCTGCTCGCCCGACGCATGGCCGAACGCGGCGTGCGCTTCACCCAGATCTATCATCGCGGCTGGGATGTTCACAGCGACGTCGTCAAACTCCTCCCCAAACTCTGCCACGACGTCGATCGCGCCTGCTTCGCTCTTATTACTGATCTCAAACAGCGCGGGTTGCTCGACGATACGCTGGTTATCTGGGGCGGAGAATTTGGCCGCACGGTCTACAGTCAGGGCGGTCTCTCCCGCCAGAACTATGGCCGGGATCATCATCCCAAATGCTCTACTGCATGGCTCGCCGGCGGGGGCGTGATTCCTGGAATCAGCCATGGCCAAACGGACGACTTCAGTTACAACGTTGCGGCCGATGGAGTTCACGTGCGTGATCTGCATGCCACGCTTCTGCACTGTCTTGGCATCAATCACGAGAAAATGACTTTTAAATTTCAGGGTCTCGATCAGAAGCTGACGGGAGTTCTTCCCGCCACCGTCGTGCGCGATCTACTTCTGTGAAAATGGCGTGGTCGCTTCAGCGACCATGTCTTCTGGTTCTTTTCATTTGTCCGTGCCAGGGCTTTTGATCGCGATCGGGGCCTCTGTCAGATCTTTCACGAACTTCACACACCGATTGATCTCGGCGGCCAATCGATCAAGTTCGCCCTGCACATCATCGATATTTCCGACCTTCGCGAGTGATTCAATCTTATTCGCCACTTTGCCAACTGCGGCTGCCGACATATTCGCCGCCGAGCCTTTGAGCGTGTGGGAGTAAAGCTTCAATTTTGCCAAACCGTCTTCCCGCGAAGTCTCGCTCATCTGGCGAAGCAGGTCATTTGCCTGGACCGTGAATTTATCCAGCAACCTCGCTCGCAGCGATTCATCTCCCATGCATCGATCCAGGAGCGATGGCATGTCGATCGGGGGACTTGAGCGATCGACTGTGTTCGCGGGAGTCTGGGGTGTCGTGATAGTCGTTTCTGTCGGGGTGTTAGCACTACAGCGCCACTTTAGCACAACGGCCGGCCGTTACGGCGTGTAGAGG
>DAIRGS010000390.1:0-6200 GCA_036794395.1 Tepidisphaeraceae bacterium | reverse complement strand
CAGATCCACGTTCTGCACGACCGGCTTGATGAATTGATTCTGCCGATCGTCGCGAGCTCGGCTGTCGGCCGGGTGCGGCTGGTTGGGCTTGTACTTGCCGGTGAGAACGCCCTGGGCCAGGGGCGACCAAACAACTTGCCCGATGCCGGCGCGGTGGCACAGGGGCATGACGGCCTGCTCGATATCCCGATGAATCAGGCTGTATTGCGGCTGGCTGCCGTGCGGGGCGTAGTAGCGGTGACCACAGATTTCCAGGCATTCACGAATGCGATCGGCGGGCCATTCGGAGAAGCCCCAATACAGGACCTTCCCCTGGGTAATCAGATCGTCCATGGCGCGGACGGTTTCGTGAAGTGGCGTCTCGGCGTCGAAGCGGTGGCATTGGTAGAGATCGAGGTAGTCGGTTCGGAGCCGCTTGAGGCTCGCATGACACGATTCCATGATGTGCTTGCGCGACAGGCCCTTGTCGTTGGGCCCCTCGGCCATGGGGAAAAAGACTTTGCTGGCCAACACGTATGAAGATCGACGGCGTTCCTTGAGGACTTCGCCCCAGGCTTCTTCGCACTTTCCGCGTGCGTAGGCGTCCGCGGTGTCGAGAAAGTTGATGCCGACTTCGAAGGCTTTATCCACGACGGCGCGGGTTTGCTGGAGTTCAACGGCATTGCCGAAGGTAAGCCAGCCACCCAGTCCGATTTCTGATAACTTCACACCTGCCGAGCCGAGCCTTCGATATTGCATCCGCTTCTCCTTTAGATTTGGCGAATTGGAACGTTAAGCCCGAAGATTTCCAAGGGGCGGGACGCAGCGCATGCGCAGAATTGAAACACGAAGGCACGAAGTCACGAAGAAAGCAATTCAAATCGATTAGGCACGGCGGCACAGCGGGCCCAGAGAAATACGTAGCGCCGCCGATTTTTTTCGTATTGCTTCGTGTCTTCGTGCCTTCGTGTTTAAAAGATAGAATCGCTCGCATGTCCGATTTGCGTGAATTCCTCGCCATTGAAATTGGCGGCACCAAACTTCAGATCGTGCGGGGAAACGCGAAAGGGAAGCTGACAGATCGATGGCGGGTTGAAGCGGATCGCGCCGGCGGTGGTCCGGCAATCTGCCGGCAGATCCTGAACGGCATCGATCAGATGCGGGCGAAAGGCGCCCACCCTGCCGCGATCGGGGTGGGATTTGGCGGGCCGGTGAATCGGGCGGCTGGGACGATTGTTCGATCGCATCAGATTCATGGGTGGGAGAATTTTCCGATCCGCGACTGGCTAAGTAAGGAAAGCGGACTTCCCGTGATTGTTGAAAATGATTCCAATCTTGCCGCATATGGGGAAGCTTTGAAGGGGTCGGGCGAGGGCTTTGATCCGGTGTTTTACTTCAACCTGGGAAGCGGCGTAGGTGGAGGCATTGTGATCGGGGCACAAATCTATCATGGACTTGCGCCGGGCGAGGCCGAGTTTGGGCATATCCGGCTGGATCGTGAGGGAACAACGGTGGAGTCGCGTTGCTCGGGATGGGCGATCGATCGAAGGATTCGTGAATTGGCCAGGCGCAATCCTCTGAGTGTCTTGGGCGGATTAGCGGGAGAAGCCACGGTTGGCGAATCGAAGTTTTTGCCGGAAGCACTGATGCGCAATGATCCGGACGCAAAGCTGATTCTCGGGGAGCTGGCCGGAGATCTGGCGTTTGGCTTGTCACACGTCGTGCAGTTGATTCATCCAGCGGTTTTGGTGCTTGGAGGCGGGCTTGCGCACCTCGGCGAGCCACTTCGCAGTGCGGTGGCTGAAGAGTTGCCGAAACATGTGATGGAAGTATTTTGCCCGCCGCCTCCGTTGCGACTGGCCGAGCTTGGGGAGGATGCCGTGCCGGTCGGTGCGCTATTGCTGGCCTCGACGTTGTTGTGAATGATTCTGGTTTGGGCTTTTATCCGAAGTGTGGGCGAATAGACTGTGAGCAGACAGGTCGCTGGAGCGGCCCCGCCATGAAAGGATTGAGATGACCGCAACTGCGCTTAAGACGTGGATTGATAACTATCGCGACGCCCAGCAAACCGCCACCGCCGCGATTCCGACAGATGCCGTGGCGGCGCTGATCGACCGCCTGCGGATTGCACTGGCGGAGGATCGACAGGTTTTTGTTTTCGGCAACGGGGGATCAGCGGCCAATGCCTCACACTTTGCGACGGATCTGGGCAAGGGATCATCGGATAAGCTGGGCAAGCGCTTTCGAGTTCTCTCACTCAATGACAACGTGAGTTGGCTGACCGCGCTGGGCAATGATTACGCGTACGAAGACGTTTACGTTCGGCAGCTTCAGAATTATGCCAACGCCGGGGATGTCGTGCTGGTGATGAGCGTGAGCGGCAACTCACCGAACGTCGTCAAAGCGGTGGAGTGGGCGAAGAAAAGCAAGGTCTTTACCGCGGCCCTGGTCGGGGGCAAGCGCGGGAAACTGGCGGAGATCGCGGACTTGCCGATCGTCATTCCCGACGCGCACTATGGGCGCGCGGAGGATGCGCAGATGACGATCTGCCACATGCTGTGCTATGCATTCATGGAGAACCCGGATATCTGCAAATAGCTGGCCCGAGTTTGCGGCGGCTCGGATGCGTTACCTGCGGCGTTTTCGCTTGCGACGCTTAGCCGATCCCATCGCGCCCAAATCCAGAAGCACGCCAATGACCACCACGAACACCCACCCGCCGTCGATGTGATGACCGGTCTGGATGGCGGCCCACATGTAGCTGAGGGTCGTGTACGGGAAAAACAGGAATCCCAGGATCGGCCACAGGGTGGTCTCGAACGCCTGTCTGGTCCAGGTGGTCAGGAGCCAAATTGCCAGCAGAGCCAGGCGTGGAAATCCCAGGAGAAGAATAACAATTAGACAAGGCATGATTGAAGTTACTCAGGATTGAGTTCACGCCGCAACTGGGATTCGGCGTCCAGCCAGTTCTCGAGCTGATCGTTGGCCAGGCGAAGGTGCATCATCCAGTTTTCGAATGCTCGCCGGGCGATCATGTCGTGCGAAGGCTCGACCGGAGTCGCGGGGGGAATCACAAGCTGCATGATCGGGGGCTTGGCGACCGATTTCAGCGCCGTCCGAGCCGAAGGCACGGGCAAAGCCGTGCGGCGTTTTGGGGTCCGCTTGGGCTGGGGACGTTTCGCAGCCGACTTCTTCTTTTTCTGAGGCATGACGAATCCTTTCGAATCAGCCCTCCAACAGACCCTGTGAAAAACTCCCTCAGCTCCGCCGCCGGGCCAATTGTTCTTATTTTGCAGATCAGATCAGAAAGTTCAATCGCCGCTGCAGAAAACGTGCGACTGGTATGAATTTACGGCAGGTGAGCGGCGAAAACGATTGGTTTGAAAATTCTTTACAGCGCCCTTGCTCCCGGGCAGAGCACTCCCTATTGTATGCTCGTGCTGGCGGTTGCTGGCGAACGGTCTCCCCCCCCGGCCTTCGTCACCCGCCAGCACTTTTTTTGTCCTCAATTTCGGTTGGTCTTACCAATTCAGGTGGGGATTCAAAGGCTCGTCAAACCTTCGCGGATTGCGTATTTGGTGAGTTCCGCCACGCTATCCACCTTCAACTTTTCCATGAGACTTCGACGGTGCGTTTCGGCGGTCTTCACGCTGATCTTCAACGACGCGGCGATTTCCTTGGTGGCACGACCTTCGGACATCAACTGCAAGACTTCCCGTTCGCGCAGCGAGAGAACCGAGAATGCAGTCTTTTCGCGATCGTGAGCACCGTTTGAATCGGCCCCCGCAAGGCCCGGCGAGCCAAAGAATGTGCCGTTCCCGATCACTGTGCGGATTGCGGTGATCAAATCTTCATATGCCGATTCCTTGGCAAGGAAACCTGCTGCCCCGGCCCGTTTCATCTCGCCGGAGGAACGCTCATCAGCCGCTGCCGATAGCCCAATTACTTTTTATGCCAGGTTTGATCGCGATGATTTGGCGGGCCGCGTCGATGCCGTTCAGGTCGGGCATGCGAAGATCCATCACCACGACATCGGGCGATAACCGGCGCACAAGTTCGACAGCCTCGCGCCCGGTTGCAGCTTCGCCTTCCACGGGAAAGCCAGGTTTCGCGCTGTAAAAGTGCTCTCAGCCCCGCGCGAGCCAGGGTATGGTCGTCGACGAGAATGATTCGGACAGTTGTGGCGGCCATGCTATTCGCCTTTTTCCCCGATAATAATCAACGCATTGAGACGGCAAAGTCAGCAGCAGGTAGGGCAAGAAGTGTGCCGGAGAGCGATGCATCGGCGCGACCTCAGGACTCGCCTTACACCCATCACATGCTCGTTAGACTTCCCCGATCCGGCCCATCGCCTGAAAATCGGAGCTGATCATGCTGATCGCGCCCAGATCGTGAAGCACATCCTCAGCGGCAATCGTCTCCGCGCGAATCCTGCTTTCAGCGAACGCCACATCCTCCGGAAGATTGCTATCCAGATGGTGGCAGACCATGAGCATGTCCAGATGCTCATCCAGCGTATTAACCGTGAAGGGCCGCGTAGGGTTGGTCGAACTGGGTAACACATTAGGCTCGGAGCCCACCCGAATGATATCCTGCGCATGCCCTCCGCCCGCCCCTTCCGTGTGATACGTGTGTATTGTCCGGCCCTTAAAAGCCACGATCGACGCCTCCACAAATCCGGACTCATTAAGCGTATCAGTATGAATCGTCACCTGCACATCATGCTGGTCGGCGATCGTCAGACAGCAGTCAATCGCGGCCGGCGTCGTGCCCCAGTCTTCGTGCAGTTTCACTCCAATCGCGCCGGCAAGAATCTGGTCGGCCAGGCCTTCAGGTTTGGCCGAGTTCCCCTTACCCGTGAATCCGAAATTAAGCGGAAGCGCATCCGTCGCCTGAAGCATCATCCGCATGTGCGCGGCGCCCGGCGTGCAGGTGGTCGCGCATGTGCCCGTGGCCGGGCCTGTTCCACCACCGATCATCGTGGTCAGGCCGGCGGCAATGGCTTCGTGCGCCTGCTGCGGACAGATGAAATGGATATGCGTATCGATTCCACCAGCGGTCAGGATCAGCCCTTCCCCCGCAATGACTTCAGTCGTCACGCCAATAATCAGTCCCGCCGTCACTCCCGTCATCACATCAGGGTTCCCGGCTTTTCCAAGTGAAGCCCAGGCCAAGATCGAAGCCATCAAGGCCGAGATGAACGCCGGCAAATTCCAGATGTTCAAGGGCCCTCTCAACGACAACAAGGGCGCTGAAGTCATCCCCGCCGGAAAGGGCTTCGACGATCAGGACCCCTCGCTTTGGGGAATGAATTACCTCGTCGAAGGTGTGATCGGCAGCACGGGTTCGTAGTTTGTCCTAGTGTTAACACTGTCATCCTGAGCGCCAGCGAAGGATCTGCGACAAGGGAGATCGGCGATGCAGAAGATCGTTCGCCAGACGAGTATTAGATCCACCTCCTCGATAGGGGTAGGGAAGGCCGGTTGATTCCGGCCTCCCCTCCCTCCAAACCGGACGGGCGGGTTTCCCGCATCCGGCTTTCCGGTCAGTGGTTCGCCGCTTTCGCGGACTGATACGCCAGCGCGTGGGCTTCTTTCAACGAGTACAGCCCCAGCGCCGCAAAGAACGTGTTGGGCCAGCGTTGATGATCCGAGCCGCGACCCCTTCCCCGGCGTTTGCTTCGTTTGCGTAGGAGGCTTCGCAGCCGCCCGCGCCCGTAGCTGTCCATGCCGGGGAAGGTGGTTTTGTAGCTGTGTTTGAAGTATTCAAACCAGCCGCGCAGCTTGGGGTGTCAATCAAGCTGAACCAGACTCCTCCTTTGACCCCTTCTTCAAGGGCCCTGGGCATGCGATCCGTCCAGATCGACCCTTCCGCCCACGCCCAGCGGGCACGGCGTTCTCCGGCTTGTATAACCCGCGCGGGCACTGCCGCCGGTTGCTCTTGCATCGATCCGTTCGTCACGGCTCGACTGAGCGCTCGCCGAAGTCCGCCATCCACCTTCCTGCCCCGCCTTGGCTCCACGGGCATTACCCCGTTTAATGGGAAAGCATGCTTTCCCGCGCTACTACGGGCGCTCTGACTCCTGCCCCGGCGTCGCTTTGTCACGTTACCCTTCAGCTCACAGGGCTTCCCCGAGGGTGTTCCCCCTGGGGTCTGGGCTTCGCCCCTTGCCAGCAGGCTCGCCGCCGCGTCCTGGCCGAATCGAGTTCACTTCGACGAGC
>DAIRGS010000073.1:12735-25231 GCA_036794395.1 Tepidisphaeraceae bacterium | reverse complement strand
CTTGACCGCCACCGAAGATTACCCCAAATCAAAGGCGTGACAAAGCACTAGCAGTCGGACCGTGAGAGGGTTGGCGCTCCCGACGCGGGAAATCGGCTCGAAATTGGAAAATGATTGACTATTGTACATGGGATTACAAACTTGTAAGGGGGATGGGGACGTGGTGTGCTCCGGTTGGGAGGCAGGTGGATACCGCCCCTAAAAAAGGAGGTGCTCGGGGATTCAATTTCAAACCAGGGCGGGGGTGTATCTGGCGTAAGTCTATTATTTACAACGACTTTTGTAGTTGCTGGCTCAATCTTCCGATGATAAGATACGACTCTCACCGGAAGGATCTCAGTGAAACTCACGCTCACCCCATACCCCCTGACCAACGCACCTTTGATATCGTGCCCAGTGACGTTCTCCATGCCGACTCCGTTTCAACCCCCCCAACACGCCGCTTAGCGGGCCGGAAAGGCCGACGATCGCACCGCGCGTCGATGCTGTTGCTGTTGGTGCGCTGGTCACGTTGGGCCTGCGCCGCCATGACGCTGAGCGGTTGGCGCTGCGCGCCGCCAGTGCCGGTATCATTGGTTCCGGTGAGGTGGTGTCATGGGCGTGCTCGCATCGGTGAGGTTGCACCTGGGTTGCACTGCTGGCGGTTGTGTCGTACAAGTCCATATAAATCAAGCATTTGTGTACTAAGGCATCGGTTCACAAAGCCGAAGGTTACTCGCGTTCCTCTATTAATCCGGCGCTGCCAGATGTATGGTGTCGCACATGAACTACTCCAATGACGAATTGGTCGTTATTGCGGCTGGCGTTCGAGAGTTCATGCTTACGGGCAACCAAACCTCGCTTGCTCCATTCGGAATTGACCTCACCCGATTAATGCCAGAGCGTTTCAAACAGCTCAAAGAACTTCTCAAGCAGGGCGGAGCTTGGCACGATACCGACGAAAACTAGCCCGACCTTTGCTCAATCAAAACTGTCGGTTGCGTCACTGGTGATATGATCCGGCGAATCGCATCGAGTTGATCTTGGCTGAGCATCACCATCGCGTCCTTAATCTGCTCAGACACATCACCAGAGAATTCGATCTCCTGCGTTGGCCGTCCAATCGTGCGATCCATGATCCTGTCGGCGTCATCCCCGCCAACGGGATTGCCCGCAGCGTTCTTGCCGCCGGCCTGGGCGCGGAACCATCGACGTGCCGCTGTCTTCTTGGCTACAGACGCCTTGCTGCTCTTGAGCACCGCCTGCACGCGATGCGTAGGCCAGGTTTGCATGACGTTGATCCAATCGCGGATGGTGGCACCTGCCGGCCGACTACCCTTAGTGTTGCGAACCTCGCCAGGCTTGATCTGTCCGTGGATGGGGAGGCAGATCCCGCCTTTGCCGGGACGCGATACTTTGGCAACAATCGCCTGTGGCGTAGGCGCTCCGCCTTGCTCAATGTCACTCATTGCTTGTCTCCACAATGTCGCCCGATGCTCCGTCCGTCACGTCTGCCGCGATTTCTCGCACGTCAACAGCAACAAGCCCATACTGTCTTAACAGTGCCTTCAGCACCTTGCGCAGCGCCACGTCGTCGGGCACTCGGCACGACGGCGCTGGTCGAAGTTGGATGGTGTATTTCGTCATTACAACCACAGTTATCCCGAACAGTCCGAACAGTTCTGAACAGTTTTTCCTAGTAAAGTCCCAAAACAGAATTCCTCACGAGAGAGACCCGGAACCTCGGTTCGGAACTATTCAGACGTTCTTCAAGGCGATTCCTATCCTCTGCTTTCGTCCGTAGTTACCATCCCGAACAGTTGCATGCCCGCGAACCGTTAATTGACGCCCAAAAGCGGTCTGATTCATGGGCTTTTCCCCGTTGGTTTCAGCCCATTTTTGGTAGTTTCCGAACAGTTCGGACGAAAAAGCGGAGCACTCGCTTCCGACCTCGCAACGTTCATCGATCCAGTCGCCGAGCCGGTCCATTTCTTCGCGATATGCTTTCGTTGCTTTTACAACTTCCGGCGTCGCGCCCAGTCCCTCCGCCTGCCATTCGATACACCCCGCCACCGCCCACGCCAGGATGCCCGGCAACTCATCACGGAGCTTGGCCGGCAGATCCTTATCCTTCACGCGGGTTGGATCTCCGCATTGCTTCAGCGCCTCTTCGCGGTCATCGAAAAACCGAACGTCGTAGGGGATCAACTTCACTCGGTCCCAAATCGCCGGGTCAGTGCCCCGGATCATGGGCTTGTAATTTGTGGCCAGGTGCAGCTTGAATTCGGGTTTGAAGTCGAAGAATTCAGCGTGTAAGAACCGCCCAGTAAGCACGTCCTCGCCCCCCGTCATTCTCTTTATCAACCCCTCGGCCAGATACCTCCCCTCATCAGTTTCAACCGCTGAGACATATCGAGCGCCCTTGAGCCGGGCGATATCGTTGGGAATTCCTTCATTGCGTTTGGCCATCAGCGTGTCGGCGGCCGTTTGTGTGGAGTAATCCCCCATCAACTCACGTACGACGCCCAGCAAGGTACTTTTGCCGTTAGCGCCGATGCCGTAGTGGAAGAACATCGCGCGCTCGGTGGCAATTCCCGTCAGCGTGTAGCCGATCGCCCGGCGAACGAACGAAATGAGCCTGGGCTTGTTCGCGAACACTGCCTTGAGAAATGCCTCGAAGGTTGGGCACTTGGCGAACTCGTCATACTCAACCGGGCAAATCTTCGTGATGTAATCCAATCGGTTGTGTGGGCGCAGTTCCGCCGTGCGCAGGTCAATGGTGCCGTTCTTGACGTTGAGTAACCACGGATCGGCGTCCAGCCGGTCGGGCATGATCATCGCGCCCTTAACCTTGGACGCCTCGCCAACCATATCCCGCTTTTTCTTCGTCGCCTCGCATGCATGCGCGTGCTTCTGATACTTCAGGCCAAGCAAGTGCTGCTCATCATCTTCGGACTGTGCGAGACGCGCCCCCTCAGCCTTCAATGCCCGGATCGTTTCCAACGCCAGGCGATCCACGGCGGAAGTTTCATCCACCGCCCAATAACTTCCGGTGTAACAGATCGGCTTTTTCCACAAGGCGACGAACCGTAGTTTGTCCCCGTGTCGGTGAAACAACCGCTCACCATTTCCGGCATCGGTCAGAACGAAGCTGGCAGCCTGGGCGGGTTGCGACCCCATGCGGTCCACCGGATCTGCAAGTTTCGCTTTAGCTTTTCCATTGCGGTTCGGGTCATAAAACTCGGTGCGCCCGTCCAGTGCTACCGAGATCGTCATTGCCCCATAGGTATCGCCGGTGGATGAATGCACGACGTCCCACTTGTCCCGCATCAATCCCGACCTACGAAAGAGCCGGTCAATCTTCGTGGTGTCGGGCCCGGTCCAAAACGCCAGCATGTTGCATAGCGCCAGGTCCGCAGCGCTGGCATCGCTGCCATGGCCGCCCGTGCTGCCATCCCACAGTGATTTGAACCGCGTGCCGTTGCCGGCGGACTTCGCGCGGTCAATCAATGTCGCATCATCAGCATCAAGTCCACTGCCCGCCGCGATGCTTGCTCGTTCTTTGGGTTCGATGGTGACGAGGTATTCTTCGATTTCGCTGGGGTCGTATCGCAGGTCGGGACTGAATTCGATGTACTCCACCGGGAGCACGGTGGTGGGTTCTTTTCGGTTGTATGTTCCCACCACGCGCAGCACGCGGGCCAGATCCGCCACAGCATCGAGCTTGTAACCATGCGCATCGGCCAGGCGTGCAAACGTCGCCTTGAGCCTGTTGAGCAAGGCCTGGGCGCGAATCCGATCGGCTTCATTGTCGAAGGTCCACGGCTCGCGAAACAACCAACAAAATTGAATCCCGTGCCCGGTGTGGTAGACCATCGAAGGCGGAACAGGGAATTCGCGGAGTAGTTCTAATGCGGCCTCCCGACTGTGCGGCAACCGCTCGCTTTTCTTATGTACCGCGTGGGAATAATCGATCTCTCCCCAAAAGCATCCGATGGAAATCACGTCTTCAGTGCCGCCGCGTCCGCCGTCTTCAATCACACGCTCCCGCCGTCCGCAACTATGCCACACGTCATACTGCTGGGACAACTCCACCGCCCGCGCCGCCGCGTCCAGATTGCTGGCAAAGAATTCTGTGTGAAAGTCTTTGCCTTTCGGGTAACTGATGGCGATGTATCCGGGCGCATCGTCACCGTCCCATGCTTTCAAAAACCGCTCGGCTGTCTCAACGGATTTGTTCTTCGTTGTTACTGTGTTCACTTGCTTCCCCCCTCGCTAAAAAGCGCCGCCAGGTCCGCCGGCTCAATTGCCTTGCCGCGCACCTGATCGGTGACGGCCAGCACCTCGGTGCTGCATTCGCTGCGAATCTGGTCGAAGCAATCGACGGAACGCACCCAATCATGGGCGGACATTTGATTTGCAATTACGAGTTCGGCGGCGCGGGTGGTGGTGATGTCGTGGCTCATAAGGTAACCCCCGTGCACATTGTGTTGAGTGCCGCCATGGCGCTGATGATCTCGGGCGCAGTGAGATGCAGCGCGGCAAGCCGTCGACGAACCTCATCGTCCGGCAGTTGGTCGAGCACGGCATCGAATAAAATCGCGCCGATGTCTTTGCGCAGTTTTGGCTTTGTGGGGCGGAAGGGAGTTTGATTTTTACGGTAAGGGGTGTATCGTCTCTTGTTCACGAAACTAAACGGCTCGGGATGTTTTGATCGGCGTCCCGGCCGTTTTCCTTTTCAGGAAGGGGTTTAATTCGATTCGTTGGTGACGGTGTGACTCTCCAACCACGCGTCGAGGTGCTCAATCCTGTAGCGGATAAGCTTTCCGAGCTTGATGAATGGCAGGTCGTAGCGCTTCTCGCTGCGCCAGCGCTGAAGCGTGAACACGGAGACGCTTAGATATTCGGCGGTCTGCGCTTCAGTCAGTAGGCGGGGGGGAGCGTTAGGCACTTGCCACCCCCTGGGCGGCGCGTGAGCGCGCACGAATAGCGTCGCAAATCATGGCGACTTGCGAACCGTTGTACATGCGGGCGATCCCTACCACGCGGGCAGGTTCTAGCCGCAATCGTCGGATGAAATATCCCGGTACTTGCCCATCGACCCCGCAGAGACGGGCGATCTCGGTCACCGTGGACAGATCAGGAATGTGTGCGGCCGCATTTGCATGGGGCACGCTTTCTCACTTAGAGGGAGGCGTTTAAGTTTCGTCGCGACACTTGCCACGACTGGATACATTATGGCGCGTCACTTGCTCTTGTCAATACTAATAACGCGGGTTTTTAACATGCGTGATAACTGCATAGTCTCCCATTAAATCACTTTGCGGCGCTGGTCCATGCCGCCATACCGGATGGAACGCTCATGTATGGCGAAGCGCCGGCGGCCAGGATAGCGCGGGTCGATATCTCGAATGCGTTGCGGACGGGCTCAATCGTCAGCCGGGCGTAAATTCCGGTGACACTAACGGTGCGATGTCCCAGCGCTTTGGCAATCACCGATTCGGTCACTCCGTTCATGGCCATGTAACTTGCGGTCGTGCGCCGAAGATCGTGGGGGTGAAGGTCTTTGATGCCCGCTCGTTTCAACAGCGCCGACCAAGCGCCTTTTAATTCAACAACGTGGCCACGCTTCCCGTAGCTCGCGAAAACAAACTCCCCGCCCTCTGTCGCCTCACTGCGCCGCGATTTCAGGATCTCCATCGCCCGATCGGTAAGAGGTACGGTGATGGCGTCGTGTCCTTTGGCTTCGTCGCCGGATATCTTCCACGTTGCCGCGTCGAAGCTGATATCTGCCCACGCCATCGCCTGCACGTTCTCACGACGGGCTGCGGTCCACAGAAGCATAAAGAACAAATCCTGCATCGTCTGGTTAGCCTCCAGGTTCAATGCGGCGATGAATTGCGGCATTTCCTCGGGTTGGATAAAACGGTCTCGCTTCTTCTCACGAAACAGGTCGACGCATTTTTGAGCGGCGGGGTTGGGCTCGACGCGCGCGAAGTAGAACAACCGGCGGAGAAGCTGGATAGCGCGGTTGGCGGTGGTGTGCCCGCGATCTTTTCCGAGCTGAACGTGCTTGGATCTCACGTCGGATTCTCGGATGGAAGCAATGCGGCGGCCCTTCCAATCCGCGAAGCACGTATCGAAGCGGGATTCGTCGGTGATGATCGTGCGGTCCCGTAGGCGCTCGGTGGCGTGTTCTGTTTTCCATCGGTCCCACAACTCCCCAAGGGTTGCCGACTTGCTAATAGTGCGCTTGGCGGCAAAAGGATCATTGCCCTTTGCCACTTCACCAGCATGTTGCTTCACGAGATTGCGGGCCTGTTGAATGGCCACGTCGGGGAACGTGCCGAGCTTTAATCGCTTGGGCGCGCCGTGGATCTTTTTGACGAAATAGAAGCTCTTATGTCCGGTGCCGGTGATCATCATCGCAAGGCCCGGCGTGTTGCTGTCCCACAAGTAAATCCGGTCCTTGTCGGCGGGGCATTTGGCCGACGTCAGGTTATTGATATTGAAGGCGATTTTCTTCGGCATCGGTCGCGTGTTTTCGGTCGCAACCCGCATCGTTTGAGCCATCATTTCAAACCTCTGTTTTAGTTCGGTGCTACCCCGGTGCAACCAGTATCGTGCAAAGTCGTACAAAACGCGGTTGCACCGTACAGCCGAATTGTAGGTTTTCACCGGGGAAAAGCAAGCAAAATGCAAGACGGTACAACAGAAGGTAGCTCACGCCCTTATGTCTTCGGAACCGAGGGTTGTAGGTTCGAGTCCTACCGAGTGCGTTTGAATCTCTTCCCGTGGACGAGGTAGGGTCAATTCACTGACGGATCATCTGGAATGAGCTTGGGATTGATCCCTGCCAGCCGGGATCTCCGACCGGCGAGGCGGAGGACGTTGTTCCAGAGATTTTCGTCATCGCCGAAGACCTGGGCCGCACCGGCGGGGGTGGCTACCCAGCCGCCGGCTTCGATCTCGCCTTCTAACTGCCCGGCGCCCCACCCCGAATAATTGACGAAGAACTTCAATGAGCCGGAAGACTGCACGACCAGATGCTCGATCGACTCTTTATCGGTGTTGAAGTAAATGCCCGGGCAGACCTCCATCTGGGACAACTCGGCGTCGGAATGGACCACCATCAGCGGACCCGGGCACGGCCCGCCCTGAAGCAACGCCCCCTCCACATTGCACGGCAATTCGCTGACTTGCGACCACGCTTCCTCGATCGTGGCCTCCAGAGGCCGGTTCAGGATCAAACCCAGCGCCCCCTGGTCGTTATGCTGTACGAGCAGCACCACAGTCCGAAAGAAGTTCGGATCCTGAAGGCCCGGGGCGGCGATCAGAAGATGTCCTTGCAGCGAGTCCATTGCTTTATCCATCTTATCCAATTCGTGGCCTCCCGTCTTTACTTAATGTCACGATCCGTATCGGAACGACAAATGCGAGTGATTCGCCCGGCGGTTTTGCCAATCTTTATTTCGACACCGATCCGCAAAACAACAACGGCTCCGATGTCGGATTCGAAGTGACCAACAATCAATACTTCATCGCGGGAGTTTCTGGCTATTACGACGCCACTCCATATCTGACGTACGCGGTGAGCCCGGCTCAGGACGTCGTGGAACTTGCGATCGCCAATTCATTTTTCACCAACGGGCCGCTCGCAGGCATTACCGGTGGCTATCCGGCTGCAACGAACGATGTGACTTTGCGGCTTTCTCAATCTTTTGGTTATAACGTCGCGGGCGGACCCGACTATGGCGCGACACGCCTGGGTACCGCGAGTATCGCCTCCATTCCGTTACCTTCGTCGGCCAGCGCTGGAGCGGTGATTTTGGGCGTTCTGGGCGCTTACCGGTTCTCTCGGCGTCAGAAATTGCCGACGATTTGATTCGACGTTTCGGCGTCGTAAACAAAAACCCATGCGCGGCCATGAGCAATCATGGCCGCGTGTTTATTTGGCTCCCATCGCGTTGCCAGGATCCTTCTTATTTAGCCGGTGTGGGCTCGGGCTTCATGGTCATTGCCGACTCGGGCTGGGCTTCGACCTTGACGTTGGCGCCTTTGAGGTTCTTGTCAAAGAATGCCTTCATCAAATCACCGGCAGCGGGCAATTGAAACGCGGGGCCGCCGTGGCCGGCACCCGGGAATTTTTGCAGCACCACCTGGACGCCCGCCTTTGTGAGCGCTTCGGCAAATTCCTCGCTTTGCGCGAACGGGACAAGGGCGTCGCGGTCGCCGTGCATGATCAGGACGGGCGCGCTGTCTTTGCCGACGTAATGAACGGGACTGACGGCTTTGCCCTTTTCAATGTCCGAGCCGAGGTGAACGCCGATCAGATTGGAATAGGGATCGTCCTTGGTGTTAAATTTGATTACGCTCTTGATGCGCGAATCCGCTTCCGCCTGGGCCATCACCGTGTTGAAATCAGCCGGGCCAAACCAATCGCAGACTGCCTGCACGCGGTCGGATTGATCTTCGTTCCCGCCGATCAGAGGGAAAAGTTTCTTCCCACCCGCCGTCCCGAGCAGCGCGACCAAATGCCCGCCGGCCGATGCGCCCCATACTCCGATGTGATCCGGATCGAGATTGTATTTTTTGCTGTTCGCGCGAAGCCACCGGATCGCGGCCTGACAATCCTGTATTTGCGCCGGGAAGACCGCCTTCTGGCTGAAGCTATATTCGACGCTTGCGGCGGCATAGCCCTGTTTCACATAGCCCACGGCGGGACACCCCGCCTTGCTGCCGCCGCTCCATCCACCGCCATGAATATAGACGATGAGCGGCAATGGCCTTTCGCTGGCCACTTCAGGAAGATAAAGATCCAGTGACTGTGATTTGTCGCCGCCGGGCACGTATTGAAGATCCGATTCGACCTTAACGCCTTTGGGCGGGGCGGCTAAACACGTCGTTGAAAAGCAGATCGCCAGTAAAAGGGTCAAAATTCGAACGCGCATGTTGTGGCTCCTGCAAAGATCCGTTGGTCCGGTAGGGGGCGTTACTGGTTATACTCACGAGCACTTCACTTATTCGCGGGAGATTGCGAATACCGTGGCTTTCAGTATTGGCTAGCTGTCAGGCACAAATTAACTTTGAGTCCACCATGCAAGTAAGAAACATGCTCATCGCCTTGGCGGGGTTTGCCCTCATTACGCTTTTCAGCACCCAATCCGCGTGCGCTGCCGGGCGGTATGTGCATGTCGATTACCCCGCTTCGACAGTTGCCGGTGAGTTGCAGATCGCGGTCACCTATACCCTGTGGATTCCGGACGGCGTTAAAAAAATCAGGGGCATTATCGTTCACCAGCACGGCGCCGGCACCACTGCCGCCGCAGCGGGTGCCACTTCCGCCTACGACCTGCACTGGCAGGCACTCGCGAAAAAATGGGATTGCGCCTTGCTCGGCCCGTGCTATCACGTGCTGAATGAGGGAACGCAAATCGGACCTGGGGAAGCCGAACTCTGGTACGACCCACGCCGCGGGTCGGACAAGGTCTTTCTCAGGGCCCTTGTCGCGATTGGGGCCCAATCGGGCCATCCGGAAATTGGCAATGCGCCATGGTGTCTATGGGGACATTCCGGCGGGGCACAGTGGGCCAGCACGATGACCATCCTGTATCCCGACCGCGTCGTTGCCGCGTGGATTCGATCAGGAGGAATTACAAAATTCCATTCCCGGCATCCAGAGTGGCCGGATCATACCGTCCCCGACGCCGTCTATTCGATTCCGACAATGACCAATGTCGGGCGAGCCGAGAAAGGCCATCCAGCGTTCAACGGTTCATGGATCGGCGCAACTGCGACATTCGAGGAGTATCGTCCGAAAGGCGCACCGATCGGAATTGCTCCCGACCCAGTTTCCACGCATTGGTGTGGTGATTCGCGCTACGTTGCGATTCCTTTCTTTGACGCATGCCTGGCCATGCGGTTGCCCGACCATGACGCCGCAACCCAAACTCTGAAACCCGTGGATATGAGCACTGCATGGCTTGCGGCAGAACTTGGCGAGGTAGCCGTACCCGCGGCCGAATTTAAGGGCGATCCAAAGCAGGCGGTGTGGCTGCCCAACGCCGCTGTCGCCAAAGCATGGATGGAATACGTCAAGACCGGCACAGTGAGCGATTTCACTCCGCCGCCTGCACCTTTCAATGTGAAGGTTATCAAGGGGGATCAGGGCAACGAAATCACCTGGGAAGCAGATGCCGATTTCGAAAGCGGAATCGGCGGGTTCATCGTCCTGCGCGATGGCAGAGGGATTACAACTTTGTCTCCAAAGACGCCGGCAGATGGCGTGTTCGGCCGACCGTTGTTTCAGGGATTGTCGTTTCACGATACGCCCGAAGATCCAAACCGGGCCATGAAGTTTGTCGATACGAACGCAAGGGCGGGAAAGAAGCATGTCTATACGGTGGTCGAGCTGAATAGCGCGGGCATTCCGTCAAAGTCTTCGGCGCCTGCGTCGCTTGAGTGAAATGCCTGGTTCAAGTTTCCATCTTCTGGATTGGCAACGAGGCCAGCCGCCGGGAAGTAGACGATGACGTCGCTTCTGATATCTTTTGTGAAAACGAATCCTCCACCAAGGTCACGTCATGCCCACTCATTCAGTCATCAGATCCTCGGAGCGCCGGCGTAAATTGAACCGGCGAGTTGCAGCCTCATTGCTGCTTGCGGCCGGCTTGCTTTTACCGGGAAGTGCTCGGGCCGATGATGAAACGGCACTCCGCGATCGCCTTAAAGCGACGCCATACAAAATCGCGTACGAGGCCTATTCCGATGGGAATTCCGACATCTTTGTGATGAACGCCGATGGCTCGAATGCCGTGAACCTGACGCATTCGCCGAAGGAACAGGAACATTATCCGCAGGTTTCGCCGGATGGGGCGAAGATTTGTTACACGGTTGATACGGGGGAGGGGCGGGAAGCGGTTCGAAGTCTTTGGGTGATGAACGTCGATGGCACCGACCACACGAAGATCGCCGACAACGCCCGCGAACCATTCTGGAGCCCCGATGGCAAAGTGATCGGCTACCTGCCGCAGGAGTATCCAAAGTTCAACGTGATCGACTATTACACCAAGGGGATGATGTACTATCACCTGGACAGCGGCAAAGCCGAGCCGCATCCAAATACCGAGAAGCTGCGGCATCTGTATCACCCGCGCTTCTCGCCGAACGGCAAATGGATTGTGGCAACCGTACACGGGGGCATGGGGTTCGGCCATGCGATCCTTCTGATCGAAGCCCAGGGCGACAAGATCATCAACCTTCATATTCCCGGCTGCCGCCCCAGCATCAGCCCCGATGGCAAGCACATCGCCTGGGGATCAGATGACCATGAAATCGACACCGCGCTGCTCGATACCGATTCAGAAACGCCCACCGTCGGCCCACGGCAACTTCGAATTCAGGACAAAAAGAACAAGGTCTACCACATTGCCTGGTCGCCCGATGGCAAGTTTGTCAGCTTCAGCCGGGGACCGGACGGTGAGGGCGATCTGGAAAAGACCGGCACGTTTCAGGCGGCGTGCGAAATCATCGGCGTTTATGCCAAGGATTGGAATCTTTTCGCCGCACCGGCCGATCACAAGGGGATTCTCGATCTCGATCATGCCACCGATGCCGACCTGCTCCAACTGACGACAAATGGATGCAGCAACAAAGAGCCGATGTGGTTTGTACCGGCTCAGCGGGCAAAGGAGTAACGCGTGATCGTAATAAAAAAGGGGACATTCCTATTATCGATCGCAGCGATGTTACTTGCGGGCTGCAAGCAGCCGGATGGCGATGCCGCGACTTCGTCGGCGCCGCCCGCTTTTGTCAGCCAATCCGGCATCGAGATGATCTCACTGCCGGGCGGAACATTTACGATGGGCACCAGCGAAGGCAATCCCGATGAAGGCCCGCCGCACAAGGTAACCGTCAGCGGATTTTTGATCGATAAGTTTGAAGTAACCCATGAGATGTTCGCCAAGGCGCAGCTTCCCGATCCATCGCACTGGCAGGACAATCCGAAAACGCCGGTGGAGCGTGTGCGATGGCGCGATGCCAAGGCATATTGCAATGAACGATCGCGCCTGGAAGGGCTCAAGCCCTGCTACAACGAGAAGACCGTCGAGTGGGATTGCGACTATTCCGCCGATGGGTACCGGCTTCCCACCGAGGCCGAGTGGGAGTATGCCGCTCGCGCGGGAACGACATCTTCGTATGAATTTGGATCCGCCGACAGAGTCCAGCAATATGCGTGGATTGCCGCCAATGGAGAGCAAAAAACGCACCCGGTCGGCCAGAAAAAACCGAATGCGTGGGGCGTTTTCGATATGTATGGCAACGTCTCGGAATGGTGCGAAGACGTTTACAGTCCGACGGGATACAAGGACAGTTCCGCCAACGATCCAACAGGCCCCCCAAGCCCGGGACACGATGTGAAGCGCGTGATGCGCGGCGGCAGTTGGAACGCGGGCCCGGACGCGGCTCGCGTCACCTATCGCGAGGGCCAGCGCACGGGGAACACCGACGCGTGCTT
>DAIRGS010000073.1:0-12725 GCA_036794395.1 Tepidisphaeraceae bacterium | reverse complement strand
GACGGAGGCCGACGGCTCCGAGCGCGAGCGGCTCTATCGCCTCCGCAAGACCTGCGAGGACGGCCTGATCGTGGCGGAGCTCGCCGAGGCCGACGACGAGCTCGAGAACGCGCTCCTCGCGGCTCGCGTCACGTATCGCGAGGGGCAGCGCACGGGGAACACCGATGCGTGCTTCGCCACCGACTTCTGCGGGTTCCGCTGCGTTCGGCGGGCGAGCGCAGCCGATCTGGCCAAGCTCGGCAAGGTAGCGGGTTAAACGCGCCATCATTTCCGATTGCGATTGGGCGAATGCTTTTTCACACTTGGCCGTTCCTGGTTTTCATGCTGGTCGTGTTGCCGGTCTTCTATTCGCTGCGCTCAACGCGGCTTTGGATTCCATGGCTGCTGGCGGCATCGTATTTCTTTTACGCGGTGTGGAACCCGTACTATCTGCTACTGGTGATTTATTCGACCGCGCTTGATTACCTGCTTGTGACTCTGATGGATCACAGCCCGCGCCACGAGCAGGGCGGCGGGTTTGCCGCCCGGCTCTTGCGCGGGCCGGGCGATCGTGTCTTGAAATGGTCCTTTGCAATCTTCCTGATCCTTACGCTCTCTGCCTTAATCGGCGCGATCGTTGGCCCCGAGACGTTGCGACCCACTTTGATCGCACTGGCCGTGCTGGTGTTTTTGATGGCGGTGGGAGCGTGGCTCTCGAGCAGGCGGGCCTGGCTGCTGATCAGCATTGTGAATAACCTGGCCCTGTTGCTGTTTTTCAAATATGCACGCTTCGTCGCGATGAATCTGAATCTGCTGCTGGCGTGGGCGCATGCGTCGGTTCGAATTCCCGATCCGTCGATGGCGATGCCGCACGGATTTGAGTACATCCTCCCGGTGGGGATCTCATTCTTCACTTTTCAGTCGATGAGCTACACCATCGACTTTTACCTCGGCAAGGTAGGCCGCGAGCGGAATTTCCTTCGATTCGCCACGTTTGTCTGTTTTTTCCCGCAATTAATGGCAGGGCCGATCGAGCGGGCCCGGCAAATCCTTCCGCAATTCCAGCAGGCGCCGCGGTTTCGACTGCAAAACCTCACGGACGGAGCATCATTGTTTCTAGTGGGATTGTTCAAGAAAGTCGCGCTCGCCAATTACCTGGGGATTTACGTCGATCGCGTCTACAACCATCCTGCGGCGTTCGGGGCATCGGCGCTGATCATGGCGACATTCGCCTTTGCCTGGCAGATCTTTTTCGATTTCAGCGGATACACCGACATGGCCCGCGGCCTGGCGAAAATGATGGGGTTCAATCTGATCCTGAATTTCAACAATCCCTATCTTGCCACCGGGCTCGGCGAGTTCTGGAGCCGGTGGCACATCAGCTTGTCGACGTGGTTTCGGGACTATTTGTATATCCCGCTGGGTGGGAATCGTCGCGGCGCCCTGATGACTTATCGCAACCTGCTCATCGTGTTTCTCATCTCGGGAATCTGGCATGGCTCGGCATGGACATTTGCCATATGGGGCCTCCTTCATGCCGGCGGTGTGATGTTGACCCGAGAGCTGGAGCGATCAAAGACCTATCGCGATAAGGTTCCCAAATTCGTCAAGCAGGCGTGGGTCTTCCTTTATGTCTGTTTCGCGTGGATCTTTTTCCGCGCGTCATCGCTATCTGATGCCGGGCTGATTCTGAATCGTATCTTCGCGGTGCCCTGGGCGTACCCAAACATTCCCGCGCTGATGCTGGCGCTGGTCGGTTTGGTGTGGCTCTACCAACTCACCTACGAATCGCAGCTAAGATCGCTGCTACGATACTCGGCGGTACGCGTCTGTCTGGCGGCGGGAATGTTTCTATACCTGACCCTTTGCTCGGCGGGCGGGCAGGCGTTTATTTATTTCCAGTTCTGATATGCAGACGGTTACACAGGACATTTCCACCCCACGCGCAATCGCGAATGCCGATCCAGAGCCGCCGTTCGGTGTGAACGAAATGCGGCTGAACGGACGCGAGTGGATCGCGGTGATCGTCATCGTGGTGATCTGCGCGTTGGTGCTGCCGCGCGCGTGGAAGCGATTCGAAGTGTTCCAACCAGGCCCCGATTACAGGATTCCTTACGCTTTAAGTAAGGACTATTGGCTCTACGAACGGCGGCTCGACCTGGCCGCTCGACCGGATCGAGTGATGGTGGTAGGGGATTCAGTTGTCTGGGGTGAATATGTCCGGCCTGATGGAACGCTGACTCATTTCCTCAATCAACACGCCGCTCAATCAGATCGCTTCGTCAACTGCGGCGTCAACGGCCTCTTCCCACTCGCGCTCGAAGGGCTTCTAGCCGATTATGCATCGGCCCTGCACGGCCAAAAAATCCTGCTCCACTGCAACATGCTGTGGATCACCAGCCCTAAGGCCGATCTCTCAATCGAACGTGAACAGATCTTCAATCATTCCCGGCTTGTCCCGCAGTTCACCGTGCCGATTCCCTGCTACCGCGCCGACGCCAACGAACGGCTTAGCGCCGTCCTCGAGCGAAACATTGGCATGTTCTCCTGGGTGAATCATCTCCAGATTGCGTACTACAACCAGCAGAGCATCCCCAACTGGACGCTTGAAGATGATGGCCGCGACGCGCCGGCCTATCCCAATACATGGCGTAGCCCGCTATCGCCTCTACGCGCTGAAATCCCCGCCGAGCCAACCAACGATCCCGCACGCGGCCCATTAAGCCCCCGACATAAACCCTGGACCGCATCCGGATCCGACCCAACAGAATTCGAATGGGTAAATCTCGACGCGTCGCTGCAATGGAAGGCTTTCGAACGACTCGTCGCCCGCCTTCGCGATCGCGGCAACGACGTGCTGGTCGTGATCGGCCCATTTAACGAGCACATGATCGCCGAAAATCAACGGCCCCAGTACCACCAGCTTCGCAATGAAATCGCCGTCCGATTAGATCGAGAGCATATCAGCTGGATTATTCCCGATCCCCTTCCCACCCAACTCTACGCCGACGCGAGCCACCCGCTCACCGCAGGATACGCGGCACTTTCGGCAGAGATATATCAAAACCCAACATTCAAGAAGTGGATGGCCGGGCGTGAGAGCGCCAAGGCGATACCAAACTAACCCGCGAGCCCGACGCGTTCCGACGGAGAAATAGCAGCGACAGGACTCGAACCTGTGACCCGGGGCTTATGAATCCCCTGCTCTGCCAACTGAGCTACGCTGCCAATGCGAAAACATCGCCGAACATACCGATCCGCCCTGCATTGACAAGGCGGGCACATAAGCGGGTGAAGGGATTCGAACCCTCAACGTCAAGCTTGGAAAGCTTGCACTCTGCCATTGAGTTACACCCGCACCGTTGGAGAATTCTAGCGAGGTTAGCCCGAGAGACAAGATCGGCGAATTTGGGCCAAAAGCCGATTCGATTACTCCATCCCACAAGGCCCCGGCCCGCCGCAGCGCCCGCACATCGGGCCGTCGGCGCTGCCGCCGGAAGATTTTGCGCCTTCAGCGCCGACCGCAAAAACGCTCAAAGCGCGGGCGGTTTTCGCCGAGCCGCACTTGGGGCATTTTTGCTCCTCGGCACTGCTCATCGATCGGACCAGTTGGTCGAATCGGGTGTTGCAGCTTTGGCAGGTGTATTCGTAGATGGGCATAGTTACATCTTCATCGAAAGGGCTTCATCAAAAAACGCGATCGCCGGAGCTCGCACGCCTCGCACGTCCCACCCAACATCGGATCAACCAGGGGCCGGCAGCGGTCCGCCGCCGAGTTGAACATCCGGCTGCTTCGGGTCTTCCGACGGCGCAATCACCGTCGCCCGACGGCTTTGCTCCTTAGCAAGAAGGTCGCCGACGGTCGGCTTGGTGAGCGTATCGCCACGCATGATACGGTCGATATCTTGCGACTCGAGCGTTTCGTACTTCAGTAGCGCCTGTGCGACATTCTCGACATGCTGGCGATTGCCATCGAGCAGCCCGCGGGTTTCCTCATACAGCGTGTCAATCAGCTTCTTGATTTCCTCGTCGATTGCTCGAGCCGTCTCTTCGGAGTATTCCCGGCCGCCAGCCCCGCCGAACTCGAAGAAGTTCGGCTTGCTGTCGTCTTCGCCATAGTAGACGAAGCCCAGGCGGTCGTTCATCCCCCATTCGCGGACCATGCGTCGGGCCAGGCCGCTGGCTTGGCGAATGTCGCCGATAGCGCCGGTATTCACATCGCCGCAGAACATCTCCTCGGCGATGCGCCCGCCGAAGCAGACCTTCATCGTCGCAACGCACCAACGCTTGGAATAGTTGCTCCGGTCTTTTTCCGGCAGCGCCATCGTGGCGCCGCCAAAGTTCCCGCGCGGAATAATGGTGACTTTGTGAATCGGGTCGGCGTCTTTGTTCAGGAACTGCACAACCGTGTGGCCCGCTTCGTGGTAAGCCGTGGCGATCTTGTCCTTCTCATCAATCACCCGGCTTTTGCGCGCCCTGCCCCAACGCACCTTATCGCGTGCTTCCTCGAGATCATCCTGCTCAATGTATTCCTTGCCGGCCAGCGTCGCCGCCAGCGCGGCTTCATTGATAATGGCCGCCAGATCGGCGCCGCTAAAGCCGGGCGTCGCTCGCGCCAATCGCATGAGATCCACATTGGGCCCAAGCTTCACCTTCCGGCTATGCACCCGAAGGATATCCATCCGGCCCTTGATGTCCGGCAACGGCACGTAGATCTGCCGATCGAATCGGCCCGGCCGCGTCAGCGCCGGGTCAAGCACGTCCACGCGATTGGTCGCGGCGCAAACGATCACCTGGTCATTGGTCTCAAAGCCATCCATCTCAACGAGAATGGCATTGAGTGTCTGTTCCCGCTCATCATGTCCACCCGAGGAGAACCCAGAGCCGCGACGACGACCCACGGCGTCAATTTCATCCAAAAAGATAATGCACGGGCTGTTGTCCTTGGCCTGTTTAAACAGATCCCGAACCCGGCTCGCGCCCACGCCCACAAACATCTCGACGAAGTCCGAACCGCTGATCGAGAAAAACGGAACATCGGCCTCCCCGGCAATGGCTTTAGCCAGCAGCGTTTTACCGGTGCCCGGCTCGCCAACCAGCAGCACGCCGCGGGGAATCCGTCCACCCAGCCTCTGAAACTTCTTCGGGTTCTTCAGGAACTCGACGATTTCCATCACCTCTTCTTTGGCCTCTTCCACGCCGGCCACATCATCAAACGTGATGTTCGTGTTTTCCTTGCTCGTCAACTTCGCCCGGCTCCGGCCAAAGTTGCCCAGCATGCCGCCCGCACCAGCGCTGTTCCGAAGCTGCCGGAACACGAAGAACCAGATAAATGCCAGAATCAGCAGCCACGGAACCAGCGGCAGCAGAATGTTCACCAGGATGTTATTCGACGGCTCGGCCTTGATGTCGGCGGTCTTGCCCGTCGCATTCAAAAGCTTATTGATGAATTCCCACTGGCTGGTCATTCCCTCGGGAAAATAGGTGCGGAAATTGTGAACCTTCGCACCATTAATGTTTGAATCAACCTTGAGCGTCCCGCTTACTTCGCTGCCATCCAATAGGATCTTTTCAATGTTCGTCTTTTCAAGTTCCTGATTAAAGGCACTGATGGAGATGGGCACCGTCGCGTTATTACTCTGCTTCACCCAAACAAATAGCAGGATCGCCAACGCCACAAACAGCAGCCAGCCCATCAGCCCGCGGCCGAACTTCATACCACCATTGGTCAGTCCCGGCCGGTTCCGCTTCGGATTGGGTCGGTCGGGTCGTTGTTCAGACATCTTTTTATTCCTCGCCTCCGGGTCAAATCGCCCGGGCCAAAAGGCGGCCAGCCCATTCCAGGCCGGCATTATCTATTGTACGATCAACCCCATCATAAGGTTGGGATAGGGGCATTTTCCATCCTTGGGGCATCATTCCTGAAATCCATTTGGGCTTCCGGCAATGACTTATCGCTCAAAAGGTTACCCGCAAGCGCGGATTCTGCCACCCGCACCGGCGCAAGCAAACTGAAACTTTCCACTTTCGCCTGCGTCATTATAGAAATGCGATACGCGGCGACGCGTATGCAGACCTTGACGAATCGCAAAATGCTCCAAAATCCTGTCGGGATGTCATAAAACAACATCCGGCGTCGTCTAATGAGTTGGAGGCAGGTTTTCAAGGCATTAGAATCTACGGGAAGGCGTAGCGTTTGCCATCCCAAGTTTAGCGGCCCCGCTCGCGGGGCGCGGAATGCGTGGATGCTACACCAACACGGAAACTGCTTTAAGCAAGTCTCGCAGGCGGCACTTTTAGATCGGGGTCCGGGATGAGGTGGAACACGTTTAACCGTGCAACTCGACAAACGCCCATGAGCGCGTTTGAGTCGATCAGGAGACTGTGCGCATTGGGTGTTGTGGGGATATCGGCATGTGGGGCGGGCGCTGCGGGCGACACTGAGGGGTCCGAATCCCTGGCAATGATTCGGACGGTGAGCCCCGCAACCCGCCCGGCTTCAACATCCATTGCCGGAAGGGGAACCGTTCCCGCAGCCATGCCTGCCCCAACGTTCGTCCTTCCCGGCCCATTCGCGATTCTGAACAAGCGTACGATTTTTTCAAAGACCGGTATCGCCGCTCCACCCGGCGGTGCTCAAGCTAAACCCTCGCCCGAGGCTTCGATGGCCGTTCGGGGGATCGTCTCGGACGATACCAGTTTCCTGGTCTTTGTCGAAGATACGGTTTCGCACCGCACGATGCAGTTGCGCCCGGGGGATCCCGTGGCAGGCGGCAAGGTTCGCGAGATCGGTTTCGATGACTTTGCTTTTGAGAGCGCCGGCGCGGTGAAGCGAATTCAGATCGGGCAAAATCTGTTGGGAACGCTGATGCCGCCGGTTGTTGCCGCCAGTCCGGGTCCGCAGGGGCCTGCCACCGGGCCAGCGGGTGCGCCGCCTGACTCGCCACCCAAGGGCGCGAAGGAGCCGGTCTTTGAAATCGCGCCCAATGGGCAGCGTGTTCGCAATTATGTCGCGGAGCGGGCGGGGTAATCGAATCACTGGTTCCAGGTCAGAGGGCGTTTGGTTTCATGCGGGCACGGGAGCGGGACAGACGAAAGGACACTCGATGGGGTTGCGCAGCAGGCGGAGCGGGCTTTTAGCCTGGGTCGCGGGTGTTGGAATGTGTTCGCCATTCTTAACCGGGCAGATTGCGCCCGTCACTCGCCCGGCGGTCGCGCGGCCTAATAGTGCGACCCGTCCTGCGCCCCCTCCTTCAAGCCAGCCCACCAGCCGGCCGGCGGTATCCGATCATCTGGTGATGAATTTCAAGGATGCGCCCCTCGACAGCGTTTTAGATTACCTGTCGCAGTTCGGCGGCTTCGTCGTCATTCGCGAGGGCCCGCCCGTCACCGGCGTTGTCAACGTCATGAGCAAGCAGCCCGTGACCCGCCAGGAGGCCGTTACCATTCTGAATGCCGCCCTGCGCGCCAATGGCTTCGCGGCCGTTCAAAACGAGCGCGAGCTTCATATCATTCCCCGCGACAAGGCCAAGAAGGGAAGCATCCCCGTTCGATTTGGCGCAGACCCCAAGGACATTCCCAGCACCGATGAGTTGGTGACGCAGGTCATGCCGATCAAGAACGTGGATGCCGGCAAACTACGGGATGATCTCAAGCCGCTCATTTCCCCCGATGCCGATGTTGCCGCGAACGAAGCCAGCAACACGATCGTCATCACCGATACCTCTTCGAATATTCGGCGCGTCGCGCAAGTCATCTTCGCCATGGATCAGCAGGAGGGCACTGCCACCGAGATGCGCATCGTTCAGCTTCATTCCGCCCAGGCAGCCAGTGCCGTGAAATTGATCGAGACCATCTTCAAACCCGACGATGCACCAGGTGGGCCCAGGCCCGGCCAGCCACAGATGATGGGCCCGCAGGGGCCACAGCCCGCCCCCGGAGCGGCCGCCGGCGGCAGCTCTCGCCGGGCAAAGGCCCGAGTGATCGCCGCCGCCGACGAACGCACCAATATCGTGGTCGTCACTGGCCCGGCCGACAGTCTCAAAACCATCGACGGAATCCTTGAAAAACTCGATTCGAATCCCGCCCCCGCTTCCCAAATGAAGTCTTTCCCCCTGCGTTATGCCGACGCCGAATCCACCAGCAAGCTGATCGCCAATATCTTCCAACCCAAGGAAAACAACGAAAGCCCATTCCGGTTTATCTTTTTCGGTAACCAGGGCGGGGATCAGTCCGGCAAGGTAAAAATTACTTCCGCTTTTGACGAGCGAACCAACACTGTCATCATCACCGCCCCCGCGGCAACGCTCATTGAAGTTGAAGCGCTGATCCAGCGCCTCGATGCCAATCCCGTCGCCGCCAGCAGCATTCGCATCTTTCCGTTGCGCTATGCCGATGCATTCGCCGCCGCCAAGCTGGTCAACTCGATTTTCAATCCCACCAATCCCGATACCGCGCGCGTTTCCGAGCGCATTTATGTTTACGAAGACGGCGCCAAACCCCAGCAGGCCAAGGGCGCCAAGGTCAACGCCACCAGCGACGACCGCACCAACGCAGTCATCGTAACGGCCCCGGCCGAGGTGATGAAAATCGTCGAAGGCATTGTCAAACAGATCGATGCCAACCCCGGCTCCGAAGACACCACCATGATCTACCACCTGCGCAACGCGCAGTCCGACAATCTTGAAACGGTCCTCAATACCCTTTTCGGCAACATCCAGGCCCCCCAAAACCAACAGAACCAGAACAATCAGCAGAACCAGAACAACAATAATCAGAACGGCAATAACTTCTTCAACAACAATAATCAGAACGGCATCGGCGGACAAAACCGGAATGGCGTGGGGGGCAACAATAACAATGCGAGTCAGAACCAGAACAACCGCCAGAATCGCAATAATAATCGCCAGAATAAGCCGGGCCTCACCCAGTCCCTTCATGAACTGACCGGCCAGGTCCTGGTCGTCTCAGAGCCGGATACCAATTCGCTGATCGTGATCACTGCCGTGAAGTACCGCAGTCAGGTCAAGGCGATCATCGAAGAGCTGGACCGCCCCGCCCCGCAGGTATTGATCAAGGTGCTGGTGGCCGAGGTGACCCATGACAACAATGCCGATTGGGGAACCGATTTCTCCATCCTCAACACCCGCGCCAACGGCAATGGCCAATCCTTTGGCCAGACGTTCGGCGCTCCCTCAACCGGCCTGGTCGTCAACTTCCTGGAAGACAACCTAAACGTCCAACTCCATGCCCTCGCCCAGCAGAACAAACTCGATGTTCTCTCCCGCCCTTACATCCTCGCCAGCGATAACCAGCCGGCTGATATTCTCGTCGGCCAGCTCGTCCCGATCGTGATCAACAACCAGATCGGGGCGCTCGGCCAGGCCACCAGCCAATACCAACTTCAAAGAGTCGGAATCATTCTGAACGTGACGCCGCACATCAATCCCGATGGCCAGGTGATCCTCGACGTGGCCCCCGAAATTTCCCAGCTCACCGCCCAAACCGTCAACGTCGGACCCGGCCTGAATGTCCCTATCATCGCCGACCGCTCCGCCAGCAGCCGCGTCGCCATCCGCGATGGGCAAACCATCGTCATCGGCGGCCTCATGCAGGATCAGAAAACCCTCACCGTCAGCAAAATTCCCCTGCTCGGCGACCTGCCCATCCTTAAATACATCTTCAGCCGGACCATCGTCGATCGCACCAAAACCGAACTCTTGATTTTCCTCACGCCCCATGTCGCCCAGATGCCCGAACAGCTCGACCCCATCACCCGGGACGAACTCAAAGGCACCACGCTGACCCCAGACGCCGTATCCCCCGGCACCTTCAAGGAACACATGGATGGCATGCAGCGCGGCAACATCCCCGATACACAGCGGCTTCCATCAAGGTCCCCGGTGTTTGAGCCCGCGCCGTCAACTCAACCCGCGCCCGACCAGCCGCTTCAACTCCTCCACCCCCCAACCACCAAGCCGGCGGATCAAACGGTAAACAGCGTCGGCGGCCTCGATCCCGCTCCTCAGCGATAGTTATTAAACTGAATTGGAACGCTCGGCGGATTGGCCTTCAAGTGCGCGATCACCGCCTGAAGATCATCCCGTTTGGCTCCGCTCACCCGCAGCGCCTCGCCCTGAATGCTGGCATTCACCTTCAGCTTCAATTCCTTGATCTGCTTCTGAATTGCCTTCGAAATGTCCTTGTCGATCCCTTCCTTGAACTTCACCTTCTGCCGCACCGTTTTGTGCGTGGCCTGCTCGATCTTCTGCGGGTCCATCGATTTGGGGTCCACCCCGCGCTTCAGCAGCCGCTCGACAATCACCTTCCGAACCGCCTCCAACTGCGGCTCGGCATCCGCCATCAACGTCAACTCCTTGTCCTTGCGATTAAACTCAATCGACGCGGCACTCCCCTTAAAGTCATACCGCGTCCCAATCTCCTTCTGCGCCTGCGTGATCGCGTTATCCACTTCCTGAAGGTTGATCTCCGAAACGATATCAAATGATGCGTCGGCCATGACCCACGTTTTGATGATTGCCCCCGTCGATGTCAAGCACGCTCCCCCGTCCCCGCGCGCAAGACACCCAAGGCATCGCTCCCTTTTTTCCCTCCTCCGGTACTCCGGCTTGTCATTACGCACAGGTCTTAATCACTCGTCCTTTTCTCCCTCCACCGGTACGCCGGGGGAGGGTAGGGAGGGGGGTTTTTGAGCATCCATCCTCGATAAGAATTTGTGGCTAATGACAGGCGGTGCGCCGGGCGAGGGCAGGGAGGGGGTCATTCAGCGAATGAATGCCGTCAGAATTGCTCTGTTGAATTCCTCTATTGGGCGAGCTTCCCTAATGTCATCCTGGAGCGAAGCGAAGGATCTGATATTCGAGTAGTTCACCCGATTCAGATCCTTCGCTTCGCTCAGGATCACAAGCTCGAACCATCATCCCACATCAACACTCAACACTTCTTCCACCGGCTTCTCCTTCTTCAAACTAATCGCCGCCCCCATCGCCAGAAACGCAAATGCCCCGCCCATCGCAACAACTCCCCATTCAAAAGCACTCTTAGGCACAAGTCGATCCGCAAGCCCAACCACGCGCCGGTAACACGCCGCCACGGCAAACCACGTCTGTTCCAGGCTCGGCCCGAACAGCATGACCGTTGCGACTGCCGCTCCGCCCGTGAGCAAATACTTCGCCCAAGCCCCGAAGAAGCAGTAAACGACCGCTGCATACGCGGCCGCCATGGTGATCTCGCCCGGCGTCAACCGCAGCCCCGCCGACGCATAAACATAAACCACCGGCGGAAAGTTGATCGCCATCGTCATCGCCGCCAGCGGCATCACGATGCGCAGCACAACCAGCTCCGATCGCGAAGCCCACGCCTCGCGCCCAATCGCCACCATCAGCCCCAGCAACACCGGCGACAAATCCGCCCCGACAAACTGCACCCGGTACACCCAGTGCAGCATCGACAAATGCGCAATCAGCGACGCCAACGGCAACAGCAGATAAACCCGCTTCATCGCCCGCTGCAACCCGCCGGCATTTACTCCGGACCCCTCGCTTCTCGAACGAAGTTCCGGCATCGCCACCAATCCGCCCACCACCCACCACCACGCATAACACTGCAAGCCCGTGACACCGCCGTGATGATCGAACCATGAAAACGCGCATGGCATCATCACAAGGGCGGCCAGTTCGATCATGACCAGACAGAACAACCGCGCCGGCGCCTTCCCCCACAACCCGCGCAGCAAAACGCCCACCTTGATCGCCGTTAGCCCCGCCACGCAGATGCACAGTAGCAGTCCCGTTCGCAGCGAAACCGATCCCACCTCTGCATTCAGAAAAGTCAGATCCACCAGAAATGGAGCTTGCAGAAGTAGAAGCGTTCGCCCGTCCCGAATGATTCCCCGCCGTCGGATCAGGTACAGGCCCAGCCCGATCAACAACGCCTCGTAGGCATTCAACACCCCAAGCAACGCTAACAGTTTTGCCAGATCCCCCGGCCGGGCGCCCAGCCCGTTGTTCAGCGCATAACAACCGGCCAGCATGCACAGCGCGCTCAACAGATAAAATGGATTGTGATGAACGAAAAACGTCGCCAGGCTTTTACGAATTGACGGGCGGAGGGTGTAGCTTAAAAGTGTCACGACCAATCTCCTGGAAATCGTCGCGGGCCCACTAACCCCGAAGATCCAAGATTCACCGCGGAGTCGCAGAGATCGCAGAGAAGGCAGAAATAACCCGGATGGGTGAGCTGCGCAACGTGCGCGACAGAACGACTGCGTGATCCGGCGCGTAGATTCTTGAAACTTCTTGAATTCTCTGCGTCCTCTGCGCCTCTGCGGTGAATAATCCGGGCTAGCGCGGCCGCTCAGCGGAAGGCGCGACGATTTTCCTGAAATTCCACCAGGGGCGGGAGGTCGGCGGAATGTCCGTGGGGTCGATAAATAAAACGCCGGGGGTGGGACATCCTCCTTTCAACTCGCCGATACGCGCCGGCCGGATGGAAGGATGATGTATAGAGCGGCCAGCGCTACGTGCGACTCGGAGACTGCCAAAGAGCCCCGCACCCGGCCACCCGCCATGGCCGCGATGCGGACGCCAATCACACCATTATCTCACTCTCTCAGACGGACGCCCAGCAAAATCTTCCATCCCACCCTCCCCCGGGTCCGTGACACTTTAGGCGGCCCTCTTCTCCCTCCACCGGTACGCCCAACATTTTTCATTTATAGCGTAAGT
>DAIRGS010000389.1:0-6243 GCA_036794395.1 Tepidisphaeraceae bacterium | reverse complement strand
GTCTCCAGACCTGCACGTGCAGGCTTGGAAGCCTGCACCACAATGGACGGATCGCACTGACGCATCGGCAAGCCTACTGACTCACGCCCGGTGGCACCTGGCCGCCTGACCACGCTTCGAGTTGATACACATCCGGCGAATTGGGCGCGACGGAACCGCCGGGGCCAGAGAATCCGGGCACAAGAAGTGTTTCCAGGATGTTAGCCGTACGGGGATCGGAATACTTCCAGAAAATCGCATGACCATCTGCAAACGAGATGGGCGTACCCACATCCGCCATCGATGCTGCCTTGTGATTCGCGCCAGGATATCCGCCACTCTTAAACACGTTTTGTGGATAGATGGGAGTCGCGAAGCCTGCGGACAATTTCAAACTTCCCTTCTTGGGGACGCCAATGTCGCACCCCTCGATAAAAACAAAAGTCGCCGAGGCCGTCCCCAGGTCGTCAAGCTTTCGAGGCAGTGCTCCATTCAGCTGGAAGCTGCTGCAATTGGGGCTGGTATCGCTGGTGATCGGGTCGTCGGCGCATCTGTACGCCGCGTAATCCTTCATATAAGGCCACAGCAGCCCTTGCTCTAAACCCAACTTGCCCTGGAAACGACTGTCAATCCATCCGCCGGGCGGATGTCGCTCGTACTCTGAGGCATAAGCCTGCCACGCGACGGTGAGCTGGCGGACCTTGTTAACGCATTGCACCCGCTTGGCGTCTTCACGCATGTGGCTGATCATGGGCAAAATCATTCCCATCAGGCAAATGATAATGCCCAGTACCACCAGCACTTCAACCAGCGTGAATGCGTTATGACGATGCAATCGCTGCATTTCTCCTCCGGAAGAACACATGGTCACCAGCACCTCGACCAACGTAAAAACTTCGAGCAGCGCGACGTTTCATGGCCATCCACCCTGTTAAGTGCCCGGAATCCGGCTGCATGCATTCAAATTTTTACGGAATTACGGTTTTCATGATACAAAATGCCGAGCCATTCGTCTCGGCAATCTTATGATAATCTCCGCCCCGAATCGTAGAAAATGACACGTTTTCTGCCCCTCACCGGTACACTTGCGGCGGCAATGCCGCTCAATACCGTGCGCGTTTTAGCGCCATTGCATTTTCGTGGCACGGCTTTCTAAGCCGTGGTTGGGAAGAGCCGCGGGTTCGGCGACGGGTGAGATGTGGGAAAACCAACTTTCCTTGAGGGAGCATTTCCTGCCGGCGAACCAGAAGGCTGTCTGGATGTCGAAACTTGGTTTTCCCAAATCGTACCCGTCGCCAGGAGTCATCCCCCTCGATCATGGGCTGTCTTCGACCCTGAGGCTCAGACCCGAAGGGGAAGCCCATGCCACGAAATACCTGCCAGTCCTAACCTCCGCGCTGCTCGCGGTGCTCGTCTACGCCGTCACCCTTCACGGCACCTACATCTACGACGACGTAAAAATCGTTCACACCGATCCCCGCGTCCTGGAACCCGACCGGTGGTATCAACTCTGGACCCAGCCGTTCTTCGCCCGCTCGATCGATAAGCTCTACCGGCCACTGGTTTCCAGCAGTTTCGCCCTCGAAAACTACCTGCATGGCGATCGCCCGTGGATCTTCCATCTGGTCAACATCCTGCTTCATGCCACGGTGAGCGCGTCAGTGGCGTTGCTGGCCTTGCGGCTCGCCGGGGTTCGGGCGGCGTGGGTTGCGGGGCTGCTGTTTGCGGTTCATCCGGTTCATGTGGAAGCCGTCGCGGGGTTGGTCGGGCGCGCCGAATCAGCATGCGCATTGGCGATTATTCTGGGGCTTTGGCTATTCCTTCGCGATGGCCCGGTCACCCTCTGGCGAAGCGTGGCCTTAGTTGGATGCTTCATGGCAGCGCTGCTGAGCAAGGAGCAGGGCGTTTTGTTCCCGTTGCTGATCGTGGGCGCGTATCCGCTGAAGTATTCGGGGCGATTGTCGCCCGAGGATCGCCGCCGGCTTACTTATCTGGGTATCGCGCTGTGCTGGATGCTGGTGGCTTACCTGCTTTTGCGCGAGCGCGTGGCGAGCTTTTCGTGGGATCGGAATCAGTTGGACTGGTACGTGAACCCGATCCTGAAAAGCCAGGGATTAGACCGGCTCATGATGCCGGTGGCGCTGCTTGGCAGATACACGATGCTGCTGATATTTCCGCGGCATCTGTCGATCGACTACGGCGGGACGATCATCGGATGGACCACTTCCCTTCACGATCCGTATTTTGTTGCTGGACTGGTAGCGCTGACTGGGTGGTTCATGGCGGTATTGTTCAGCTGGCGGCGGCGGAATTATCCGCTGCTCTTCTGCCTGTTCGGGCTGGCACTGACTTATGGAATGGTGGGCAACATCGTCGCCCTGATCGGAACCATCTTCGCCGACCGGCTGATGTATCTGCCCTCCATCTTTTTTCTCCTGACCGTCGGCATCGCCTTATCAAAGTTTCGGCCAACGATCATTGCTCCAGTCGTTGGTGTGCTGGTTGTCGTTGGCGGTATCGGGAGCTTTTCGTACGCCATGCTTTGGAATGATCCGATCGCCCTGTTCGAGTATACGCTTCGGATTCATCCCCAATCGGAACGCGCGTACGGCTTGCTCGCCGATACGTATCGGGACAGCGGAGATCTGGGACAGGTTGTGGAGGTGGCCAAGCGCGCGTGTGCGGCTGTGCCCGATCGATGGGAGCCGTACGCGCTGTTGATCGATGCGCAACTGGCGATTCAAGATTACGATGCCGCGATGGCGGCGGCGGAGGCGGGGCTCGCGCACGTTTCGGCAAAGGACGAACGGCTCGTATTCATCCAATGGGAAGAGACGATTGCCCGCAAGAAAGCCGAAGCGGCGAAGCAGTCTTCAGATCCGGCTCGATAAACTGACCGCCGCGATCTGACCGCCGAAACCCGCCGCCACTGCAATGCTGCGCTGGATCGGCCGATGCACTATTTGGGTACTGAGCCGCACGTTCGTAGTCGGGAGCGGCTGATGGGTTTGCGGGTTGGGTGGGATGATTCCGTGGCGGTGAGCCATCACATTGAGAACGACGGAGACCAAGCCGGCCGCTCCGAGGCTATGGCCGAGTGCGCCTTTGTGTGAATAAAGGTTTGGCGGTTCGGCTGGGTTGCGGGAAAGTTGCTCGATGACCGCAAGCTCGGCCGCGTCGTTATGGATGGTTCCGGTGCCGTGCGCGTGAAACAGATCGACGGGCTGGGAATTCCACACTTGGCTAAGCACGTGCTTGAGCGGGCCGGCATCGGCGCTGGTGCGGGTGAGGTGTGTTGCATCAGCGCCCATCGCAAACCGATCGACGATGATCCCCCCGTCGCCGGACCCATCGGCTTCGAGCAATACCGCGGCGGCGGCTTCGCTCATCAGGAATCCCTGGCGGGTCTGATCGAATGGCCGGCAGCCCAGTCCGTCTGGCGGGATGATGCCGAGCCGTTCGAAGCTGGCGATGAACAGCGGGTGGACCGATGCCTCCGCGGCAACGACTAGAACGCGGCGCACTTCACCCGCCCGGATCATCATTGCACCGCGTATGAGTGCGTGGAGACCACTAGCGCAGGCAGTGCTGATGGTGAGGCGCGGACCGGACATTTTAAATTCGTGGGCGAGGTCGGATGCGATCTGGCTGAGTCCGAAATCCTTTGAGGCTTTCAGGCCAGATGATACAGAAGGCGCGTTGAGCCATTGTTCGACCGGTCCTTTGCTGGTTCCGACAATCAGGGCCGCGTGGCGAAGTAAGGCGGCGTTTGAAGATTGCGTGGCTTCCGCGGCCGCTCGAATCGCCAGGTGAGAAACGCGCGCGAGCCGGTCGTCACAATCGAGATCCACCCGCGCGTGGGTTGTGATGAATCGGCTGGCGAGAAGCGCGTCCCATGTGGCCGGGGCGGTGCGGCCTAATGGAGTGACAAGTCCGATGCCGGTGATGTACGGGGTTGAGTATTGCAGAGGTCTTTACGCGGGGCATCGCCGGCGGGTTGCGAGCTTGATTCACCGGAAAGCCACAACTTATTTGCTCAATGAAACGATCGACAACTTCACGGATTTACGCCGTGAAGTGTACGGGGCCATGTGTACTGGAATTTCCATGTTTTGCAATCGCCGGGGGGCTGGAGAGGGTAATGCCATCCATGGCAATCGCATGTGCCGTTTCGGGGAGTGCATGAGGGTAGCGGAGTGTAGCTCAACGGTTAGAGCAGGGGACTCATAATGTCTTTGAGTGACCACGACGTAAGTCATTGAAGTGCGAAGAAACCCCGGTGAAAGCCGGGGTTTGTTTGTTTTCCGAACCGGGAAGATCGCGGGCAGGGGAGCGTGTGGCGAAGACGTGTGGCCAAGGAGCCGCGTGTGCGGAATGGCGTCCCCTTGATTTTCCGATCCCTGAATTACCTCACCCTTGCTCTGCGATGAAACCGTTTGGGGGGGCGAGGAGCGAGCTTGAGGATGTGATGCTTAAGAACACGATGCCAACGCAAACGCGATCAGCGTGGGAATCTGCACACGATCTGGCACGGACCAAGGTTGTGCTGACCGACGGCGCGTTTAACTTGACTGGTTATCGAAGGCAACACCGTCCCTGGACGGGGACATACGCGCTTCATGGGGACCACGAATTGGACCTACATGCCGACTCGTTCGAGATTGGCTTGCCGCAGGGTCCGAAGTTGCAAGTGGCGGCGACGGACCTGCATGCGGCGTTCAAAGTAGAGCGAGTCGTCGGCGTGGACCACCTGACAATCTGCTACCCGATGCATGCCGGTCAACCGCGACCGACGAAGTTCGATGAACCCGAGGCCGCAGACGGCCCGCGGCTGATCAAATTGGTGCGTGCCGACGCGGGGTTCGTCGATTTCCCGAAGAATGTGACGATGACGGTTCTGAAGCCCGATGGCGCGGCGGCGGCGGGTGCATACGCCTTCCGACGCATGCAGCATTACCCGGTGTTTGTTAGCCACGACGGAGGAAAGACAATCGTGACCGATCGGACGCAGCCGCAGCAGTGGACCTATTATCCGAGCGGCACAGCCCCCAAGTCGGATGCGGACGGGGCGATTCGATTGCCGATCTCCGCGTTCGAGAGCGAGCAGGAGTCGCCGGTCGGCGTTCACGATGCCGAACGCGGCCTGATCGGGTTCATCCATCCGACGGCCGCGCTGCTCCAACGCGGCGCGTTTACGATCCGACTACATGCGATGCGGATCGCGCGCGGGACGGTTCGTCCGGACGTGGAGGTGCCATTCTTTTCTCCGACGGTCACGCTCGGGTCGGCGGAGTATCTAGCGGAGAAGGGGGAGTTTAATTTTCCCATGCCGCCGGGGGCCTACTTGCTGACCGTTTCTGGGCAAGACCTCTACACGTCTCGGAAGTGGGTCACCGTTCCAGAGGGGGTGGGGGACATAGACCTTGGGAAAGTCGTCGTTCACGTTTCGGAGGGACCATCGCTGATCGGCAAGACCGCCCCGCCGCTGGAGGGAGTTGTCGCGTGGAAAAACGGGCCGGTCGACTTGGCGGCATTCGAGGGGAAGGTCCTGCTCATTAACTTCTGGGGATATTGGTGCGGGGGCTGTGTAAACGAAATGCCGACGCTTTTTCACCTTTACGATAAATACAAGGATAGCGGACTTGCCATCGTCAGCGTGCACATCGACGGCGGCGGCGAGGTCGACACGGTGGAGAAGCTGGACGAGCGCACTGCTCGATACCGCAACGGAATCTGGCGCGGCAGGGACGTTCCTTTTCCGACGGCGCTGACGTCCGGACGTTCGTTCGGTAAGGGCCGCAGCCGGGCTGGCGCGGGATATGGGATCACCGGATATCCCACCACGGTCATTATTGGTCGGGACGGGCGCGTGATGGGGGAACTCGTCGGTTCGGTTCCGATGATGGGATCGAAGGCAACGCTCGATCTGAGCAGCGAGGCTGCCGCCGATGCGTCAGTGAAGGCGATTTTAAATGCTGCCCCACAATTGAAACAAAACTAGTGCATTGTCACACAATGATTTTAGGGTAAACCGATTTCAATTTAATGCGTGCATCGGCGACTTTGAACTGCCAGTCGACGCCGCGTTGTTTGGCGTTGGTGTGTTGGTGCCATGCGGTGGTTTCCAGTCGTAAGTCATCGATCGTCCCGAAGCGTCGATCCTTCACGCATTGCCGCGTCATCGAACTCAGTTCATTCTCGGCGATGTTCAGCCAACTGCCATGCTTGGGCGTGTGTCGGAATTCCAGGCGACGCACGATTGCC
>DAIRGS010000072.1:0-25317 GCA_036794395.1 Tepidisphaeraceae bacterium | reverse complement strand
GAGCAATGAGGTACGTCCCTTTTCTTTTCTCGACGGGCGGCGCGGTTCGCCGCCGCCGTTAAGGCCTCGATATTTCAACGCCGCTGTTCGCGTACGGGTGGAACGTGGCGGACCTTCCCCGCCCCCGCCAACTCCGTTCGTGCCGCCACTCACTCCCGTCCCGAACAAATTGCCGCTGGAATCGATAGTCAGTGTGCGCTCAGGCCCATTCACGTCCGAACTGCCTGTGCCGAATGTCGCCAACTGGCTCAAGGCGTGCGAGCTGGCATCGATCTTGAATATGTTCCCGACCCCGTGCGCGCCCCCGAATTCCGTCGTCCCATACATGTTGCCGGTGGCGTCCATCACCAGACCGCCGTGCGGCCATTGCCCCACCGGAGCTGAAGTGCCGGCGAATCCGATAACGGCGCTGGGCGTGACGGCACTGTGCGCCGACGCCGCCGCAACCGTAAAACTAAAAGTCGCCGCCACGTCCGTCCCGTCCTTCGCCGCTAACTCATACGTCCTCGACCGCATTGGCGCTCATTGAGCCACGATTTCTACCGGCACGGTATTCTCGGCGATGCGATGGGCTTGTTGATCTTCGATGGTCACCTTGAGCAGGTACCGGCCGATGGTGAGCGTTGCAGGAAGCGTGATGTTCTGGGCGTTGAAGAAATCGTGGCGGTGGCGATGGGCCAGGTCGTCGAGGATGATTTTTCGATCGTTCCAGACCGGGAGGCCCGAGGATTCGGTATAGAGCACGATGCTTTGGGTGAGCTTCGTTTCGTACATCTTGTTTTCGTTGAGTTGAGAGGTGAAGTTTTCCACTTCGTAGTAGACGCCGGCGGTGTGGACCTTGCCGGCGATGAAACGGGCGGGGGACATGGGGGTGTATACGCCGTAGGCGAGAGCACCGGTGACGAATGTCAGCGTGGGGACCGAGAGCTCGGCCTGGGACTTGAGGCGATCGCTTAGATCAACCAGGGGGCCGATTTTTTTTGAGAACAGCATGTTGTTGTTCTGGCGAAGCTGGTTTCTGAAGTTGGTGAGCGAATCCATCAGTGCGCTGAGAAGCTCGCGATCTTCGGGGGCGAGGCCGGCCATGGATTGGAGATCGGGGACGGATTCCTCTTTAAGAAGCTTGAGGAGCTGGTCGTCGGCCTGGACGGAAAGTTCCTGGGGGTATTCCTTTGCCCGCCGGGCGAAGGCGGCGGTTTGGGCGTCGGTGGCGGGGAGGGATGAGGCGGTGGCAGCCGGGTCTGGGGTCTGGCGGACGACTTTCACATCGGGCTTACTCGATGCGGCGGCAAAAGCGCGGCCATCGATGGGAGGCAAGCCCGTGTTGGGAGGCACCTTTACTTGGGCCGGGTCGGCGGGTTGTGGCTGGCGGGTGGTGAGCTGCATCGAATCAGGGTCGGGCCAGTCGGCGGCGGCTTTGGCGCGCTTCGGGGGGGCGGGGTGCTGCGCTACGAGCGGGGCAACAGTCTGGGCGTAGCTGGTAGCACGCTGGGCGAGGGCCTGGGCCGTACCGGGGATGGGCGCGGAATCTGGCGCGGGTGAAAGCAAATTGGCTGGGGTTGGGGCTGGCTTGCCGACCTGGGCAATGGGGGGCGTTTGGCTGGAGATCGAAGCTTGGGTGGTGGGCGCGGGATTGGAGCTTTTGCAGCCGAGGGACGCAACGGACGCGGCGATGAAAACGATAACGAATTGTCGCGTGTGAAGCATGGACCCATCCTTGGGTTTAGGTTCGCTGGCATCCTGCCAACGCGTGTGTCTGCCGGAATATATGCCAAGTTATTCGCATTGCAATACCGATCTGGAGCGGCATTTAGCACGGACTATTCACCGCCGAGGCGCGGAGGACGCAGAGAATTCAGAAGCAGTAAGAGCTTACATTCAAAATCGTAAAGAAGTTTGTCGCGCACGTTGCGCAGCTCACACATCCGGTTCTTTTCTGCTTTCTCTGCGATCTCCGCGGCTCCGCGGTGAATCATGAATTTTCCGGGTTAGGTTCCCGGCAGTGTGAGATTTCGCCATAAGAGATGGGATGAACGAGCGAGAGCAAAAGCAGCAGCCCCTTGAATATGCCGGCCCGACGAGACGGGGTTTCCCAGGCGGATGGCGCGGGTGGGCGCTGGCGTTGGCGATCATGGTCGGGGTCGCCGTCGTACTACTGTTAATGGTGTTTGCCTTCTCGCGGATCGTGCTGCTCACGGGCAGGTCCGTATAACGGCAATTATGATTTAAGACCTTACTTTATAAGATCTTACGATTTTTTACTTATATAGTTTTAGGTCTAAAGATTGGTTATGAAAGAGGCCGATAAAACTCAGGATCGCTCGTCCGCGGGTTATAGGTTCCTGCTTGCGCTGTGAGGCGCAGATCCGTGAGTTTTCTCACAGGGCTGAAACCGGCCGGGGAATAAGGGCCGGATCAGGGAACAATCATCCGAGGTAGATGACAGGACGGGCGTAGCGCCAGTTCGTGGAAGGTGCTATGAACCGAACGAAGATAGCCTCAGTTGTGGCCTGCGCAGGCCTTGTCCTGGTTGCGGCAGCGAAACTCGCTGTTGTTCCGGGCGCGGTTCGTGCTACTGCAATCAACGAACCGGCAGGCGTGGCTCGAGTAAGCCCCGCGCCGATCGCGCCAGTCCCCACTCCAAATCCTGCACCTCTTGTTAAGACTGTTATCGATGACCGTTTCAGCGAGACGCGCGGCCGCGAGGGCTACTGGCGGATCGCACGCGCCAAGGACGGCGTGTGGTGGTTTCTTAGCCCGCAGAATCAAACTGAATTTTTGAATGGTGTGACCACCGTTCAGCCTTCGCTGGCATCGTTGGAAGCGAATGGGCCTGCATATCAATCATCGGACTGGGATTGTCTGCCGACTTCATTGACGAAGTGGGCGAAGTTGACGGTGGGTCGCGTTGAAGCGATCGGCTTCAAGAGCCTTGGGGCGTGGTGCAATCCGACGCTTCATCAATTCAGCCTTCCGATGACGCGCGACCTGAATGTGTGCCGGTGGGTTCCGTATGATGCCCGGCTGTTCAGTGCGGATTGGGAACGCGGGGCGGAGGTGGCCATTCGCGAGCAAGCCAGCCCGCTGCGCGACAATCGAAATCTGATCGGCTACTACATTGATAATGAATTGAACTGGGACAAGTCGGCGATGAATCCCCGATTGTTCTACGACGATCTCAGCCCGCATGACCCCAACCGCCAGGAGGTGTTCGGGTTCATCAAGCACACGTGGCCGACGATTGAAGCGTTCAATCACGATTGGAAAACGACGCTGAGCGGATGGGCACAGCTCGAGCAAAACGCGAGGCTGCCCGAAGCGCCGGGCGCGGTGCAGGATCGATTCGAGACGCGCTGGCTGACGCATGTTTCGGAAGCGTATTTCCGGATCACCACTTCGCTGATTCGCAAGTATGACTCGAATCACCTGATCCTTGGCTGCCGGTATCGTGGTTGGGTGCCGGCTGAAGTGCCGCTGGGCGCTCGCAAGTACACGGATGCCCAGTCGCTGAACTATTACGCATCGGATGCGATGCTCGACTATCAGACTTTCCGCACGATCACTGAGCAGGCGCAGCAGCCGTTGATCATCAGCGAGTATTCGTTCCATGCCCTTGATGGACGCAGCGGCAACCGCAACCGAGCCCGGTTTCCGGGTGAAGTCGCGAACCAGGAAGCGCGTGCAGCCGGTTACCGGTTGATGACTCAGCGGCTGGCACAGGTGCCGTATGTGATTGGGGCCGACTGGTTTCAGTGGATGGATGAACCGCCGGCGGGCCGGGCGCTTGATGGCGAGGATGCGAACCTGGGCGTTGTCGATCTGCATGACAAGCCGTATGAGACGCTTATTGAAGCGGTGCGGGAAACGACACCGCTGCTGGATGGGTTGCATGCACATAGCGCCAAGGCGGGGAATCAGATGGTTTGGCGGAATCCGCCGCCGGGATCGCATCACCCGACGGCTTTCGCGGGTGGGCAGGATCTTTTGCAGCAGTAATCATGTGGGTGCGTTGATCGCATCGTGAAACCGATGTGAAACGATTCATCGGTTACACTTCTGATTTGACGATCTGAAATTAGCGCGCGGAGAAGCCGGGGCGGCGCTCCGCGGAGTACCGCTCCGGCTTTGCCCCGGCGTGGGGGGGTTGCGGGAAGAATCTTATTTCGCGCGGTTAGTGTTTCCCGTGGCGGCCATGATCGTCGGCGGCGGTTGATGTGACTGAACCGCCTTTGTCATCGCCCGGTGTTCGCCGACAGTGAGATTGTCGGTTCCTTTGTCGTCCAGGATTTCGGCTTTGGCGTCGCTGCTGGCTGCGGTGGGTCATGCCCAGGGTGTGCGTGCTACAGTGGTAAAAGTGTTGCAAAGTGTAGCGTTCAGTTGCAAGGGCTGGGGGCGCGTATCGCAAACTCATTCAGAACAGTAGTTTAGGGCTATACCAGTGGAGATGGGGCGTGCAACGGCCGTGCGAATTTCGTGCTACACATGTTGCAAAGTGTAGCATGGAGGTCGGTTTTCAGGCGAAAAACAGGGGGTCCGTGCTACACTTGCTACAGTCGATTTAACGACTCGAAGGTTGAAGCTGAGTTGTGCGGCCCAGCCTTGCACTCCCACAGACGGCATAAGGCGATTGCCTTGGTGGATCAATCCGCGGAGACGACGGTGTCGGTGGCACCGGCGACACGGAGGCTACATTGGGCGGGCGGGAGATTGGCCACGACGGAGCGGAATTCCGCAAGGTCGTGAATTGATTTGCCGGCGACCTGGGTAATGACGCTGCCCGCTTTGACGCCGGGTAATGGGGTGCTGCGCGAATCGACGCCGATCACCATCACGCCGGCGGAGGGCCGGGAGATCGTTCCGAAATCCCAGTAGGCGGGGATGGGACCGAGCAGCATTCCATGCCAATGAAATCGCTGTGCATCGCTCAAACCGCGACTGGGGCGGGGACGAAGCATGAAGCTGACGGTCTGGACGCCGTTGCGATAGATCACGGCCTGGACGGGTTCGGCGGCGCGGGACATGCCGATGAGCCGGACGAAATCTTCGGTATCGCGGACGGGCGCGCCGTCGATTTCTGAAATGATATCGCCCACCTGGAAGTGCGCGGCGGCGGCGGGCGAGGCGTTATCGATGGCTTCGACGCGAGCGCCGCCGGCTTCTTCATCGAGGCCCGCATCGCGGCATTCGCGGGCGGTTGCGGAACTGACCGACACACCCAGATAGCCGTGGAGGATTTCGCGGCCCTGCTTCAAATCTTCAATCAGCCGGCAGACATGTGCATCGGCAGGAATGGCGAAGCCAATTCCGTTGGTTTGCTTCTGGGGCAGAATGACGGCGGTATTGATGCCGATGACATCGCCGGCGAGATCAAAGAGCGGGCCGCCGGAATTTCCTGGATTGATTTGCGCGGTGGTTTGAATCAGATCACAATAGAGGCGATCTTCCTTGCCGGACAATCGGGGCAAGGAACGGCTCGTGGCGCTGACAACGCCAACACTGACGGCCATCTCGCCCCCCACCGCCAGGCCGTATGGATTGCCGACGGCAATCGTCCACTGTCCGCGGCGCGGGCCGGCCTTCGAAAACTTGACGAGCGGCAACGCATGGGCGGGCACTTTCAGCACTGCCAGATCGGAGCGCGCATCGGAGGCAACGACGATCGCGGGATACACCTTTTTGGTATCGGTGGTGACCCAAAGCTGTAGCGCTTTGGCGACGACGTGCTCGTTGGTGACGATGTAGCCATCGGAATCAACGATGAAGCCCGTGCCGACGGTTCGATCGACGGATTCCAACATGCCGGCGAGTTTATCGGCGTTTAGATTGCCGGAACTGGCGGTCAATGCGGGGTCTGATTCAACCGGCGCTTCAGTGGCCGAGATTGCGACTACCGCCGGGGAAACCTGCCTGGCGACGGCCTCGAATCGTTGTTCGAGTTCGGGGACGCCAAAGTTATCGAAGACATTGATTTTGCCAGCGGTGGCAGTCGACGAGGGGGCGGAAGTATGAGGCGCACCCGCGGGGCCACAGGAAGCCAGCACGGTAGTGAGAGCCAGCAATGCACAATGAAGCGCACACTGAGAGGTACGAACCAAAGGTCCGAATCGACAACCCATCCCGGTAACCCCAAACAGCACAACCCGCAATAGCCGTGCGGGCGATGCTAAGTACAGCGCGAAGGCAATCCCAATTCGCGATGGAGGCTCGGCTATGAAATTCGGACGTTCTCTGGGCCGCGCCAAAAGCACGGCCCAGAGAGGTCCTATATTTCAAACCAAAAAACCGGGCGGTCGAAACAAACTCACATCAAACTGGGCGAGCGATGCCCTACGCCGCGTCAATTGGCCCGGCTGCTGGGGCCTCCATGGCCCGCTTGGCGTTCAACAAGCCCTTGCTTTGAAGCACGGCCTGCCGAATTTCATCGGCCAGATCGGGGTTGGTCGAGAGAAACTGCTTGGCGTTTTCCCGGCCTTGCCCGAGCCGCGTGGACTTGTAGTTGTACCAGGCGCCGGTCTTCTCCACAACATTGCCCACCGCCGCAAGATCGAGCAGATCCCCCTCATAGCTGATTCCGCGGTCAAACATGATGTCGAATTCGGCATCGCGGAACGGCGGCGCGATCTTGTTCTTCACCACCCGGGCGCGGGTTCGATTTCCGATGGAAACTTCGGCTTCCTTGATCGTGCCGGTTCGGCGGACGTCGATGCGGATCGACGCGTAAAACTTCAGCGCCCGCCCGCCCGGGGTGGTTTCGGGGTTGCCGAACATCACGCCGATCTTTTCGCGGAGCTGGTTGATGAAGATGACGGTACACTTGCTCTTGGAGATCGCCCCGGTCAGCTTGCGGAGCGCCTGGCTCATGAGCCGGGCTTGCAACCCCATGTGACTATCACCCATCTCACCTTCGATTTCCGCGCGCGGGATGAGCGCCGCGACCGAGTCGATCACGATCACGTCCACCGCGTTGGACCGGACGAGCAGCTCGCAGATTTCCAGGGCTTGTTCGCCGGTGTCGGGCTGGGAGACCAGCAGGTCGTCGAGCTTGACGCCCAGCCGCTTGGCCCAGGACGGGTCCAGCGCGTGCTCCGCGTCGATGAATGCCGCCACGCCACCGAGCTTCTGCGTGCTGGCGATGATGTGCAGCGTCAGCGTCGTCTTGCCGCTGGATTCGGGCCCGAAGATCTCGATGACGCGCCCACGTGGGATGCCGGCCCCGCCCAGCGCGATGTCCAGGCTGAGACTTCCGGTGGGGATGCCTTCGATCGGCGTGATCGCGTTGCCGTCCAGCTTCATAACCGAGCCCTTGCCGAACTGCTTTTCGATCTGCTGGAGGGCACGGCTCAGCGCCGAATCGCGAGCGGGGCTGGGTGGAATTTGTGCTTGAAATTGAGGACGACTGGCCGAAGCGTCGCGTGACGCAGCTTCGGCCGCCCTGCTCGCATCCTTCGCGTCCTTGCCAGGATCTTTGGGAGGTGCCGCTTCTTTGGTGGAAGGCTTGGATTCGTTTGCCCCAGAATTCGACTCTCCGGCGTGAGCCTTGGGCTCCGCGGCGTGAGACTTTGTCTCCGCCTTCTCCATGGTTTTGGCCATGCGAGTTGCTCCTTGTGAAGGTTTTGGGCCTTCACGATGTCTTGCCGGGTATCTTGGACAGCCGGCAAATATTCGGTGACTTCATGCGGGCGACGACTCCCAACGAGCCGACCCCACAACTGAACTCGACGGAAGTCACCATGCCGTCCTTGTTCAGTGTTTGTTTGGTCATCGGAATATAGAAAGCCGGGACTTGAGAATCAAGAGGAAAAATCTGCTTTCGGGGGTCCCGTTTTTAAGAAAAGGGAATATCAGCGGAGTAGTTCGGCGAATTGTTCTTTTGTGATTCCCGATTGACGGATCAAAGCTCGCAACGTTCCTTTGGCGACTTCGCGATGATCGGGCACTGTGAGACGACGGCCATTGGCATGCCGCAAAATGATATGGCTGCCGGTTTGATGATCGATCTGGTATCCCAGGCGTTCGAACGCACGAACCGCATCACGTCCGGAGCACATCGGTTGACGGCTCATGGAGAAACCTCAATGACCTCTTCAGAAATCGACGGAGGAATCGGTTCCCCATGTTTTTCAAGACTGGCCAGATATCCCTTGATCGCGTCCTTGATATTTGCGATCGCCTCTTCGCGCGTTTTTCCTTCCGAGATACAACCAGGCAGCGCCGGACATTCGGCGATGAACATGCCATCCTCGTCGGGTTCGATCAGGACTCGGTACTTCATCGCCGCATTGTCGGCCGTTCGATCTTGAAGATCAATTATTAATTGGCGCTGGCTGCGCCCGAGCGGAGCTACCGGCCGCTTGCGTCATGGAATGAAGCCCCGCCCCGCGTAAAGTAGTACAGAAAAATCCCCGCCGCGATGGTTACGTTCAGTGAATCGATTCCCTGGCGCATCGGGATCGTTACCCGGCGATCACATCGCGCGATCATCGCGGGGTCGAGGCCGGCGGATTCATTTCCAAAAAGGATCGCGATTCGATCGGCGCGCCTGGCGTGATCGAGCGCTTCGGCCTTTTCGTCCAGGACGCTGGCGATCAGTTCGAACCCCCGGCTGGAGAGCAGATCCAAATCACCGGTCAAATTCGCAGATCGGATGATGGGCAGATAGAAAACGGTTCCCATCGAAATGCGGATGGATTGGCGCCAGAAGGGATCGCAGCATTTCTCGCCGAGGAGCATTCCATCCACACCGAGGGCGGCACACACGCGTACGAGCGAACCAATGTTTTGTGCGCTGATGAGCTCAGGGCACACGACAAGCGTTGCGCGATCGCGTTTCAATGTTTCGAATTGATCGAGGGAGATTGCATGCTTGCGCTTTCCGATGCCCATTACGCCGGAATGGAATTTGAAACCGATGATCTGGCGGAGAACTGCGGGGGTGGTGACGTAGAGGGGCACGTTGGGGGGCACGATTGGGGCAATTTCAGTGGCGAGGCGCTCGATGACGAGGACGGATTCGCAGGGGTAGTCGCTGGCGAGCAATCGTCTAACGATGTATTCGCCTTCGGCGACAAAGCGGTCGCCTTCGCGTGCGAGTTCGCGGTCTTTGAGCATTCGATAAGGTGCGATGCGCGGGTCGTCGATTGAATTGATTTCTTCTATGGATGCGGGCATGAGTTTGAGTCTTTCCAACTCACGGGGGACTTGGATCTGTCGTATTCCAGAATCCCGCTGACTCGAAGACCCCGTCAAAATCGTCTGGCGAGTCGCCCGCCTCGGCTTTTAGAAGCCCGCACTCGACGAGGGCGAAAACCAATGCACCAATTTGTTCGCTGTGGGTGATTCCAAGCGTTTCGGCCAACATCGCTCGACCGAGTTCCACGCTTCCGGCCTGCGCCGCAGCTAGATCGCGGATGAACTCACAAAGCTGACGTGCGCTGACATGAGCGGCCGGGGCAGGCCGTCGCTTGATTGCATCGGCCAGGAAAATCATGGCGTCGGTCGTTTGGCCGCTGCAAGATACGGCATGTTGCTCCCAGTATAACCGTGCCTTTCGACCGCACTCGGGGCAGAGTGATTGGACCGCCAAGCCACGAAGATTGTAACCGCACGCGCAGGGGACATCTGATTTACGATGCCGGGAGAGAAGGAATTGTGTCGACGGCGAAGCGGGACTTGGGGGCTTGGTGCGATTCGGTCGTCTGAAGAATCTCATGAGTCGGAATGTCATACCGCCTGTCGCCCGATGTCTTTGCGAAAGTGCATGCCTTCGAACTTGATCTTGCTCATCGCCTCATACGCGCGCTTCTTGGCGTCGGCGATGGTGTTGCCCAGGGCGGTTACGCTAAGCACCCTGCCGCCGTCGGTGACGATTTGTTTGCCGACTGCTTTGGTTCCGCCCTGGAATACTTTTACGTCGCGCATCGCATCGGCATCGGCGATGCCGGTGATGGGCAGGCCGGTTTTGAATTTTCCGGGATAACCGCCGCTGGCGGCGACGACGGACATGGCCGGTCTGGGGTCCCATTTCAGCTCGACCTGATCGAGTTTTCCGTCGGCGACGGCAAGCATAACTTCTGCCAGGTCGCTTTGGAGGCGCATCATGAGGGGTTGAGTTTCGGGATCGCCGAAGCGGCAATTGAATTCCAAAACCTTGGCGCCGTGCTGGGTGATCATCAGACCGGCATAGAGCACGCCGCGATAATCGATGCCTTCGCGGTTGAGGCCGTCCACGGCGGGGACGAGGATTTCGCGTTCGATCTGGCTGAGGATCTCATCGGTGACCACGGGTGTTGGTGAGTAGGCTCCCATGCCGCCGGTCATGGGGCCGGTATCGCCATCATCGACGGCTTTATGGTCCTGGCTGGTTTCCATCACGTAAATGTTTTTACGATCGATGAATGCCTGAATGGAACACTCGGGCCCGCTTAACAGCTCCTCGATGACGACGCGCGAACCGGCCTCACCAAAGGCTTTCTTGCGCATGATCTGATCGATCGCGGCCAGCGTGTCGGGTGTGCGGTAGCAGACACTGACGCCCTTGCCCTTGGCGCGCCCCCCCCCTTTCACGACCATGGGCTCATCGCGCATGTTCACGTATTCGTCGGCGGCGTCGGGGTCCGTAAAGGTGCGGGCCTCGGCGGTGGGGATGGACTGTTGGCGCATCAACTCTTTGGCGAACCATTTGTCCGCCTCGATGCGAGCGCCTTCCTGATTGGGGCCGAATACCTTGAGGCCCGCGGCCTGTAAGCGGTCGGTCAAACCCGCGGCCAGAGGATCTTCGGGGCCGATCACCACCAGATCGATCTTCTTTTCCCGGGCGAACTTCTCGACAGCGGGGAAGTTCATCGGGTCGATCGCTACATTGTCGGCAACTTCCGCGGTCCCGGGGTTGCCTGGCATCGCGAATAACTCGGTGACCCGCGCCGATGCCGCAAGCTTCCATGCCAGCGCGTGTTCTCGCGCTCCGTTGCCAATGACCAGTACTTTCATGACGTCTGTTCAGCCTTCAAGAATACCCCGCGCGATCGATCTCAAGCCGTACCTTAATGACCCGTGCGGGCGATGCAACCGGGAGGTATTGGCGGAGCTAAATGTGAGAACGCAGAAAGGTGGTTGACGCGTGAAACGTGATGAAGACCGGGCTGGTCATCACGTTTCACGTCTTCACGTTTATCGCATGTTGTCCCTACCCTTGGCACACCCTTCGCTGTCTATCCATACATGCGACTTGTCCTCCACCCTGCTGGCCTTATTCGATTCCTGAAGAATCAAACCGAGAAGCGCCCCGCGCCCGCGCCGAAGGATGTGGATCGGCCTGATACCGAGGCCGCGAAGGATTACGAAGTGACGCCATACGGGCGTCGTCCGCGACGGAACTTTGCTGCGCGGCATAAGCTGACGTTCACAGCCGTTGCGGTTAGCGCGGCGGCAGCGGCGATTTGGCTGCTTGTTTGAGCGGCATCGTTAAAGGTGCCTAAGAGCCAATGCACTTCCCGCTAGGGCTAGAACCAGGCTTTTTTCTCTACGATGTAGGTTTGATAGAACTCGGCATCTGATTTACTCAGGTAGATGATCCCTTCAATTATGCCGATGATGTGCGTCACGATTCCGCCAAAGCCGCACGTTAGCACGGTCGTTAGCAACAGGATCAAGCCGGGTCCGGTGAGTCCAAGCACAAATTTGTGGATTCCCAACCCACCGAACAGGATTCCCATGATTCCGGCCAAGACCTTTTTGCTCTCGGCTTCGGTGGTGGAGGCGGGTGGCCCGCCGTATCCGATGGGAGTCGCTACAGGAGGCGGCGCTACTGTCCCAAGACTCGCAGTGGTCCCAACGCTCGGCCCTGGGGTCGGTGCGTGCAATTCTGGAATCGTTCGAGCGGGCTGCCACTGCGTCATGCCCTGGTGCCAAACCAGTGTCTCGGGGCGGAGCCGCATTCCCTGGAGCTGGTCGAGGGTGAACGGCCCACGCTGCTGACTTCCTTCGCCGATGTAGTATTCCATTGTCTAAACCCTGCTTCCCATGATAACTTGGCCGCACCGCAAGTGCGATCCATGTTTTAGCAAAATTCAACGGTCGCGCACCCACATTGGGGGCTGTTCCGCACACCGCTGTAGATGCGCGTCGTCGAGATTTCTGTGATTCTGAAAAATGCTGAGATTATAGTCGTAGCGACGGGGATGCTGGAGGCTGTGAGCCGCCCTGGCATAGATGTTCCGCTCATAATCCCGCTGAATCTGGACTTTGCCAGGCGGCGGAGGGTCTCCTGGCAGGTCGGGAAACCACCGAACCACAAGGCACGGAGACACGGAGGCGCGCTCATACGATCGCGCCGCTTTCTTTTGAAAAGAAATGAAGGATAGAAACGTGGAATGCGCGCCGCTCACCACAATTTCATTTCTACGTAATTGCCGACGCCAAACGCAATCACCAATTCACTCCAGTCCGTCGAGCGCGCCTCCGTGTCTCTGTGCCTCCGTGGTTGCAATCTTTTTCTGGGAGGCGGGACCCGGCTCTAGACCTGCCATTGCTTCCAAATCCCGCAGGCGTTGACTGCCGTCGCCTAGCATCGAGAAGTCTGGAGGGGCAGCCGGATCTTCGAGGCGGGACTGGCGGATTTCGCGCGTCAATGCGGCGATTTTGCGGGCGGTCGAAGCGAAAAACATTATGGCCACCACGGCGGCAATTGCGTCACCGATGGACGCCAAACGCAATTGCGCTCGCCAGGCGAGGACGGCGATTTGGATCAGCTTTGCTGCCGCGACGATGCACACGCCGGCGGCGATGATCAGGTAAGAGCGGCTTCGATATGCGCCTCGCCGGAGGTTGGAAATGTTCTGGATGTGCAGGCCGCTGAGTTCCACATCGTGTTCTGCCCGGTCCGTTTCCGAGGCACGTGATGGCGAGCCCACATCCGGTTCTGGCTCCGCATTCATCACCAGAAACTGCTCTCGGCAATGGGGACATTCCGCCAGCCCTTCGGGCGATGCCGATCCCACGGCCCCTGCGCAATTCGGGCAGCGCAATCCGCCGGGCTCATCGTGCTCGTTGCTCGCGTGACTCATTTCAATTCGATTGTCAGCTTCGGGCGCAGGGGGTACAAGTATGTAAGTCTTCCCCATGAAACCCACCCCAATTGCGACAGCCCGGCCGACGGCGTTCCACGTCATGACCAAGCCGATCGGGCCGATCTGCAATCTGGATTGCAAATACTGTTTCTATCTCGAGAAAGAAAAGCTTTATCCCGATCAGCGCAAATGGAAGATGGCCGATGACGTGCTTGAGGCCTATATCCAGCAATACATTCAGACCCAGGAGGTCCCTGAGATCAACTTCGCCTGGCAAGGCGGTGAGCCAACACTGCTTGGCGTAGATTATTTTCGCAGGGTTGTCGAGCTTCAAAAGCAGCACGCTGGCGGCAAAATCATCCACAACGCCATCCAGACCAACGGGACACTGCTTGATGATGCATGGGGTGAATTTCTGGCGGCGAATCGATTTCTCGTCGGCCTCAGCGTCGACGGCCCGCGCGAGCTTCACGATGCATACCGTGTCGACAAGCAACAACGCGGTACGTTCGCCGAGGTGATGCGCGGGCTGGATGTGCTTAAAAAGCATGGGGTCGATTTCAACACGCTGACGGTCGTCAATCGAATCAACAGCGCCAAGCCGCTGGAGGTGTATCGCTTCCTCAAACAGATCGGGAGCGGGTTTATTCAGTTTATCCCGCTTGTAGAGCGGCTGCCGCAAACCCGGCTGACCGTGCTCGGGCTGGATCTGGCCGAGCCACCGGTGCATGGTGAAGTCGATAGTGCGCCTTCACCGGTTACGGATTGGAGTGTGCGCGCCGCGGATCTGGGCGAATTCTTCGTCCAGATTTTCGATGAATGGGTCTGGCACGACGTGGGCAAAGTGTTCGTTCAACTTTTTGACGTGGCACTGGGCAACTGGATGGGGATGGGCTCATCGCTTTGTGTATTCGCCGAGAAGTGCGGCGACGCCATGGCGATCGAACACAATGGCGATCTTTACTCCTGCGATCATTACGTCTATCCCCGATATCGGTTGGGAAACATTCTCAACAACTCGTTGGGCGAAATGGCCGCTTCGGTGCGGCAGCGGCAATTCGGTTCGGACAAGGCTGATACGCTCCCCCAATATTGCCGCGACTGCGAAGTGCGCTTCGCCTGTAATGGAGAATGCCCTAAGCACCGGTTCATCCGCACACCTTCAGGCGAGGAAGGCCTTAACTACCTCTGCCCCGCGTACAAACGATTCTTCAACCACATCGACCCGTACATGAAAACGATGGCGCAGCTGCTTCAGCAGCACCGCCCTGCCGCGGAGATCATGGGGATGCTTGCGCGCGAGGCGCAGGGTGGAACCAAATCTTCATCGTCGTGGGCCGTGGGACGGAACGATCCTTGCCCGTGTGGGAGTGGACAGAAATATAAGAAGTGTTGCGGCGGAAAGTAGGGTGGTAAAAAGGTGGGCGGTCGGCAGTGCGCAGTGGGCAGAAAGGGATTCGGGATGCTTTTTCGGCCTGCTCACTGCGCACTGCCCACTGCCCACTGCCCACTTCCCACTTCCCACTGAATCAAAACGGCGAAGTCGGGGGCTCTTCGGCTTCGGCGGGCATACCGGCGGCAATCACTACACGTGTTGGACGTGAATCGATTTCATCGGCATAGGGCGCCAGGGCCGGGGCCTTGGCGTAGGTTCCGCCTGGGCCGATTGATACTTCCGTAACCATTGGGCCGGCCGGTGAATCTTCCTGCGGGCCCTCAATAACCATCGCAACGGACGCCGTACCGTCGTGTGTTCCGTCAAGCTGTCCCCGTGGCTGCGATAAAAGGTGCATCGCAATCCCAGCGATCAATCCCACCGATGCCGCCGCCGCGGCATAGCCCGGCCAGCGCATTTTCATCATCCACGAAGCCCGCGCCACCCGCCCTTCCATTTGCTGGTCAATCGCCCCCGAAATCCGCTCCGCCAGCGCATCCCACTTCACTGCGGGCATCACCGACGCCGACTTCAATACAACCGACAACGCCCGTTCCTCGCGCAGAATCGCCTGCGCCTCCGGATCGGTCGCCAGTCGAGCTTCGAGCGCAACCCGCTGGGCTTCGGGAAGCGTCTCGTCCAGATACTGGCAAATCGAAAATTCCAATTCCTCGCGGGTCATGGTTATTTGGTCAGTGGTCAGTGGTCAGTGGTCAGTTGTTAGTGGTTAGTGGTTAGTTGCGACTGACAACTGACAACTCACAACTGACCACCAACAATCTTCTAAACGTACCCTTTCAACAATTCCTTCAACTTCTTCCGTCCCTGAAACACATGCCACTTCACGGCCTCCACGCTGCATTCTAATGTCTCGGCGACCTGCTTCTGCGGCATTTCATCAATCGTAAACATCACGATTGCCAGCCGCTGTTTTTCGGGCAACTGCTTGAGCGCCTCGCCCAGGCGCTGACCCATTTCCTGGCTCTCCAGGTTTCGGACCGGGTCGCCGGCGTTGGCCATCCACTCGCTGCCGCCGGCTGAATCGGTCTGCTGCGAATCGGTCGGTCCCAGCAGATCATCGAGCGGCAACTGCCTGCGCGTCTTGCGGCTCCGCCGGTAGTTCAATGACAGGTTCGACACGATCCGCATCAGCCAGCCGCCAAATGCCTCGGGCTTCTGAAGCGTCGACAGACTGCTGAACGCTTTGAGGAACGCGTCCTGCGTGACCTCCATCGCATCGTGGCTGCTGCCCAGCAACCGATACGATACCGCAACCGCCTGCCGCTGATACTTGCGGATCAGCTCGTCGAATGCCTTGCGATCGCCCTTGAGCGATCTGTTGACCAGTTCGCCATCCGGCAACGAGCCATCCGCCGAAGAACCGTCCGCTTGGGCTCCATCAGCATGGCTCGCGTTCGGCTCCATAAGATCAGACACGTTAAGCCCCTGCCCGGTTAGAGCAAAAGGCCGGGTTTTCGAGTCGATGGCCGCGATTTTGCGCACACGTCAGATAACCATGCCGTCAGGGCGGCCCAAACGCGCTAAACGGTCAATCTGACGGATGTTATCCTTCCCCACCCCCCGACAACAATGCCCTATCGCTCGGATGTCCTCATGCGAATGTCGCTCTTAATACGGATCGCTCCGCATCCTGCTTCCCGGCGGCCCCTTCCCCCTCCTGCCGCTGGCGTGTCTAATTCGTCCACCTATCAGGAGGCTTCATGGACGAGAATGAACTCACCACCCCCGCCAGCCGACGTAACTTCTTAAAAGGCGCAGTGGCACTTGCCGGTGCTGCGACCGTGTCATCGGCCGAGGCTCAGCAGCAACCCGCTGCCAAGCCGGTAAGAACGGTCGGCATCCAAGTGGGGGCCGTCTCATTTGTTGATGAAGGCGTCGATCAAGTGCTCGACATTCTTCAGGATCGCGGGCACGTCAACGCGATTTATCTTGCCACATTTACGTATGGCCGTGGGATCGCCGGCCGGCAGATCCCGGGCCAACCCCTCCCCGATCACGGCAAGCAAGCCTACGACCAGGACACCTTTCACGGCGGCAACTACGCCACGCCACACCCGGCCTTCTACGAAAAGACTTCACTGAAACAAACCAAGGCGCCCGACTTCGGCCCGAACTATGACGTGCTGGCCGAGGTGCTCCCCAAGGCCAAACAACGCGGCATCAAAATCTATTGCTGGTACGAAGACGTCTTCGGCGCCAACATGCCTGGCGTATCGGATCTACAGGAAGTCGATCTCCAAGGCCGCAAAATCTCAACGCTGTGCGCCTATCACCCCGACTACAAGAGTTTCCTGATTGGCCTGACCAGCGATTACTGCAAGTCCTACGACGTGGATGGCGTCATGTGGGGTTCTGAGCGACAAGGGCCGCTGAATAACGCGATCGGCGCGAGCCATGCGGGGCGGGCCAATCCCACACGCGTTACATGCTTCTGCGAGCATCATCAGAAAGCCGCGAGGGAACGGGGGATTGATGTGCAGCGTGCAATGGAAGGCTACAAGAAGCTGGCGAAATTTGTGACGGCCGCCCAGGCCGGCACTCGGCCGAGCGACGGATACTTCGTCACTTTCTGGCGGCTGCTCGTCGAGTATCCGGAGATCCTCGCGTGGGAAAAGCTCTGGACAGACGGCCAGCATGCGATTTACGCCGACGTCTACAAAGCCGCGAAAGACGCCAAGGCCAGCGCTCAGGTTGGTTTTCACATCTGGCACACGAATTCCTTCGCGCCATTTTTTCGGGCCGAGCAGGACTATGCGCAGATGGCCAAGTACGCGGACGAGCTTAAGATCGTCGCCTACAACCTGTGCGGCGGGCCACGCTATGCCAGCGCGATCGGCAACGTCCACAACACCATCTTCCGAGACCTTCCGCGTGAAGAGGTGTACAGTTTCTTCAACCATGTGCTCAACTACGAGAATGAAAAATCCCTGACCAACATCCCGACCGCGGGCTTGTCCGCGGATTATGTTGGCCGGGAGACCAAACGAGCCGTTGAAGGCGTGGCGGGCAAATGCAAGATCCTTCCCGGGATCGATATTGACATCCCGACTGGCCGCGACCAGAAGAAAACCACGCCGCAGGACGTGTTTGATTCGACAACGACGGCGCTCAAGAACGGCGCGGCCGGTGTGATCTTCTCACGCAAGTATTCTGAGATGCGGTTGGATAATCTCGCCGGCGGGGGCAGGGCGATCAAAGAGTTTGCCGGTTAACCCGCGACTATAAATAACCTTCGAAATTTGATTGGCATCAGGTGATGGCGGTATGCAAATGCGCCTAACCTTCGCGCTGCGTCCCTGTCCATATGGGGAAGAAGGCGCTCGCACAAAGGAGTGCGACTTTCCATGTCAGGCTGGATACCGCCCGAACGGATGACACGTTCGGCAGGAGTTTCGCGCTTTGGATTTTGGCGGTACGTCGCCTGATCGAACGGACCCACCGGCACAAAACAAGAAAAGGAACCCCCATGCTCAAGCGAACCCTACGTCGCTATGCGAAGACCCTCTGTGTGATGGCAGTGCTGATCGGGACGCTGTCCCTGAACGGCTGCTTCTTTATCGGAGGTCATGGAGGACACCATGGCTGGCACCACCACGACCATTGGGATCGTTGGTAAGCACTTAGTTGCCGACCTTGGAATATTTTGCAGCCCATTTAATTCTGGCGAATATCGAGCGACGCCGATGGGATCGCCTGCGGTGGCACCCGCTTTGCTTTTGCATTGAGCGACAGCAAATAAAAGGAAGAGTCATGCTCCACAGAATCCGCATCGCAACGATAGGAAAGCTCGGTACCCTCGCATTGATGGGCAGCGTTGCCTTTTTCACAACAGGTTGTTTCCATGATGAGGGCGGCGGTCGGGAAGGCCACGCGGGCTGGCACGAACGCGGGAGCTATGGTCACGACTACGATCGACACAACTCCGACCGACACGACGACAACCGTGACCACGACTATCGCTAGCATCTGAATCATCGCCGCGCAAACCGGAGCAGTTGCAAACCTGCTCCGGCTTTTTTGCGCGCATAGAGCCCACGCATTTTTATCGGCCCAGCCAGTCATCATCGTGGGCGGTTTGCGAACGTCCTAATCAGTCCGACTCAATGACGCGGGCGATGGTCACAATTTTGACTCATTGGGTACTTGCCCTAACTGGACCCGAGCGGAGTCATCCCCTATACTCCCCCCTGTCGGCGGTTGCTGGCGAACTGGACTCCCCCCCTTCCATTCGTCACCCGCCGACATTTTTTTGCGCTTATCCAACCGTGGGGGTACCCGCCTCCCATCGATAAAAGTGGAAAAGCCACCTTCCAGAGTCGAACTGGAAACCGCTGGTTTACAAAACCAGTGCTCTGCCAATTGAGCTAAGGTGGCGCGAAGCCGGACCAATTGTAAACACTTCACCGGCGGAGGAAACCATTCCAAATACAGAGAGACGCGAAACTCGGGACGAATTCCCGCGTCTCCGCGTCTCTATGCCCCCGAGTCGTTTGAACCGTGGTCGGCTAAACCTGCGTCGCCACGTAAGGCAGCAACGACATATACCGCGCCCGCTTGATGGCCCGGGCGAGCATGCGTTGATTCATTGCATCGGCGCCGGTGCGCTTGCGGGACTGAATCTTCCCGTTGCCGCTCATCAGCTTCCTGAGCGATTCGGTGTCTTTGTAGTCGATGTAGGTCTTGCCAGTGGTGCTGGTCTTGGCGATCTTGAGCTTGGGCCGGTTGAAGTTCTGAAACTTCTCAGCCTTTTCCCGCCGTTCACGGGCCGATTCACGAGCCATGTCTTTACTCCGCTTTCTTCTACAGTTAATTGGGGCCGGGCATTCTAACAACGGCGGCTTCAAGGTCAATCGATGGCGATCGGATCATTGCATGGAGCCAATGATCGAACGCTTCTATGCGTGATAGAGAACCTGCACCCACACCTTATGGCGATCCCGGCCGATCCGCGTTAAACCATTTGTATAAATGTTGTTATGGTTTATCAGCCTGCGTTCTCTCCTGCCGATCTTTGAAGACTCAACGGAGCGCAAAAAGGAATTACCAGATCCGTCGAATCGGGTATGGGTCGAGTTGCAAATCCGCACTCATGAGATCGAACTCCTCGGCAATTGCTTTGCGCGATCAATAGTCGGTCGAAGGGGTCTTTGTGGTGAAAAGGCAGTGTTGTCAGAACAGCCGTGTGGGCCAGCAGTATGGGAAGAATTTTGAAGCCGTTGTCAGCTACCAGAGATACGCGTGAGTATCGAGCAACATACTCACGGCATATACCCCTGAAAATCATCAAGGTGCTGATCATCATCGTCGACTACAACCAACATCCCCTTGCCTCGGCCCGGCCGGCGCTCACTCGCTGGGATGCTGCTCGGCAGAATTCGTGCAACGGGGCGATCGGCATCGGTCAACACGATCTCATCACCTGGCCGCATGGCGCGGACCAGTTCGGTCAGCTTTGCGGCCGCCTCATCGATGCTTAGGGTATGTGACATCATCAACCTCATTCGCGATTGTATCAAACTTCGGGTTACGAATCTTTGAGCGAAACGGGCCGTCCTGGTGGGGTAAGCTTGATCTAACTCTTTCGCCCGTCATAATCCCGCGCTATGAAGCGACCGGCTGTTTTCTTCGACCGCGATAACACGCTCATCGTTAACGATGGGTATTTGGGCGATCCTGCCAAGGTCGTTCTTGTCGAAGGCGCGGCCGAGGCGATCTCGCGGGTTCGCACGCTCGGGTATGCCGTTGTTGTTTTCAGCAATCAGAGTGGCGTGGCGCGTGGCATGTTCGGTGAGGATGATGTTCACCGCGTGAACGCGCGCCTTGATGAGCTGCTGGTCGACGCTCAGCCGCACGCGATCATTGACCGCCATGAGTTTTGCCCGTTTCATCCGGAAGGAACCGTCGCTGAATACACCCACGAAAGCGATCTTCGCAAGCCCAAGCCTGGGATGATCTATCAGGCCGCAGAGAAGCTTGCATTGGATCTTTCGCGGAGTTGGGTGGTCGGCGATGCCCCGCGCGATATTGAGTCTGGCAAAGCAGCGGGCTGTCGGACCATCTGGTACAAAGACACGCGGTTGCCCCAGTCGATGGGAGCGCGCGAATTAATGCTGACCGTGCCTGATGCGGTCGTCTCGACGCTTAAAGAGGCTACGGACGTCATCGCGCGCGAAGCACTCATCCGCCATGCCGGCCCACCGGATATGGCTGCTTCCGCGGCGCCCGCGGCTTCTTATAATCCGCCGGCCTCTCAATCCCCGCCGGCTCCTGCCCCAGTCCGCGAAGCCCCCCCACAATCCAAGCCCGAGCCGGCCCTTCCCGAGCCAACGCTCGAGAGCTTCCAACCCAATCGTTCGCCCGGCCCCCGCTCCGTGGCCAGCGCTAAGCCGTTGATGCAGGTCCTCGCGCAGAAGCGCGCGGCGGCCGCCGAGCAACAGGCGTCCAACCATCAAAACACGCCCGCGCAATATGCCACCCCGATTGCCGTTTCCACGGCTCGGCTCGAAGAGCTGGCCGAGCAAATTCTCCAAGCGCTGGAAAAGCGCGAAGACATCGAGCAGCCCGATTTCTCAATCAGCAAATTGCTGGCTGGCATCGTGCAGATCATCGCACTGGCCACCCTCCTGCTGGCCTATTTGCTGTTCCACAATTCCGAATCGGTTCTTCTGATTGCGGTCTTTCTCCAGCTTTTTACGATTGCCCTGCTGATCATGGGGCGGCAGAAATAGCCCAAACCATCAGCAAGTCGCAATTGAGGACTGCCAATTGACAACCAAATCCTAACCCCCCTTCACTAGCAGCCCGTGGTGAAAGTCGCGCGGGCCCTGCTTGCGGCTTGGGGCCGGGCTCATCGTTGTCGAACCTCGGCGTATTTCCCTCGAATACTCCTTCGGTTCGACGCCTCGATCCCATCCCCAATCCGCAGCGCATGGCCGCGCGGGACTTTCGCCACGGGCTGCTGGCCTTTCCGATTTTCCCTAGATACAATTCCGCGTGAATTGCGGGTCGAGGAGGGGTTTAACTCCTTCGAGGTATCGGAAAATCGGGATGTTACCTGTTCCGCGCCGATGTGCCGGACAGGAGGAAGGTTCAGTTAGCGTATGAACCTGGATTCCGCTTCAGCTTCGCATCGTTCCGGCGGCGGCGGCATTTCGCTCGCCCCGGCCCTTTCCGCCAACGTGCTTGTCCTGAATCGGTTCTATCAGGCCATTCGGGTGATCAATGTGCGGCGCGCCTTTTCCCTGCTCTGTCGAGAGCAGGCTGAGGTCGTTCACATTGAAACCGACACGGCAGGCCAGAGCCGGTGGCAGAACTTCGCGTTCGCCGAGTGGACCGAGCTTTCGCAGCTTAAGGCTGAGTTCGAGCCGGACGGCTTCGACTGGATTCACACGGTGCGATTCCAGATCGCAGTCCCGCGGATCATCCGCCTGCTGGGTTACGACAAGCTCCCGCGGCAAGACGTGAAATTCAACCGGCGAAACATCTACGCGCGCGATGGCAGCAAGTGCCAGTACTGCGGCAAGAAATGGCCCACCACGGAACTCTCGCTAGACCACGTGATCCCCAAGAGCCAGGGCGGCCGCAGCACCTGGGAAAATATTGTCTGCTGCTGCGTGAAGTGCAACGTAAAAAAGGGCGGGCGCACCCCTGACCAGGCGCACATGCACCTGATCACCAAGCCCGTCAAGCCGCGGCGAAGCCCTGTCATCAACATTCGCCTGGCCGACGAGCGGTATCAGAGTTGGAAACAGTTCCTCGATACCGCATACTGGACGGTCGAGTTGAAATAATCATCTGTGCCGGGCGCGGGTAGCGCCCGGCACAGGTGGGTTTTTGCGACGCTTGCCAGAGGGAACCCCAGATGATCCGCCGGGCGATTGTATTCACACCGGCGATTTTTGGCGCGAGCCTTTCTCTTCTGGCCGCGTGCCAGTCTCACCACGAACAACCGCGATCCGAGACCCCAGCTCCAACTTCGGAAGCTGCGCCCGTAACGGAATCCACTCCCGCCCCGGCCACCACGTCCGCCGAAACCAAACCGGCCTCCCGCACCTGGGAAGCCAAGGGCGTTCGCGTAACAATTCCAACCGGCTGGCAGGAGAAGAAGGATCCCGACTTCGAACTGTTCCTCATCCTCCCCAGCCCCGCCCAATCAGACGATGCCCCGCGCATTACCTTTGACGTGCCGGACCTGCCCCCCCATATGTCGTGGATGATTCAGATGGCCCGGATCCAGCATGATTACGAGGCCGATCTCAAGAAAGTACACCCAGATTTGAAGCTCGACGATGCAAGCGACGTGAAGATCCCGAATACCACCGCCCGCCTGGTCCGATCAACCTGGCATCAGAACGGCCTCGCCCATGAAGACACCGCCCTGCTCATGATCCACGCCAACGGTGTTTATATCCTCGACGCACAGGCGAGCGAAAAACAACTAACGGCCGTTCATGCCGCGTTCGAGGCGATGCGCGCTTCGCTGGAATGGACCAAATGATCATCCCATTCCGAAGATCGCGCGGGGGAGCAGCGCTAAATTATGGCGAAATCTGACCGGAACGGATTTCGAATCGGCTCGGGGGGCAGGAATGCCCCCACTCGCCGATTCGAGGCAGACACGAATGTCCGCCCCGCCACGCGCGAAGCATGCGCGCCAGATGGGTAAACAGGCACCAAACCATTCACTTCATCGCAACACGCCAGATTTGCCAGCTTCCGCCGCGATTTGAGCGGAAATAAATCGCTTTGCCGCCCGGCGCCCAGGCCGGGCAGTCGTCCCAACTGCCGTTGGTTGTCACGCGAACCGGCTTATCGGGGTGTCGAACATCCAGGATCCAGATGTCAAAGTTATTGTGATTGTCGGAATCGGCTCCGCGATCTGAAACAAACGCAATTCGGTTTCCATCGTTGGACCACACGGGATCGAAACTGTCCGCGTCGGGATTGTTGGTGAGATTGATTGGCGCGCCCCCGCGATCCGACATCTTGAAGATTTCCCGCTTTCCCGTTTTTGCATTGATCGCGGTGAATGCTACGGCATCGGCGCGCGGGCTGACTCGTGGCTGCTCTCCGCCGGCCTGGGTTAAATCCGTGCGCAGGGTCGTTCCCAACTGCGTCATATAAAGCCGCGGATCGGGGCGCGTATCGACCAGAGACTCGTAGTACAGTCGCGGCTTTGGATCCGAGTCCACCGTTGGGAATAGATCGGTGCTGTCGCCGGAGGTCAACTGGGTGATGCCGCCCTCTCCATTGGCCGCCATCTGCCAGATGCTGATGTGTCGTCCACCACGGTTGGATGCGAAAACAATCTGGCTGCCGTCAGCGGTGAAAGACGGCGTTAAATCGAGCGATTTGCCGTCCCCGAACAAGTTCGGGCCGGCACTTCCATCCGCTTTCACCATCTCAATCTGCGAATGAAAGTTATCTTTCGACGTTCCTGAAAGAACCGAAAACGCGAGCCACTGCCCATCCGGAGACTGAACCACCGAATCAATCGTTGTGCCGCTCGGCAGCTCTGTGATCCGCACGGGCGGCTCATTGGCTGCTCCCTCGCTTACATCCTTCATGCCCAGAGTGTGAATGATTTCCGGAACAAGCTGCCAGCCGTTGTCGCCACGGACGGCCTTGGCTCGAAGCAGATCAACTGGCCGCGTCTTCACCTCTGAAAGCGTTATTGAATAATCCGACTTGCCGCCGTCCCAGCCGATCGTCAATTCCTGCGGCGCCCATTCCGTATCGGCGGCCTTCTTGGTGATTAAGACCTCGTAGGTCTTCAACGTCCCCTTGTCATCCACGGGGGGAAACGTGAGCCGGCCCATGCTCACGCCTTCGGTTCCAAGCTCCAGCATATGCCCATCCACTTTCACTTCCGCTCCCGGCGGATCGGTGGCGAAATGCACGGTCTTGGATTTGGCAACCAGCGCCACTTCGTATTCGCGGCGGCCGTTGTCCCATTCAATTTTGGTTTGAACCGGATCGTAACCCGCCTTCGATACCGTCACGGTTTGGGCCGCGATCTGGCCGGTCGTGGGGTCTGGCGGAAAGGGGAAATCATGCGCCTCGATCGGGCTCTGGCCCATCGCCTTGTCGCCGATCATCACCACCGCGCCGGGCGGAGTTGTGCGGATCAAAAGATCCTTTCGCATCAAATCCATCGCCAGCGTTACTTCGCCGGCGATGTCCTCCCACTTCACGGTCTGCTCGGCCTGCTGATAACCCGGACGATTGACCTGAATCACGTGCGTAATCGATTGATTCTTCTCGTCCACCGTAAACGGCAACGTGAGCTGAATGTCCTCAACCGGCGAATCTCCCTGCGGCTTGCCGTCCAACGTCACCATGCCCGGAACCGGCGTAACATGCACCGCTACGCGCTTGGTCCGGGGGTGCATCTCAATCACCAATTCAGACTGGTCATACTGAGAAGTGAGCGGCACGGCCTCGTCCATGTACCCCAGGCGCCGGGCGGTCACATGATGTACATCGTCCGATGAGCTGAACGAGAACTTCTCTGTCACCGGACCCTGCCCGCGATCCGTGCCGTCAATATTCAGCAGCGCATCCGCCGGCTTGCTCGTAATTGTGATCTCGCGCGACGTGGCGCAACCCAACAGAGCCCAGGCCAAACCCAATACCATCATCCATCGCATGCAGAACCTCCGTGCGACGGACATGGTATCCAAGCACAGCCCCGACACCAGCGGCTGAAGTGCGGTAGCGTGAAACGGTAGCCTACTGGCGTGGTCGCTTCAGCGACCATGTCTTCCATTTTAAATGCCGCCTCGGCTTCTATGAACA
>DAIRGS010000388.1:0-6258 GCA_036794395.1 Tepidisphaeraceae bacterium | reverse complement strand
AAGCGTATTACCAGGAGGCCGGTCGAGCGGGCCGCGACGGGTTGCCCTCGCGATGCGTCTTGCTTTTCAGTTACCAGGATCGATACACGCACGAATTCTTCATCGGTAAAATTGGCGAGGATAACCCCGGCGCCAACCCTGCCGCTATTGCCCGCCTGAAGCAATACGCCACGGAGAAACTCGATCAAATCATCCGATATGCCCAGACCCGCCAGTGCCGGCGGGAAATGATTCTCGATTATTTCGGCGATGAGGCCGAAGTCGTCGATTGCCATTGCGACGTGTGCCGTCCCAATTTCGATTCGGTGGCGGCAGCCCAAGGGGCGGCCCCCATTTTGTCCGATGAAGCGGTCCTGCTGGTCAGGCAGTTGCTTAGCGCAATCGCCCGGCTCAAAGGGAAATTTGGCGTGGGCATGGTGGCCGAGGTCCTGGCTGGCGCCGAAAACGACAAGATGCTGCGCTGGGGCTTCCATCAATTGACCGTATTCGGGCTTCTCAAGGCGCATTCCGCCAAGCGCATCGTGGCGATGCTGCACCGCCTCATGGAAGCCGGCCTCGCTCGCCAGCGCGATCCGGATGGCGTCAAATTTCGGCCCGTGATTGAGCTCACCGCTGCCGGCGTCGGGGTCATGAAAGGCCAGCAAGCCCCCCCTGCCAGCCTTGCCGATCTGGCACCGCGTCGAGGCACGGTGACGAACACCGAGCGCCGACGCGTGGTTTCCACCGACCGAACGCAGAAGGATGTTGAAGACAATCTCTCCCCTGAAGCCCAGGACCGATTCGAGCGCCTTCGCGCGGTTCGTGCTCAACTGGCGAAAGAGCGAGACCTGCCCCCCTACGTCATCTGCCACGACAAAACCCTGAAGCTGATCGCCCAATCAATGCCCGCCGATCCCGATGCGTTGGAGCAAGTCAAAGGAATGGGCCCTCACAAAGTAAAAATGTACGGCCCCGCGTTGCTCGAAGCACTGCAATAACCTCAGCATTCCTCTTGATTCACCGCAGAGGCGCAGAGATCGCGGAGAAAAACGCATGAACCGCCGTATGTTTTCCACACAAGGCGTGCGACATTCTTCTCTCCTATTTCCCATATCAGTTTCTCCCCATTCATATTCTCTGCATCCTCCGCGCCTCCGCGGTGAATAGTCCTCGTCAAAATTGCAGGTTGGCGGCGATCGCCTTTGCCAGTCCAATGGGGTCGTGAAGCCCGCACAACGCATTGTCGTCATCGGTTCGATCAACATGGACCTGGTCTGCCGGACGCCTCGCATTCCCAGGCCCGGCGAAACCATATCGGGCGAAGGCCTGATCACCGTCCCTGGCGGAAAAGGCGCGAACCAGGCCGTGGCCGCGGCCAAACTCGCGGATCCACAAACCGATGTCTATATGGTCGGCCGCGTCGGCGACGACGACTTCGGCCAGCGACTACTGAACGGTTTGACCCAGCACCGGGTCAGAACGGAATTCGTCACCGTCACCGAAGGCACTTCCAGCGGATGCGCGATCGTGCTCGTGGATCGAAAAGGAGAGAACTCGATCGTCGTCGCCCCCGGCGCAAACGCCTTGCTGACACCTGCCGATGTTGATCGCGCCAAGAGCCTCATCCAAGGCGCGGCGGCGATCGTACTTCAACTCGAAGTCCCGCTTGCGACCGTGAAGCACGCTATCGAGGTGGCACACCGGCTGGGTGTCTACACCATCCTCGACCCCGCACCTGTGCCTGCGCGCGGACTCCCACGCGAATTAATGCGCGTCGACGTGCTGACCCCAAACCAGGGCGAGGCGGAACTATTGCTGGACCGTCGTCGAACCCACCGCGTAAGGTCAAAAAAAATCACCGACCCAAAGTGGATCGCCGGCGAACTGCTTTCGATGGGGGCCGAAAACGTGGTGCTCAAACTCGCCCACAAAGGCGCATTAATGCTTTCGGCCAAGGGCGACATTAAAAAAGTTCGCGCTCACAAGGTTTCGGTCACAGATTCGACCGCGGCCGGCGACGCATTCAGCGGCGCGCTGGCAATCGGCCGGTCAGAAGGAATGGAACCAGAACAAATGCTCAGATTTGCAAACGCCGCCGGGGCTGCGTGTTGCACCCGCTTCGGAGCTCAACCCGCGCTTCCCACCCGCGAACAGGTCGCCGAGTTGCTGAGTCAATCGTAAAAACGCCCCGCCAAAACCCCGCCCAACGTTCGCGCCATTCCTCAAACGAGTATTTCGTTGCGGCGAATCCGCCAATCTCCTCTATGCGATCGCAATACCTGGCTGATACGGGAGGATCGGTTGCTTGCACATCTTCTCCAACTCTGCTCACAAGGGTGCGAACGGATCGATTCGGTCCGCGAACTTCTCGGCCCATAGCAGCCATTTTGCAATCTGCCCATCTAATCCCGACCATCGAATGCTTAACTGCGGATCATCGTCAGCATCATCTTGAACCGGCTAACTGCTTTCAAAGCATGAGGCTGATTGGCGGGCAGGATAACCATCTCCCCGGTCCCTAGCCGGAGCGGCGCTCCGGAAATCATGACATCCACTTCTCCTTGCAGCACGTTGACCAAGGCGTCGAACGGAGCCGTGTGTTCGCTCAATTCCTGACCCGCGTCGAAGGCGAAAATGGAAACGTTCCCGCCCTTCTGCTTGAGCAGCACCCGACTCACGATCGAGCCGTCCTGATAACCAACGAGATCAACGATCTTCAAAACCTTGGCCGTCAGGGAATCCTTTTGCTCTTCGCTCATGGAACACAGCTTAACTTATTTGGTCGGATGTTTTCGCCGTTCCCTAAAAATGGACGTGAAGGGAAGATGGCAACGTCGAATGTGATACACTTAAATCCAACAGGAGCCGTTGTATGGACTGGACAAGGTTTGTCAAAAGAGCCGCAGGGTGTCTGATCGCTGTGTCGTTGTTCACGACGACGCCCGGATGCTTCTTTGGTCACGAGCGTCACGACGACAGGGATCATCGTGACGATCGACGACAGGGATCATCGTGACGATCATCGTAGCGAGGGCGAACATCATGACGACCATCATGACGCCGGGGATCACCACGACGATCATCATTAACGTTGATCTGACGGGGGGGGTGGAAACGATTGAAAGGGATTTAGACCGCACATCCATCGGGTCTGCGGGCTCCGCCAGATTCGTGCCCGAAGCCAGTCCCGCCAGGATGTCAACGGCGCATCAATTCTTCGAGCGATACATGCCCAAGCTCAAGCCGCTCTCGGAACGCCCACGACTTGGCAAATCCGTGGGACCTCTCCACTTGCATGAGGTAATGTTCGACCTTTGCCGAGTTCTTGAGAGTCATCGCTCTGTTTCGAGCATGTTTAAGGCGCAACAAATCACCTGGATGCCCAACAACCGGTCGATTTGCGGGTTCTGAACCTGGCTGGATGGGTAAATCCGCCTGCTTACCTTTGGAATGTTTCAAAATGCTCCGGGTGACAGGGTTTCCGCTTTCAATACTACGCCGGGCAAGCCCGAAAGTTTCAGAGTGGCCCGACCTATCCTCGATCATGCCGCGGTCGAAAAAAACAATCAACTGCTCTGGATTACACCCTGCTTCATTTCCCGGTCGGCTTGCTGAATCGAAAGCAATAGCCCCTGCCACCTGCCTCACAGTGCCCTGCAACTCCAGCAGCATCGACTCAGTGAACAACAACTACACCTGTAGCTGTCCGCACTTAGCTACTCTGTGCTGTTTCAAAAAAGCCTGGACTTCTTGTTGCGGTGTTTCCACTTTGCTCCATCCGACAAATGATAGGTGCTGAAAGACCCGATGTCCGGGAACAAAAGAAACCGGCCACAATCATGCCTTGAATCACACCGGCGGCCTCCGGGTCACCGCACACGCTATAATGACTTGCCCCAGGGAGACATCGATCCGTAATCAGGAGCCTTATGATCTACAGCAGATTCGGAACCCAACTGACACTCGTCAGCAAGACCGAAAACGACAGCGGTCAGGTGTCCGTGCAGGCCACGACTGAAGGCTCGGCGGATCCTCACGAGTACAACCTAACCGACCTGGCGGCCGATGAGGGTTCCCACGAGATCAACGCAGCGGTTGCGAAGCTGCCACTGAAAGTATTCGAGAACAAGAGCGGACGGCGACGCAAGCCACTTTAGAATCGCATGGTGTCTTCATCATTTCGGCCGAAGTTCGGCAAGAGAAAAGCAATCAATGACAGAAATCGCCACAACAGAAAAGAACGTCGTTCCCCCTCGACCGGCCACAGAGGACTTGTCAAAGGAGATGGAGCAATCGATGGAGCGCCAGCCTGACGAGCGGATCAAGATCGTTCGAGTCTTTGGCAATTGCTACCGTTGCAACTGGTGGGTGCAAGACAAGACGCCGCAACCGTACTGGCTCGCCTCTGGCAAGATTAGAAAGAGCGCATTGGTTCGGGCGACGAAGACAAGCGACGGCCTGCTCATTGAGGCGGTGACATAGACGGGTACGAGGCCGGCTCGGGGCTACAGACCGGTCAAGTGACCGCCCTCACTCACCATTGACCCGGCGGCTGCGATATCCTCCGCTTGGAGCGTGCCCGTCACAGGCATGTCCCCAAAGGCCACACCTGCATCGCCGCCAGCCTCAATGTCGTCGGCCCGAGCACCGTCCACACCCACCAGCGGTGCCAAGGCCGTAGCGATAGCGTAGTTCGTCAGAGTCCAAACATCTGGCAATATGGCAATGACGTGCTTTTCAAATACATCGGCCATCGCCTTTGCCTTCACGTCACTGCCGAAAAAGTCTGCCAGTAGAGCCAGCGACAGTTGCCCGCCGCCGATGTAACCCCAGTCGAATGGGGTGGTGGCGTTCCCAGACAAGTCCGACCGCATCCGCAGCGGGCGAAAGTCAACCGTCACTTCGCAGCCATCTTCTCGTCGTTCGCCGTGATATGTTTTCATTGTCTGCCTCGTTCGGTAACGCGGACCATCCTACCCCCGTTCGAAGAGCCTCCACGCCAAACCCCGAAGTTTCCTTCAATTACGCCACGGACCAGAGACAGAAGCACAGGCCCGGTCCAGAGATAGGTCTAGGCGGCAGCGAAGAAAACAAATTTGTTTCTAACAACTTAGCGGGCACGACGTGAGCGAATTGAGAAGAACGGCCCGGCAAACAACACACTCACGACTTCGGCAGCTTCTCCATAACCGCTTCTATTTCGGAAGCGACGAAGGCTCGCATAGTCGATGTGTGCACGTTGTCCAGCGACCCCAGGTGCAGCATCAAGGCCGTGGCCGTCTCAGCGTCCGGTGCCTCGTAAATCAACAATCCGTCGAACTGTCCGAGCATCCAATATTGAGCAACGACCTTGACCCCCATCTTCTTGGCCGTGGCCTTGAACGATGCTGCTCGCTGGGTCGTCTCGTGGATGTTCTTCTCGCCCTGGTCGGTAAACTTGATCGTCGTGACGAAGGTTGCCATCTGATCTCTCCATCAAAAGTATGCCCCGGCAATATCTTACAGCACGGCCATCTTCTTTCTTCAAGGCTGCGCATGTTTGCTTTCGCGCAGATGAATGAAACCGAGCAATGGGAGGCAGTCGAATGACAGACGCCGTAACTTCGAGGACGGACCTCACCAGAGCTTGCAGTGGAGAGTGAGTCGCTGGCGGTGCCGTCTGTGAGAAGGCCGGTGCTGAAACAGCGACCTCAACAGCAATGATCCGCTTGAGAACGTTCATCTTCGCCTTCCAACTGCCCGTGAAGTGAACTCAACAGCGTTGGATTCCGCACGGCGCTTGTCAGGGGGCAGAAATCAGAAGGCGGGGTGCGATCATGGCCCTTCGTCTGGGCCGCTAAATCCTGAGATGCCAGGGAAAAGAATAAGTTGGAGATTTAATTTAATGGGCATGAGTGGCAGACCATCGCCAAGGAACGGAGCGGAAGACCGGAAGCGACTACAAGTGCCTCGGAACACCATCGAGAAGTTGGCTCCCGTGATCTCGGCTCAGATAGCCAATGAGGTGCGGACCATGCGTTATGCGGCCTCATTTGCTCCAATGTCAAACAATCCCGACGGGTCCGGAATTGGGTTCCCAAAGAAATCAGTTAGGCCGGAATTGATGCCGAACTGGGTCAGATTCAATGCGACGTTTTTCAGTGGGGAAGTGGACTGAAGCTGGTAGGCGCTCAGCGTATACAGGTTGTCGGCGTTGCCGATGGTCCCCCCGCCGCCAGGATTATTGAGCAACGGATTCACGTTGAGACCCACCGGGTTGCCTGATAGCAACTCCTGGCC
>DAIRGS010000071.1:7256-25450 GCA_036794395.1 Tepidisphaeraceae bacterium | reverse complement strand
CTCCCCCTCTCCTCATTTCAATGATCCCCACGCCCGCCATCTTCCTCGACCGCGACGGCATCCTGAATCACACCGTCGTCATCAACAACACCCCCCATCCCCCTCAAACAATCTCCGAACTTAAAATCCTCCCCCGCGTTCCCGAAGCCCTCACCAAACTCGCCTCCCTCAACCTCCCCCTCATCGTCGTCACCAATCAACCCGACGTCGCCCGCGGCACCCAATCGCAAGAAGCCGTAGAGCAAATCAACGATGCGTTGCGCATCTCACTCCCGCAGCTCACGGAATTCTACACCTGCTTTCATGACACCCCCGATAACTGTCTCTGCCGCAAACCCCTGCCCGGCTTGCTCACCGAGGCCGCGCGAGCGTACAACATCGACTTGGCCCGCAGCTTCATGGTGGGTGACCGTTGGAGCGATATCGCCGCCGGCCAGGCAGCGGGGTGTAAATCGATCCTGATCGACCTGCCTTACAGCAAGGCCGATCGCTGCACCCCCGACTTTCGGGCCGCCGACCTGAGCGAGGCGGTCGAGATTATTTTAAGGGAGCTTCACAGGACCTGACGCATGATGCCAGATGTATCCAAACTTCAAATCAAGATCTTCGCCGACGGCGCCGACAAAGCCGGCATGCTTGAAATGGCCCGCAAACCGCACATTGCCGGCCTGACCACCAACCCCACCCTCATGCGCAAGGCCGGCATCGCCGACTACCGCGCCTTCGCCAAAGACATCCTCAAATCCATTTCTGATAAACCCATCAGCTTCGAAGTCTTCTCCGACGACTTCACCGAAATGGAACGCCAGGCCAACGAAATCGCCTCGTGGGGCAAAAACGTCTACGTCAAAATCCCCGTCACCAACTGCCAATCCGAATCCTGCTGTACGCTCATCAAGCGACTGGCTCGCGCCAAAGTGAAACTCAACGTCACCGCCCTGCTCACGCTGTCGCAAGTGCGAGACGTTTCCGCCGCTTTGGCCGATTTCGCCCCAAGCTGCATTTCCGTCTTCGCCGGAAGAATTGCCGATACCGGCCGCGACCCCGTCCCCCTCATGTCCGCAGCCGTCGAAATGATGAAACCCTATCCCAATCAGGAACTCATCTGGGCCAGCCCCCGCGAACTACTCAATATCTTCCAGGCCGACCAGATCGGCTGCCACATCATCACCGTTACCAACGACGTATTGAAAAAACTGGAACTTGTCGGCAAAGACCTCTCCCAATACTCCCTCGAAACCGTAAAGATGTTCCACACCGACGCCTCCGCCGCCGGTTTCACCCTGTAAGGCCAGTCCCCCCAATCCACGCGCCCCCTCTTTCTCCCTCTCCCACCGGGAGAGGGCCGGGGTGAGGGCGAATGACGAGAGACATTTCACACCCAAAGCTTTTCCTTCTACTGCTCTACTGTTCTCCCCACTACTTTCTCGCGGCACTTGCCGCCCTACTTCCCCCCCAACCTCATCTTCAACGTCCTCCCCAACACCTTCCCAAACATCCCCCGCTTACTCCGCGCCCCCCACAACTCCAACTCCGCATCGCCCCGCGCCTTGAGCGTCACCTCCACCCGCTTCTTATCCACCCGGCACGCCAGTCCCGTAATCACCACGCTATGACTCCGATCCAACCCATCGGCGATGCGCAACAGCGCCGCCCCCACCCGCACCACCTTCCGCCCATGCGCTGAAAGCTTCGCAAATGACTTATGCGCGAGCTTCGGCATCGCCTTGCGGTGGTACCGTGCGATCCCCGCAATTATCGAAATCTCCTCCCCACTGAACCCCCGCAGATTCCCATTCTCAATCAGGTACTTCGAATGCTTGTGATGCCGCTCGCGCGCGATATGCCACCCGATATCGTGCAGCATTGCCCCATACTCGATCAGCTCTCGATCCGTGGTCCCCAAATGATGCAACGCCTTGGTCCCGTCCAGCAATTCCAAACACAACTTCGCCACCTGCTCACTATGCGCCTGATGCCAGTCACATCGCCGCGCCAGATCCAATACGCTTCGCCGCCGCGGGTCCGGCACTTCCCTTCTGATCCGCAAGTCCGGCAAATGCCGGCTCAGGTAATCCATCAGGATCCCCTCACGCAGCGCCGATTTGCAAAGCCGGATCTCGGGAAGATTCAATCGCCGCATCAACTCACTGACCAGCAGCGCCCCCGCGATCACCTGATCTTTCCGCTGATCGTCCAGCCCCGTCATCGTCGCCCGATCTTTCGCCCGGCTCTCGATCAACTTCGTCAATAACCGCGACAACGCATCCTTCTCGATGCCCGCGACCACATCCTTCTTGTCCATCGCCGCGCACATCGCCGCCAGGTTTTCCAGCGTCCCGCTGGTGCCAATCGCCACCACCGGCTTCAGCGCCAGAACTCCATCGCAGATTGGTCCCAATTCCTTGTCATAATGGGCCGTGAGATTCTTGAGATCGGTCGGACTAATCGGATCCGATGTCACATATTGCGCCGTCATCCGCGCCGCCCCCAGCTTCCGGCTCTCGAGGAACAGCGCCTTGCTGTTGTCCGCGACAATAAACTCCACGCTGCCCCCGCCCACATCCAGAATAAAGTGCGGCTTGGTCCCCAGGTTCACCGCATGCCGCACCCCCAGATAAATCAGTCGGGCTTCTTCCCTGGCACTTACGACTTTCACCGCAATGCCCAGCTCACGTCGCGCCCGCTGAAGAAAATCCCCGCCATTCTCCGCTTCCCGCACCGCGCTGGTCGCCACCGCCAGCACCTTTTCCGAACCCCGCGCGCGCGCCGCCTGCACAAAGCGCCGCAGCGTCGCCATCGCCCGCTCCATCGCCTCCGGCGTCAGTTGCTTCGAAGGAAAGCTGATCCGCCCCAGCCCCACCATCTCCTTCATCCGCCACAACGTCGTCAGGCTCCCATCGGGATCCGCCTGCGCCACCACCATATGCAAACTATTCGACCCCACATCGATCGCCGCCAACCGAAACTCCGGCCCCGGCGGCACAACGGGCGGACGAACTATCGAAGAAGATCGCGTCATATCAATTCCAGGCCGCCCGTTTAGCGGTCGGATCGCAGGTCCACCCGAACCGCGATCCACTTTGTCCGCTTAAACTCAAGCAGATGACTTGCTCTGTTGAAATCCTCCATCTTGTCATCCTGGAGCGAAGCGAAGGATCTGATATTCGAGCGATTCACCGGCTACCAGATCCTTCGCTTCGCTCCAGGATGACAAAAGGCAGCTTATCCAATAGAGGATTTCAACAGAGCGCAGATAACTCATTTCCCAAGCGCAATCCGAAGATATGTTTTCGCCGCCCCATTGTCCAAAACCTCCCGACACAACTCCGCCAATTGCGCCCGCTCCCCCGGCCACATAAAATCCAAATCAATCCGCTCCCGCCCGGTCCACCGAAACGCATCATGCTCCGCATTCAACACAACCTTCACATCCCGCCCCACCACCGCGCAGAACCCTGGACAATGCCAAAGTGTGTCGTCCCCATGCAGATAAAAAATATCCACCGTATCAAGCTGATAAAACTCCGCGGGCTCGATCCCGGCCTCCTCCCGCAGCTCGCGCAACGCCGCCCCCCACGCCGTCTCCCCTTCCTCAATTTTGCCGCGCACGGTCGACCACGCCCCGCCCATGAAATCATCAGGTGCGCGCCGAAGCTGGAGAAATTCGTGCGTTCCCCCCGCCTCCCCCGGCCGCACCACAAAGCACGCCGCCATGTCAAAGCGAACGCGCATTGTCTACTTCCCCGCCAACCGCTGCCGAATCAGCTGATTCGCAACTCCCGGGTCCACCTGCCCCCCATGCGCTTTCATAAACGCCCCCATCGCCTGCCCAACCTGCTTCTCGGTGTAAGCTTGTTTCCCAAGGAACTCATCAACCAGTTTGCCCGTATCCTCCGCCGAGGCCTTCTTGGGCAGATACCCGTCCACCACCCCAATCTCAAACTTCAGTTGATCGACTTCCGCCGTTTTACCCAGCCGCTGATACTCTTCCTGGCTCTTGCGCAGCTTCTTGCCATAGCTCGCCACCACCTCTTCGGCCGTGGTCGGCTTGGGCGCAAGGTCTATGTTCTTTACATCACTGAGCAGCATCCGAATAACACTCAGCCGTTCCTTCTCTCCGGCCTTAAGCGCCGTCTTCATGTCGTTCTGTAATTGCGTCAGCAGGTCCATTTTGACTCCCGGACAAGTTTGTGTATGCTGGTCATTCTACTCAGCGGCACCGGCACCGGGAAAGCCTCGTCTTACAACGAATTTACCGCTCCCGAGTATCTGAGTTGCCCCGTTTATCTTTGAATGTGAACTCTCAAGTGTGTGGTCATGCGCCGCCAGTCCTCTGCGGAAAGGGCGGTTGCATCCGTAGCGTGTCCGTCCTTCTCGGGGAAGTGCAACGGCCTGGCGGGTGCTGATCGTGCAGCGATGGATCGGTAAATGAGCAGTCCAACCGTTGAAGGGATTCTACAGTTCACTGACGAGCGCCAGGACGGGCACCTTCGCGACCCCATCCACCCACTCAGGCCCGCACGCGGCAACCACCTCGTCTCCCGCCAGCTCATCCGCCAGTTCAAACTCCGCCCCGGCCTCATGCTCAAGGGCCTCCCGCGCGGCCGCATGCTCGATCGCCTCGAATCCATCGAGGGCCGCCCCCCCGAAGAATACGGCGAGCGCGTCGGCATCTACGAGTCCACCGCCCTCGATCCCGAACCCGTCCTTAAGCTCGAGCATAACCCCGCCGAACTCACCACCCGCGTCATCGACATCCTGACGCCCGTCGGCTTCGGCCAACGCGGCCTCATCGTTGCCCCGCCCCGAACCGGCAAAACAATCCTCCTCCAGAACATCGCCAAGGGGATCCACCACAACTATCCCAATGTCCAACTCGTGCTCCTGCTCATTGATGAGCGGCCCGAGGAAGTCACGGACATGAAGCGCAACATCCCCGGGACCGTCTACGCCTCCTCCAACGACAACACCATCGAAAAACACCTCGATCTCGCCCAGCTCGTCATCGAACGCTGCAAACGACAGGTCGAATTTGGCGCCGATATCGTCGTCCTCCTCGACTCCCTCACCCGCGTCGGCCGGGCCTTCAACGCCGGCGGACCCGGGGGCGGCCGCACCATGTCCGGCGGCCTCGATAACCGCGCCCTGGAAATCCCCAAACGCCTCTTCGGCGCAGCCCGCAAAATCGAGAATGGCGGCTCACTCACCATCCTCGCAACCTGCCTCATCGACACCGGCAGCCGTATGGATCAGGTCATCTTCGAAGAGTTCAAAGGCACCGGCAACATGGAACTCACCCTCGAACGGGGCCTCGCCAACCAGCGCATCTTCCCCGCCCTCGACATCGCCCAGTCCGGCACCCGCAAAGAAGAAAAACTCCTCGACACCCGCCAACTCGCCGCCGCCCGAAACCTCCGCCGACACCTCATGAACATGCCCCCCGCCCAAGCCATGAAAAACCTCCTAGAAGTCCTCGGCAAGCATAAGACCAATGAGAGCTTGTTCAATTCGATGAAGGTCTGAGCACGCGCGAAGTCGAAAGTGACGGGCGGCCCTTTCGCGGCATGCGTGCGCCGTGCCGGAAGTTAATGATGTTCACCCTTCTTCACTTCGACAGGTCATTGCGTGTCTTCTTTGCAAGAAGCTCCCGACGCAATTCATTGAAACAATCGCCCGCCGGTTTTCCCTTGCCGGCCTCGATCTGCTGCATTGCCCGCCGCATCACCGTGACATCCCTTGCCAATTGGGCTTCACGAGCCAATTCGTCATACGCAGCGGGCGACAGAAGCACCGCTCGCGCCTCTCCATTGACAGTAAGAATCTCCGCGTTTCCCGTCTCGTTGAGCCGATCGAGCGTCTCGGTAGCCTTTTGCCGGAAGTCGGTCAGGGATTGAGTATGCTGCGTGGAAATCATCGGGACCTAATCAATTCGTCACGAATTCAGTATCGTCTTTTTTGGTTACTTCATCAAATCCGTGTCGATCCGACCTCGCCGTGATTCAGCGCTACACCCTCGTCTTGACCCATCGCTGGCCTGGCTTGAGTGTCACCGGACTCCCGCGATATAATCTCTCTGAAAACGATGGAGGCGCTATGTCAACCTTACAAACACCCATCAAGCCGCTGCGCGAAGAACGGGAACTTATTCCCGTGGACAGCCTTCTGGCGCCATTCATCTGGGTGAATCCCGGCCGCATGCACGGCGAGCCGTGCTTCACTGGATCGCGGGTGCCGATCCAGCATCTATTCGATCACCTTCGAGCGGGAGATCCGCTCAGCGAGTTCCTCGAAGGATTCCCGCCGGTGACACGCGAGCAGGCTGTGGCCGTGATCGATCTTGCTTCTCGTGGCTTGCTTGAAGGGCTTCGACTGCTTTGAAGATCCTGCTTGATAACTGCGTGGACTGGCGCGCATCGCGCCTTATTGTCGGTCACGATGTTTCACATACCCGAAACCTCGGTTGGGAAACCCTGAGCAATGGTCGATTGCTCGCCGCCGCTGCGTCGGCCGGCTTCGTCGCGATCGTTACCGTCGATAAAAAGATCAAGTACGAACAAAACCTCCAAACCCTGCCGGTGACGGTGATCGAAATCGATACGTCTGACAGTCGCTTACCGGCAATCGCTGCGATTACCAGCCAACTCAATCATGCAATAACTTTGATCGAGCGGTGGCGATTCATTTCGATCGACCAGACCGGCCGGATCACCATGACCGTCGAACGACTGCCTTAGCCCGGATTATTCACCGCGGAGGCGCAGAGGACGCAGAGAATTCAGAAGCAGCAAGAGCTTACATGCAAATCGTTTGCATCCACTCACAATGAATTGGATATCTACACTGTGAGCCGCCATCCAGTTCCATCCCCGCAGCCATGCCGTGCGCAACGCCGCCCCGGCTTCACCCTCGTTGAAGCCGCACTGACCATGGTCATTATCGGCACCGGCGTCGTCGCCATGCTTCAGCTTCTCGCCGCCGGCACCATGTCCAACGGCGCCGCCGCCGAGCTCACCACCGCCGTCAACCTGGCCAATAACGTTCACGAAATCGCCATCGCGCTTCCCTTCAAAAGCACCACCAATCCAACCTCCACGACATTCAAAGACACCGGCGGCCCCGCGAATTACACCTATTTGTGGGATCTCAACGGAGACTCCTATTCACCGCCGCTGGACATTCGTCGTAACGCCATCACTGCATACGCGGCCTGGACCCAGAACGTCACCGTTCAGTCGGTCGATCCAAGGAACCTTGATGCCCCCCGGCCCAACGACATCACCCTGCCAACCGCCCGAGTGAGTGTCGTGATTAAGCACGGAACCAAAACGGTCTATAAGGCGAGTTGGCTCATCGCCGCTCCCAACAGCTAATGAGGCCGAACATGAACGCACCAACACCCAACCTCCAAATTCGTCCGTCGGCGCCGCCGCCTCGGCCCCTCGCCTCGACACGGCTGTCATCGCGCACCCGCGCGCCCCGCTCGTCGCGCCGACATGGCCTGTCGTCGTTGCTCGCGATGCTGTTCCTCGTGCTCTTCTCAACCCTCGCAGTCGGCTTCTACACCGCCAGCGCGACCAGTTCGCAAATCTCCGGCAACAACCGCTCGCTCAGCCTCGCCCAGTCCGCCGCCGAGGCCGGCACGCAATACATCCGCTATCGCCTCTTCAAGATGACCATCGACCCGGCCACCACCGACGCCGCTCTGATGACCGCAATCGCCGCCGATCTCAATACCCAGATCAATCAGGGCGCCGTGATGAACGGCAACATCGTCACCAACACCGGTGGCGTGATCTACATCCCCTCCGCCACCGGATGGTCCACCGTTGACTCCGCCGTTGGAACCAAGTTCCGCGCCAAAATCGAACAATCCGGCAAATTCCTCGTCGTTACCGTCAACGGCACCGTCGGCTCCAGCGCCACCGTGATCAAGGCCATTCAGCTTCAATACCAGAAGGCCGCCGATGCCGGCGCCATCCTCGACTACGGCGTTGCCGCCGCCGGCACCGTCGCCACCGCGGGTGCTACATATATTCAGGGCGCAACAGACCCGACCAAAGGCAGCGTGCTCAGCGCTGACCTCATCAACGGCACGCCGATCACCATCTCCGGAAAGGCTGTCAGCGGCGATATCAGCATCGTCAACCCCTCCGCCTCCATCTCAGTCGCCAATGGCTCCTCCGTCGGCCAAACCACCGATCAAACCAAGATCCCCGCTCACCTCCACGTTGGCGTCCCAGCCCCGACTTTCCCCTGGATCGATACCACGCCGTTCTCCACCTACGCAACCAACGCCTGGACGCTCGGCACCGGTACCATCGGCGGCACCAACATACTCAATAACGTCACCATTCCCCCGAACACCAACCCCAAGTTCACCGGCAACACCACCATCAACGGCGTGCTGAACATCCAGAGCCCAAACGTCGTCACCTTCAAAGGCAATGCCACCGTCAACGGTGTCATCGTCACCGACACCGCCGGTACGTACAACGGCACCAATAACAAGATCATCTTCAGCGGCAGCGTCTTGGCCACTCCCCTCAGCGCTCTCCCCGTTTCCAACCCCGCCTACGACGCCAATCTCGTCAAACTCACCGGTTCGTTCCTGCTCGCCCCCAACTACGCTCTCAGCCTGTCCGGTGACTTCGGCACGGTCGGCGGCTCTATTGTCGCCGGCACCGTCAACATGAGCGGTAACGCCACCGGAACCGTCCAGGGCTCGGTCATCGCCATGTACGACAGCTCCGTCGGCGGCGCAAGCTCCAGCGTTTACCTCAACGGCAGCTCCGATATCATTATCTCCTCCACCGGCACCACCAACTACCCCACCGGCATGAGCTTCGGAAACGACTTCACCCCCCTGCCCGGCACCTATTCGGAGGTCACCCCGTGGTAACGCGCCCAACCCCCATCCTCAAACGTCGCGGCCTCAGCCTCCCCGAGGCCATGATCAGTCTCGCCATCACCGCGATGCTACTGGTCGCCGTCGCCACCGCCTTCACCGGCGCCAGCCAGGCCATCGAGCTCAATGACACCTTCTTCCGCTGCACCCAGGCAGCCCGCGTGACCATGGATCAGGTCCTCGGCGAAATCCGTAACTGCGACTCGCTCGACATGGCCACCGCCAACACCATCAAGATCATCCGCCCCGCGCCCGGCAGCGGACCCTACTCCCGCCAGGCCACCGAAACCGAACGCGACTTCGTCTACGACTCCACCAACAGCCGCATCACCCTCCAGATCCTCTACTCCGGCGGAACCGCCAGCCCCGTCTACGAACTGGCCAGCAACGTCGCCTCCTGCTCCTTCGGCCCCGTCGATATGGGCAAAGACTACAACAACGCCGACATCCCCATCCACATCCCCATTAGCCTGAACGTCAAGGCCGGCACCGGAAACACAACAAGCTCTATTATGCTGAACGGTTCCGCCGCCCCCCGTCGGGCCACGAAGTACTAAAGTGGCACGGGCTTCTAGCCCGTGGACAAGGGAGATGACCTCCAGCGACGCCCGCGATTTGGGAAAACCAAGTTTCGATATCCGGACAACCTTCTGGTTCTTCGGAAAGAAATGCCCGATTCGGCAAGTTGGTTTTCCCACATCTCACCCGGCGCCGGACCCGCAGCTGCCCCAAACACGGGTTGAAAACCCGTGCCACGTAAATGCAATGGTGCGAAATCGTGCACGGTTATCTAAATGACTGTGCGGAATCACGCGCCACTCACCCGATTCACCCGGTGCCGCCTCCACCCCAAACGCCGCGTCCCACCGCGCAAAGCCCCCACGCCGGGGTATAGCGGTACCCCGCGCCACCCCGGCTTCTCAGATCGCCGCAATTCCCGCCTCGCCAAACCGCCGCGATACCGATTTCACCTGCCGCCAAGACGCCGGAGCAGCGCCGAATCACGCACTGTTATTTAGCGTCATCCCGCATTAGCCGGTGCCTGGTCCAGCGAATTAATCAACGCCAGAATATCTCGTGGCTCGCGTGAGAACTGAAGCTGAAAACATTGGCACAATTGCGCGACCCGCTGCGGGAATTGCCCATACCGCCGTTGCGGATGGAGCTCGGGCATGGGCCAAAGGCGGCGCAGAAGCGTGCCGGCATCCTCGGGGTTAACAACCTTTAGATGTGCCCGCGGCCGGCGCCCCGATTCCACAATCATCACCGCGCCGCAAAACGCATGACGCTGAGAACTATCCGGGACGTGCGTGGTGAGGTCTTCCCATTCTGATGCCGTCTGGCCAAATGGAGCGCCCGCCGCTTGGCGCTCTACCGCACCAGGCACGTGGAGCAACTCCAGATGATTGTGCTCCTCGCGTAAGCACGTCCAGCGCTGCCCAATCAGGCGGAACCCCCCCGCCAGCAGCGCCGCCAGCTCCGGCCCAAGACTCACGGGAGATAGAAAAAGCATCGCCAGCGGCCCACGCGCCACCGCCGCGGCGGGAATCAGGTGAATCCCACGGTGCTTCAGCAACTGTGCCAGCGGCCACATGACCGCCCCTTCGAACAGCCGCATCGCGTCGATTCGCGGCCGATCCACCACCCAGCTTTGCCACTGGCCGCGGAGAATGTTGATCTCGCACATGCCCCAGCGGTCATCGATGGTCCAGAAACGTTCGTCGTTGGCGTAGATTTCCGTCAGATCGCCAGGCCGATGCAGTGCCTGGGCCGTCGACGGCAGGCGACGCACCACCTCCGCCTGGTCGTACGTGCGGATTGCACCCCGAATGACGCCCATCCCAGTCGGAATCTCGCTGACGACGAATGGGGCAAGCAGCCGGGCAATGCTGGCCTGCATTTCCGGCAAATCGCAATGCAGCTCAACCGACGGCCCGTGCATCGCCAGTTGAAGCGGCCGGAGCGATTGAGGCGTTGAGAGCTTTTGCGCGTTGGACGACCAGGTAACCATCGGTCCTGCATATCGGGCGATACCGACGGCAAACTGGAACGGGGCACCGATGATTTTGATCGATCATGGTTACCGGTCCTAACCCAGATCGTTCATCACGAAGGCATAGCCTTCGGCTGGGCTGATGAAACCCCGTGGTTTTTGATGATTGCATTCGTCCGAGTTTTGATTCGCAGATTTAACGAGCGCCCTCTTGCCCCCTCTCCCTCCGGAAGAGGGTTGGGGTGAGGGTGAATTCCAAGCGCCGTTCCTCTCACAAATAGCTCTTCTTGAATCCTTATGAGCGCAACAAAACGCCACCTCGCAAGTAGGTCAAAAACAGCATGTTTTCATCAGCCCAGCCTTTGGCTCTGAGGCTCAGGCTCGAAGAGAGGACACGGAGAAAACCAAAGTGAGGGAAATGGGCACACATGAATTGCGGTCACAGTGATGAGCTTCAGGTTGCACAGCTTAAAGATGAACTTTCTTCGCATTTCTCCGTGTCCTCCGTGCCTCCGTGGTGAGCCATGAATTTTGTGGGCTAAACCTATTAGCCGCCTGCAACGCAATTGGCAGCTTGACGGCGGCTCCGGCCGACCTTTACAGTCGCCGGGATGGAGGCAGCCCTGGCGGATCTCAAGCAGCGGTTTCTCGAGTTATTTAACGATGCGCAAGCGCCCGGCGGAGCTGCCGGGGCTCACCCCATTCACCTGATCCGAGCGCCGGGCCGCGTGAACCTGATTGGGGAGCATACGGATTACAACGATGGGTTTGTGTTTCCGATGGCGATCGAGCCGGAGGTTCGAATCGCGTGTCGGGCGCGGGATGATGGGCGGGTGAAGCTGGCATCGACGGTCTTTCCAAATGAAATCGTGGAGTTTTCCGTCCAGCGGACAATCGAGCGCGGAGAGCCGGCGTGGGCAAACTACAGCCGGGGCGTGGCGGCCGAGCTCGAAGCCGCCGGCGTTCCCCTTTCTGGTATCGAAATCCTGATGGCCAACACGCTGCCGGTGGGAGGCGGGCTGTCGAGCAGTGCGGCCATCGAAGTCGGCACCGCTCTGGCGCTGCTGAGCGTCACCGGGCTGGCCGACATGGATCGCGGCCGCATTGCCCTGCTCTGCCAGAAGGCCGAGCATGAATATGCCGGCGTGCCGGTGGGCATCATGGATCAGACGGCGGTGGCATCTTCCAAGGCAGGGCACGCGATGCTGCTGGATTGCCGGGATCTATCCAAACGGTTCATCCCGATCGATTCGCGGGACTTGCGCATCGTGATCTCGAACACCATGGTTAAGCACGCCCTCACCGGCGGCGAATATGCAAAACGCCGGGCCGAGTGCGAAAAAGGCGTGGAATACTTCAAGACCCTCGATGCCGACGTCAAAGCGCTGCGCGACGTTACCATGGCGCAGCTTCACGCGGCGGAGGGTACGCTGTCGGATGTTGTCTACCGCCGCTGCCGGCACGTGATCGGTGAGAATGCCCGCGCCACCGACGCCGCCAGCAAACTCTCACGGCAGGATTATGAAGACGTGGGCGAGCTGATGGTGCAGAGCCATCGCTCCCTGCGGGATGATTACGAAGTGAGCTGTCCCGAGCTGGATTTTCTGGTTGACCAAGCGATGAAAGTACGCGGCGTCTACGGCGCGCGAATGACCGGCGGCGGATTTGGCGGGTGCATTGTCGCCATCGTGCAGCCGCGTGCGGTCGAACCGCTGACCGAACATCTCCGGCAAACTTACAAAGCCAAATTTAAGATCGAACCACACACCTTCGCCACCACAGCCACGGCTGCGGCAAGCGTCCTTTGAGGCCGATCCATGAACCCAACCGCCCGACTCGCGATGTTCCTGATTGCATCGTTGCTGCTTCCCCGCGCCCCCATCCATGCCGCCGCCAAGGTGGATAAGGCCAAGCTGGCCGAGATCCCAAAGCGAATGGACGAATTTGTAGCCAGCCATGAAGTGGCCGGAGCGGTCACGCTGGTGGCCACGCGCGACGGCGTCGCGCAACTTGAGGCGGTGGGAAAAGCCAACCTCGAAACCGGCCAGGCCATGAAGCCCGATGCGATCTTCTGGATCGCCTCGATGACCAAACCCATTACAGCAACTGGCATCATGATCCTTCAGCAGGAGGGCAAGTTGTCGGTTGATGATCCGGTGGCCAAATACATTCCGGAACTGGCGACGCTGAAGGGAAGAGACGGAAAGCCGGCCATCGTCACCCTCAAGCATCTGCTGACACACACCTCGGGCATGATGCTGGATGCCGATCCAAAGACCGCGCGCGAGGCCAAAACCCTTTCGGACCTGATCCCGGTTTACGCCAAAGCGCCCCTGCGATTTGAGCCCGGCAGCAAATGGGAATATTGCCAATCCGGGATTAACTCATTGGGGCGTGTGATTGAGGTCGTGTCGGGCCAATCCCTGCCCGACTTCTTCGCCCAGCGCATTCTGGGGCCGCTCGGGATGAAAGACACGACGTTCTATCCAACCGAAGAGCAGGCCAGGCGGATCGCCACGCCGTACGCCAAAAATGGCGACACGCTCACCCCCGCTACCGTTCGGCTGCTCCAGGGCCATCCGGTAACGTCTCACGATCGCTACCCCGCCGCCAATGGCGGCTTGTACTCCACCGCCTCGGATTACGGACGATTCTGCCAGATGCTCCTGAACGATGGTGAACTGGACGGCACGCACATTCTCAAGCCCGAATCAGTCAAGATGATGCGCACGATTCAGACCGGAGACATCAAAACCGGATTCACCCCCGGCAACGGCTGGGGCCTGGGCGTATGCGTGGTGCGCGAGCCGCAGGGTGTCACGGCGATGCTCTCGCCGGGCACGTTTGGACATGGCGGCGCGTATGGCACCCAGGCTTGGATCGATCCGGTGAAAGGCGTTGTCTACGTGCTGATGGTGCAGCGATCCAATTTCGCCAATGGGGATGATTCTCCGATACGAAAGGCATTTCAGGAAGCCGCCGCATTGGCAATTGGGCAGTAGAGCGCCATGCAACGTAATGCAACGGTTGTAGAACGTGGAGATCGCAGGGTTTGAGCAGTCGGGCATTGCGGCGGTGCGGGTGGCCGATGCGTCATGTTCGGATGGCAAATGTGAAGGGAGGCATCACGTGTCATTGGTGGAAATGTTGGAAGCACGCGTCTTTTTTGCCGCAGCTGCTTTTCATCATCGCGCACTTTCGCCGGGCACCCTCGATCCCAATTTTGGGAGCGGCGGCATTGTCGTCACGAATGGGCAGCAAAACGCTACAACGGTTCAACCTGACGGCAAGATACTCATTGGCCCCGCCGCCGGCGTCATTTCTCGTGATCTTCCAAATGGAGCTCCGGACCCGTCGTTCGGGAGCAACGGAACCCTCACACTTTCGACCATTGGGACGCTGGGTACGACGTTCTACGAGTCGGCTTTGCAGAGCGATGGAAAGATCGTTTTAGCCGGTGTTCAAGGAGTGGGCCTCATTATGGCTCGGCTCAATCCGGACGGAACTCTGGATACATCGTTCGGCGACGGCGGAGACGTCCGAGTGTCGATCCCGGGCGTAGAGGTCACTTCCGACGTGCAAGAACTGGGCGTTCAGTCCGATGACAAGATTGTGCTGGTCATCGGCGCCGGCCACGTGCTGCGGCGAAATCCTGATGGCACGCCCGACCTCACTTTTGGAGCCGGCGGGGATAAAGTCCTCAACGATTTCTCTCCATACCGGATGAAAATTGCGACGAACGGCGATCTGCTTCTCGCGGGCCATTCAAACCAACTCAACTCATATGGTTTCCCAGATACACTTGAACTACTCAAGTTGAATCCGGACGGCTCGCCCGATCAGCCTTTCGGTACGGCCGGCGTCTTCCTTCAAGCCCACTCGGACGCACCCGTCCCGGAAATCGCGATCAAAGCCGACGGCAAGGTTGTCATGACCACCGTGCCCTTTACAGGGCGGCCATCCCAAGTGACGCTTCGCCGATTCAACATCGACGGCACGCCCGACGCCAGCTTCGGACGAAATGGAATACGATCGATTCGTATCACTTCAGTCACTCACGTCGACAACTGCGCCGTCGAAATGGAATCTGACGGAAGCATCTTTGTTGCGGTATCGGGCCACGTAGGAACGCCAACATTCGCTCATGTTGGGTCGACGGGCCACGACGTTCCCCTCCAATTGACCTTGCTGAAATTGACTGCCGATGGCAGGGTGGATCACGCATTCGGGCAGAACGGAAGGGTTTCGCGTCGGATCGGGCACGGCGGTTATGCGCCACCCGTCAATTTGGCTAGTCAGCCGGATGGAATGCTCTTGGTTGGGTCTCTGAATTTTATTGAAAGGTTCGTCGTTTCTGCGCAAGCCACTGGTTCCTCCTGATCAGTCGACGATGCCCGATGGGGGTGCGTGGGATGGGCGTCCTCCTGTATATAGGCTGAATTTTCAATAATTGATTGCAGGTGCTGATACGGCTGGGAGTTGGTGTTCCGACACACGATTGCGCGAATTTCCGGAATGGGTGGGTGGGTTCCGGTTTTGAGCTGGGTCATGCAACGATTTGCATCGTAATGCAACGTTTGCGGCGCATTGAGGACGCGGGTTTACAGGAGTCGGGCATGGCTGACGTGCGGCGGTGTGGGTGGGCGGTTTCAGATCTGATGATTGAATACCACGACACCGAGTGGGGTGTGCCGCAGCATGATGACCGCCGGCTGTTTGAATTTCTGATCCTCGAAGGGGCGCAGGCGGGGTTGAGCTGGGAAACGATCCTGCGCAAGCGTGCGGCCTATCGAAAGGCGCTTGCGCAGTTCGATCCAAAAAAGGTGTCGAAGTTTGACCAGGCGAAACTGGCTGCGCTGATGAACGATGCGAGGATCGTCCGCAACCGGCTGAAAATCGCGGGAACCGTCAAGAACGCCAAGGCGTTTCTGGAAGTGCAGCGGGAGTTCGGCAGCTTCGATGCCTACATTTGGAAATTCGTTGGGGGTGAGCCGATGCGTAATCGCCGCAAGGGGATGGGGGATGTGCCGGCAAAAACGGCCGAATCGGATGCGAGGAGCAAAGACCTCAAGAAGCGTGGGTTTACGTTCGTCGGCTCAACGATCTGCTACGCCTTCATGCAGGCAGTGGGGATGGTGGATGATCACGTGGCGAGTTGCTTTCGCGCGATCTAGATTGGTGGCCGGTTAGCAGATCGGACAGGTTCGTTGTCGCGGTTTGAGTTTGGAATAACTTTCCGGGCTTGTTCAACCTGACGAATTAACTGTACTGGATCAAAAATTCGGAGGAATGGGAATCGACGTTGGCCGAACTACTGAAAAAATGCGCGTGGCCACGCTCATTGACTACGGTCCCTTTGCTTCGGCAACCCAGTTATTGAACTTACTGCCGCCCGGGTCTTTGCCACCTTGAGTCGCATAAAGATCGTAACCTCCCGGGTTGTGCTGACCGGGGTATTCATAAACGTATCTAGCGCCCCACGGATCGACCGGAAGCCGACTCACATACGGCCCTTTCCACGCGCCAGCATTCGCTGTCGGTTTGGTGACCAGGGCGGCTAGGTCCTCATCAGTTGACGGCAAGCGCCCACAATCCACTTCGAAATTCCCCAGAGCCGCATCCAAGGACTTGATGTCATTCTTTACGGTTGACGTCTTGATGATGTCTGGGTCTTTACCGGTGACCGTAACCGTCGTCGTCTTCTGATCACCTTTGGTCGTCTCAGTGACGGTCACGGCACCATCGCTCGACGTCGCTGTCCGCTCCTTCTTGTCGCAGCCCCAAGACGCCAAGAGCAGTGCGAAACCAGCCGCCGAGATCGCGATTAATCGTGCCATTAGTTCTTCCTCTCAACAAGATGTGTCAAGATCCATGTGTCAAGATCCATTGAAACAACTCTGATCATCGCGGTCAAAGTCCGGCGCTCGTTTCGGTTCTGCGGGAGTAGGACTGTTACCCAGGTCGAAATAGAAGCATGGCCTTACAAGACCCTATCAAGGGGAGAGGTTCAAATGTCGGTAAGAGATGGTATTGGTATAGCTGGAAGGATTTGGCCGGGTGATCACCCTTCGCGGAAAGTCGCGGCAACGGATCGTCCTTCATTGAGATCAATTTGGCGAGCGGCGTGCTTTTCTTTTTCGAGCAGGTCGCCGAGTTCTTCATCGGTCATCCCACTTTCGAGGAATCGCTGGTAAATCGGGCCGCTGATTTCCGCCAGCGACAGGGGAGCCTGGCTGGCTTGCTCGACAATGAAGGAGACATACCCTGCCAGGTCAGTCCCGCTCGCCCCCGCGCGCTCCGCAAGGCGCTGTTTGGCCTGTGAAGTAAGCCTCAGCGTGATCGGAAGTTCTTCAGTCTGGGATGACGTGGCCATGCTGTGATTATACCACGTTTAGATCGCTAGAAATCTAAATGACCGTGCGCGATTCCGCGCCTTTTCGTGGCATGGGGCTTCCAGCCCATGATCGAGGGAGTTGACCTCCCCGCGACGGGTTAAATGTGGGAAAACCAAGCTTCGACAGGTGGACAACCTTCTGAACTTGCTGGAAGAAAATGCCCGGTTCCGGCGAGTTGGTTTTCCCACATCCCACCCGGCGCCGGACCCGAAGGGTCCAAAACCACGGCCTGGAAGGCCGTGCCACCTTAAAAACAATTGAGCGGAATCTCGCACGGTCATTTCGCGAAGTTAACGAGGGCTTACGCGAGGTCGGCCCCTTCAATTGGCGGCTTATTCGCCAATGATCTTGATCAGTACGCGCTTGTCGCGGCGGCCGTCGAATTCGCCGTAGAAGATTTGTTCCCAGGGGCCGAAATCGAGCTTCCCTTTTGTGATGGCGACGACGACCTCGCGGCCCATGATCTGGCGTTTCAGGTGGGCGTCGGCGTTGTCTTCGCCGGTGCGGTTATGGGCGTAGCGTTGGGGGGAGGGGTCGAACGGGGCGAGTTGTTCGAGCCACTTTTTGTAGTCTTCGTGCAAGCCGGTTTCGTTGTCATTGATGAAGACTGAGGCGGTGATGTGCATGGCGTTGCACAGGAGCAGGCCTTCGCGAACGCCGCTCTTTTGAACGGCGGTTTGGCATTCGGAAGTGATGTTCACAAATCCGACGCGGCTGGGGACTTTGAAGGTCAGGTATTCGGTGTGCGATTTCATGGGGCTAAAACGTATAGCCGGGCGAGGCGCGCGTCGAGATTTGAACCTTCAGGGGTGCGCGACACTCTCGCCAGCCCACTTCTCCCTCCATCGGTACGCCGGGGGAGGGTTGGGGAGGGGGGTTGCGAGGCGCTGCTTGGAAA
>DAIRGS010000071.1:0-7246 GCA_036794395.1 Tepidisphaeraceae bacterium | reverse complement strand
GGGGGGGGGGGGGGGGGGGGGGGGGGGGGTTTTTTTGCGAGGCGCTGCTTGGAAAGGAAATCCAAACCAAAAGAACCCCCCTCCCTACCCTCCCCCGGCGTACCGGGAGAGGGAAAAAGTGCGGCCGGCGAATCTGTCACACCCCCGAACTTCTGCGGCCCGAAACCGGGCCGCGCGGACCATTTCATTACTATTCAGAAATCGGAGCAAATCCGTGACAATACCCGCGCGATTGTGCTGGAATTAAAAAAGGGGCACGCTATCTTATGGGAGCCAACACTCGGACAATCAAGGGTTGTGGACCCCCGGCGGAGCGTTCGGGCTGTTTGGCAAATCCTTTACCTCGCTGCCGCATGAAGTGACGCGGCGGCAACTTGCATTTGCGACAATTCAGGTCGTTTTTTAAGCAACTTTGGCAAACAAGGGATGCGCCGATTTCGTAACATCGGCGGAGGGCAGAAATGGGTCTTCGGATCGTACGGCGGATGCCGCGCGTCAAGGATTTTTCAGGCGCAGTTTTCCGAGTTGAAACGGTTGAGCCACGCGTTCTGCTGGCCGGCAGCCCGCTGGGTTCGTTGCCTGCGCTGAACAGCTTTCCGGGCGCTGTGGCCACCCTGTACGTTGATTTACATGGTGAAAATGCCCAGAACTGGGGCATGGCATCGGTTCCAGCGACGCCGGCCTATGACATAGATGGTGACCCAACTACCTTTTCAACGCAGGAACTGGCCAACATTCAGCAAATCTGGTCGCGCGTGGCCGAGGCCTATTCTCCGTTTAACGTTAATGTCACGACGGTGGATCCAGGAAACTGGAACCTGAATGGGGCCGGGCTGAATTTCAACCAGTTTCGCGTGGTCGTCGGGGGCACGGGTAGCTGGACAGGCATAACGCAGGGGGGAACGGCGTCGGTTGGCTCGTATTACACGCCGGGCTTGCCCAATACTTCTTATGTTTTCTCCACCCAATTGGGCGGCGACCCGCAGTTTACCGGCGACGAAGTTGGCCACGAAGCCGGGCATGGCTTTGGGCTTCAACACCAAAGCCTTTACAGCGGCATGGTTGAAACCAGCGAATACAACCCTGGCAACGCGCTGACCGCGCCGTTCATGGGAAACCCGTTGCGCACGGGCGTGCGGGCAACCTGGTGGTACGGTCCCAGTTCGCAGGGATACAACATTATTCAGGACGACGTTTCGATCCTGAGCGGATCAGCTGCCGGATTTGGATATCGAACATTGCAAACCGGACAGAGCGCCGCGCTGGCCACGGCGATGTCCGTTTCGGGGAACGTATTAAGCGGCGAGGGGATCATCGAAACCACCGGCCAGCGCGATTATTATTCCTTCAATGTTCCGGTGGCAGGAACTGCAACGCTAAGCGTCAACGTAGCTCCGTTTGGCGCGATGCTGCATTCGCAATTGGAATTGCACAATGCCTCTGATGGCGTGATTGCGACAGCGGCCCTGGCCGGCACATTGGGGCAAACGCTTACGTTGAACCTGCCAGCCGGTCGGTATTACGCGGTGGTGAAAAGCTACGGTCAGTATGGGGACATCGGCCAATACACCCTGAGCGGCCAACTCCCCGGTACGCCGGCCACGGTATTGGGGCGATATACGTTCTACAACGGCAGCGTTTTTGATGGACGAAACATTGCCCTTAATGCTGCCGACGATGGAGCCGTCGCAACAGACAAGCAAGCTCTGTTGCCCGGCGGCGTTGGACAGTTCGCGAACTTCACCAGCTACTCGATGGGATTGAACGGGATCATGGTGGACGTGGCGAACCTGGCCGGAACACCGACGCCAGCGGATTTTAATTTTGCGGCAGGGACTACCGCGAATACGTCAGCGTGGGCGGCAGCGCCGGCGCCGAATGGTATGCTGATCCGGCCCGGAGCCGGGGTGTTGGGATCGACCCGAATCGAATTCACGTGGGCCAATGGCTCGCTGACCAACCGATGGCTTGGGGTCACGATGAAGACCGATGCCGCGACGGGGCTGGCCTCGGCGGATGTGTTTTACTTTGGAAACCTGATCGGCTTCGCGGGCGAGGCGCCAGTCAATGAGGTCTACAGCGTGACCACCGCGGATCAATTGGCGGCCCGATTGGATTTGCATAGTTTCCTCAATCCGGCCCTGATCACCAACACGCACGACTATTCGCGCGATGGGCGGGTAGATGCGACGGATGAGATCATCGCCGGGTTGCAGATCTCGGCCAGTGGATCGCTATTGAGCCTGCAAACGCCCGCCCTTCCTGCAATCGCGGCAGTTGCCGCGTCAACGATTAATGCGGTTCAACCAGTCAGCACGGATGCCGGGTTGAACACCTCGGGTTCCGCTCTCGATCTATCCGGGCTTGTGGATGGACAGGGTGTGCGCCCGCGACGCGGCCGCCGACACCTGCTGGCGCCTCCTGTTCCAGTCAGTGGTGGGCTAATGCCACCTGCCATCGTCATTGCGCCGGTGGTCTGAATGACCGTTCGATATCCTGCGGAGTTTAGCGGTCGGACCGGAGGTCCACCCGTCGGTTGCGACAACGCGCACGATGGGTGGACCTGCGGTCCGACCGCTAAACTTGTTAATTTGGCGAGGCGTGTGATCGGGCTTAGGCGCCGTTGAGCGTGACATACTCGGAGGCATCGAGCTTGATTTCCCCGCGTTGATCGAGGCGTTCGATCGCCTGTTCGAGCGCGGCCTTGAGCTTCGAGCCGGTTCGCGAGAATCCGAGCAGTCGGGCGGTGGATTCGACGGCGGCTTCGGATTTGAGGCCATACTGCTGGCGCAGGACCAGGCGCACCGCGGCTTCGAGTTCTTCGGGGGCAATCAGCTCGGCCTTAGTGACGGGGCAAGGTTCGCCGCGATGGCGGATGCGAACCTCGGGGGCTTCGGGGGGCCATAGGAATTCATCCCGGCGCGAAATCAGTCCATAAGAGATTGCATGTTCGACGGCACGGTCGAACGCTTCGCGCGAGCGCGGGGAAACCCGCGCCTGGAACATTTCTGCCACCGCCCGCATCGCTTCGTCGTCCTGGATCGGCCCTTCGATTTCGACCAGTTCCTTTACGATGCTGGACAGGGCCTCGGCTGAGAGCTGGAGCAGATCGTCGGTATCGCCGCGCGGGGCGGCGTCGCGGTGGTGGGCGTAGGGCTCGACGCCGGGTGGCAGGCCCGTGAGGGGATCGGTGGGCGGAGATTGATCGGCGGGAGGAATCGGCGTCGCGGCCTCAGCGAGATTTTTCGTCTCGGTAGTCTCTTGGACGGGGGCTGGGATTGTCATCGAATCCATCGGCTCGTCTTTGAGAGTTTGGAGCCTTTCGAGCAGGGCTTCGAGGACGGATTCAGGGCGCCGGAACCAATCGGTCGACCAGACACGGTGGATTTGCCAGCCGAGGCCTTCGAGGACGGATCGGCGAAGTCGATCACGATCGCGCGCGGTGGGCGAGCTTCGATACGTTGCGCCATCGCACTCGATGCCCAGCAGGTACCGGCCCGGAGCGCGGGGATCGACCACCGCCAAATCGATCTCGAATCCGGCGCAGCCAACCTTGGGATGGACTTCCCAGCCACGATCACGCAGCGTTTTGCAGACGGCGGATTCAAACTCTGAATCGTGATCTTTTCCGACGGGCGGCTGGTTCTTGAGGCGGCCATGCTCGGCTACGTAAAGGTATTCCTTGAGCGCCCCGACGCCGCGTGAATCGGTGTTGGCGAGATTGATGTCGTCGTGGCGGATGGAGCTGAAGACGACGCACCGCCGGCGGGCGCGGGTAACCAATACGTTTAGACGCCGCCAGCCACCTTCATCATTCAGTGCGCCGAAGTTCAGGCTCATCTTTCCGGAAGCGTCTTTTCCAAAGCCGACACTGAGGATGATCACATCACGTTCGTCGCCCTGAATATTCTCCAGATTTTTAACGAAGAACGGCTCCGTGGCTGCATGGCGGGTGATGAAGTCTTCGACGCGTTCATCGGTTTCGGTGCGGCGCAGATGCTCAATCTCATCTTCGATCGCCTGCTGCTGCGGCTGATTCAGCGTGCCGACGCCGAGGGAAAGCTCGGGATGTTCGATCGTGTGTTGAATGACGGCGCGGGCCACAGCCGCGCCCTCAATTGCGTTGTACCGGCCTTCGCCACGGCGATAAACCGCGTTTTCGATGTAATGGAAGCTGAGGCCCAGCTCCGAACAATCGGTGTGGGGGCTGGGGAAAACGCGTAATGCGCCGTCGTAAAAGTTCTGATTGGAAAATTCGATCAGGCTGCTGTGGCGGCTGCGGTAGTGCCAGCGCAAGCCGCAGCGGTGCGGCAGGCGGACAATGCCGAGCGACAAAACGCTTTCGAGATCGGCGGAGCGGAATTCTTCGTGGTTGGCGTCATCAGGATTATCGCGTTCGGCGCGGGAAAAGAAATCGGTGGGTGGAAGCTGGCGTTCGTCGCCGACGAGGATGAGTTGTTTGCCGCGTGCGACTGCACCGTAGGCGTCGGCAGGTTCCACCTGAGAAGCTTCGTCGAAGACAACGACATCGAATTCCAAGCCGCCGGGGGCAAGATACTGAGCGACAGACATGGGGCTCATCATGAAGCAGGGCTTGATCGACTGGACCACTTCGCCGGCGGCGGCGAGGACTTTACGCAAGGGCATGTGGCGAGTCTTCTTACGGAACTCGGCCTGCAAAAGTCCCAGCTTGGACTGGCGATGCGCCTGCTGATGCTGCGGGCGCTGAGCGGCAAGCCGAGCGGAAAGTCGATGGCGCGTGAGATCGATCCATTTGCGATCCAGATCGCGGAAGCGGGCGATGAGAGATTCGTGATCCTGGCCGCGGAAGCCTCTTAAGCTCTGGCGTTGAGAAAAAGCGTCTTCGACCCAGAGGCGATAGAAGTGGCGTTGGAAGGCGGTGGCGGCGCGGCCGCGAATGCGCTGGCCTTCGGGGCTGAGGAGGAAGGAGGTGAAGGAGGCCAGCGGGCCGGTCGAGAGGTCGAGGGCGAGCTGGTGGAAGTCGACCCATTCAGAAAGGGATTCCATCTGGTTGGGAAGCGAAGCGAGGTGCTCGGCGATCGCGGGAAGCTCACCTGAATGGGTTTGCAGATCGAGCCACTGTTGACAGTTGTTTCCGATCGCGGCCAACCATTCGGCATAGACAAGGTCGAGCCTGGCGGCAGCATCTCTTGCGGCATCGGCTTCTGCCTTCAGTTCGCGACGATCATCAGACGGGACGATCGTGATCGCGGCCGCGACGGTGAGCTTGCCGGTCTCGACCAACTTTCGAATCGCGACAGCAGCCGTGACGTAGTTTGCGAGCGCATCCCAATCGCCATCAATTCCCTTCCACGCTGGGCCGAGTTGATCGATGCATTGTGGCGCTTCGGTTTCAATCTCATGGCGGAGCCGGGCGCTATCAACGAGTGATTTGAGAAGCTCGATTTGCACATCGAGCGCCGGAAGCTTGCCGAGCGTAAAGGACTGAAGACGCTTGTTATCTGAATACCACGCGGGGTTCAGAAACCGGATGATGGAATGCCCGTGAAGTTGCCGGCGATCAAGAATGGGTTGCCATACCTGCAACTCGGCTTCGGGCTTTAAGGCTCGCGCCCAGGTGGATTTCAATTCCGCGCGGCGTTTACCCAGCTTGAGCCATTGTTCAAGGCGAGAATCCAATTGGTTCCAGCGCACGTCCCCAATCGCGGCGGCCGAAATCTGCGGCATGGGCAGCAGCGCGTCGGCAGTGGCAATCTGGACGTTGGCGTTGCGGAGTCGCGTTGCCGGTGGCAATCCGAGGCGGACGGAAAGCTTTGCGAATGATTCGAGCCCGGATTGAATGGCCTGGATGATCGCTTCGATGGCCTTGCGAATGCGCTGTTGGTCTTTCAGGCCGACCGATTTTAAGCCAACGCTGCGCCACGGGTGCTTTGATGGCTCGCCAACGCGAGCAAGACGCCGGTCGAGGGTATCAATGCGCTCGCGGGCATCGGTAAGCTGTTGAGGGGTCCAGGACGGCAGATCGGGGATGTCACACACGACTTCGGGTTCAGCGCTGAGCGCAATCGCATTGGACATCGCCTGAAACGGCGACATTTGCAGCGCGCCGTAATTCTCGTGCAACTCCCGGCGGTAGGCATTGAGCGCATCGCGGACGTTTTTGAGTTCAGCCGCGGTTTGATCGGAAGTCCGTTGCGAATCCGGCTCGCGATCGAGCGTGCGCTGGAGTTCCTGCATGACCGATTTTTTGCTGGTCTTGCGGCTGTGCAGCTCCAGGACGAAATCACCGAGACCGACGTTCTCGAGGCGGCGTTTGACGACTTCAAGGGCGGCGGCTTTTTCGGAGACGAACAGGACGGTGCGGCCGGCGGCGAGACATTCGCCGATGATGTTGGTGATGGTTTGAGATTTGCCGGTGCCGGGCGGGCCATCGATGACCATGCTGACGCCGTTCTTCGCGGCGACGATTGCGGTTTGCTGGCTGGAGTCGGCATCGACAATCTGAAAGCAATCGAGCGGCTGGATGGTGTCATCGAGCGTAGCCGGGTCGGGGAGCGTGCCGGCATCGACCGGCTCGGTGCCCTGGGGAACCCAGCCGGTAAGCTGGCAGATCAGCGGGTGATTGGTCAGGCGGGTGGGATCGGGCCAGCTTTGGGGATCGAGATCGCGATACATCAGCAGTTTGGAAAAACTGAACAGCCCGATGTGGATTTCGGGATGGAAACTCCAGCCCTGCACGACTTCCAGAGATTTCCGCACTTCCTCAAAATACGCCTCGAGCTCGCCTTCTTCAGGATCAAATATCGGCAGCTCAAAGCCGAACTGGTTTTGGCATAGCTCGGCCAGGCACGGGTTGGTGAGCACATCGTCTTCGAAGAGCTGAACGGAATAGCGCGTGTTCACCGTTTTGCGTTTGAACTCGACGGGGATGAAGACCAGCGGCGCTCTGGAAGTTACTGCCTGATCCTCAACCTCGCGCCATTCGACGATGCCGAGGGTCATATACAAGATGTTGTAGCCCTGCTCCTGAAGGGCGCTGGCGGCTTCACGGGCGAGGTGGACGAGGCGGGTTTGGAGTTTCTCGCCAGTGAGCAGGGTTTGAAGATTGCGGTCCTGGTGGCGATCGGATGGACTGGTCGCACTCACCGGCGCCAGGGGAAGGTCGTGCGTTGGTCGAACCGCTGGGGAGGGAGATAGAGGGGTGCGTGACAGATTCGGCGGCGGCCCTTCTTCCCTCCCCCGGTACGCCGGGGGAGGGTAGGGA
>DAIRGS010000070.1:0-25484 GCA_036794395.1 Tepidisphaeraceae bacterium | reverse complement strand
TCCTATTTTGCGCGTTCCTTTCCATAATTAGGAATGTCCCCTTTTCTTCGCCCCCCCTTTTCTTCGCCCCCCTTTTCTTCGCCCCCCTTTTCTTCGCCTGTCCCCTTTTCTTCGCCCTTCGCCCTTCGCCCTTTCCATAATTAGGAATGTCCTCTTTTCTTCGCTTGTCCTCTTTTCTTCGCTCTGTCCCCTTTTCGTCGCTCCCCTTTTCTTCGCTATGCCGCTCCGATTGCTACCGGCTGGAGCGACCCTTTGCCGGGCGGGTATCGATTCCCGCTGAAGAACAACGCCCTTCACGGCGTACGCAATATATTGATACATGTCCGATTGCCCCCCCGGAAAATCGGACATTTTCGGACCTTCACCCGGCCGCCGGTGTCAGCCGCCCATCCAAGTCCAATTCCCCGGCCACCCCCTGCATCGCCGCCAGCATGTTCCCCACATGCTCCCAAAGATCCAGCTTGCCATCGAAGCACGCGTTGCTGAATTCAGCCGTCGCTTCTTCCACCGATTTACGATGCACCCCGGCGGCAAAGGATTCCTGTTTCCACTTGTTCTTCACCGACTTCACTTCGACTTGCCGGATGTCTTTCGTCGGGCGCACGAGTGCGGTGGCGATAATCAGCCCAGTGATCTCATCCGATGCCATCAGCGCGTATTGCATCGGCGTGTGTGGAGAGATGCCGGTGGACACGGGATTGTGGGAAAGGATGCAAGTGACGACTTCCTCATCCGCGCCGCGCTCGCGCAAGATGGGAGCGCCTTTGGCCGGATGATCCTCAAGTGTTGGATGAATCTCCCAGTCGAAATCGTGGAGCAGGCCCGCCAGGCCCCATTGATTTGCATCTCCGCCAAGCCGCTCCGCGTAGACTCGCATGGCCGCTTCGACCGCCAGCATGTGGCGGCGCAGGCCGCGATCCTGGACAAATTCGCAGACGGTTTTCCACGCCAGTTCGCGATCCATCATCGGGCCTCCGAAATTTTTACCGGGCAAGCGGCTGGGTCAGCTGGGAATTACACCAGTTGCGCCACATCTCGCGATACGCCGTCTCCACATCGCGCGCAAATTGGACCGGATCGCTCAACGGAGATTTCTCCATGCGATCGCGCAATTCAGATCGAAGCTTCGCCAGTCGCGGCAGATTGCCGGCAAGGCCCGTGGCGATCTGAACGTACTGGGCCGTGTCACGCGCCACGAGCTCGGGTAAGCCGAGGTTGGAAAGGATACTCAGCCCGCCGCGCGAAACGGCGGTCTTCCCCGCTTGGCTCACGAGCGGCACGCCCATCCACAGTGCATCGCAACTGGTCGTTCCGCCGGTGTATGGAAATGGATCCAGCGCGATGTCGATACGGTGATAGATTTTCAAATACTCAGAAAGCGGCACAAACCCGGCAAATTCCAGGCGTGATGGGTCGATGCCCGCGGCGGCGAGCAGGGCCTTTGCGCGCTCGCGATGGGCGCCGGCATCGGCATGAATCAGTATCCTAGAATTCGGAACCCGGCGCAGAATCTCAAACCACGCATCAAACGTCGGAGCCGTGACTTTGCAATAGTTGTTCAGGCAACCAAATGTCACATAGCCGGCGCTTTCAGCCGGGAGCGCATTGACCGCCGGCGCAGCCGGATCCGATTTGTAACACCAATACGTCCGCGGCAGACGCACCGTCTTTTCCGAGTAGACCGATTCATCGGTTCCCGGCGGATCGAGGTACGGATCGCTCAGCCGGTAGTCCATGGCTTCCAGACCGGTGGTGCTGCAATAAGCGAGATAAGTCACCTGCACCGGAGCCGGCTTGCGCGCGAACATGAGCAGCCGCGAACCGGACATGTGCATGGTCAGATCGACCAGGACATCGATGCGATCGGTGCGAATTGTCTCGGCCAGTTGTTCGTCGGTGAGCTTATCGGTTTCGCGCCAGACATCGGCAAAAGACCGCAGTCGCGCCGTCAGGGTGTCGGGAATGCGTACGTCGGAGTAGCAAAACACCTCCACCTGCGAACGATCGTGCAGCGCCAGCAGAGGCCGCAGAAAAAAGGCCACCGGATGGCCGCGAAAATCCGGCGACACATAACCAATTCTCAGCCGGCGCTCACGAACCGGATCATTGGCAAACGCACGGGATTGAGCCAGCAGCGGCTTGGCATACCGCTGGTTCCACCGCGCGTGGGCGTGGGCCAGTGAGACGGGATCAGCCTGCGGATGAAAATGCAGCGTGTAAACCAGGTTGGATTCAACCACCGGATCGGGACGCATCTCCAGGGCTTTGCCAAACCAACTGAGTGCTTCGTCCAGCGCACCCATGTCCTTGGATGTAACGCCAAGATTGCTGCGCAATTCGAATGAATCATAGCCCAACGCCAGCGTCGCCTGGTATTGCGCGAGGGCTTCTTCAAGCCGGCGTGCTTCGCGGTACGTCGTACCGAGATTATGCATCGCTTCGGGAAAATTGGGGTGGATCGCCAACGCCCGGTGATACACCTCAATGGCGTCTTCCAGACGTCGGAGTTCCTGAAGCACGTTGCCCAGGGTGTACCAGGCGATGTGCAAATTCGGATTCAACTGCAGCGCATGCCGCAACGCCGATTCGGCCTCTTGGCGCTCGCCATTGAAATAAAGGGCGGTGCCGAGGTTCATGTAATACTCGGCCACATCATGGCGCAGCGTGATCGCCCGCCGGAAAAGGGCGATCGCATCGGTGTAGCGCCCCGCGTGCTGCAACGTCAGACCATAACTGTTGAGCAGCTCGACCGAAGGGGGGCCCAGGGTGCAGGCCCGCTGATACTCGGCGATCGCTTCGCCCAGGCGATTGGTTTCGCGCAACGCGTTTGCCAGATTTGCGCGGGATTGAGCGTTCGAGGGCTCAAGTAAAACCGCTTGCCCGAACGCGGCAACTGCCTCTTCCTTCCGGCCATTGTTGGCCAGGGCAAATCCAAGATTGCCGTGATAGCCGGCAGCTTTAGGGGCCAGAGCGATGGCGCGCCGGATCAGATCGAAGCCTTCATCAAGGCGGCCAGTCTGCGACAGCACCACGCCCAGTAATTGCATCGCATCGGCGTTGTTTGGGCGAAACGAGATTGCCCGCCGGTAGGCAGTCTCGGCGTCTCCAAGCCGCCCAGCCTGGTGATGCTGCACGGCAAGCCGAAATGCCTGATCGGATTTTTCCCTCGACATCAGGTAGCTCAGGGATAAACGCCGGCGAATGCGATCTTCAGCAGCGGATTACTTGCCGCTGAACAGCTCGGCGTATGGATTGTCCTTGGCCGTGACGGCTTTCAAGGTGACGCCCTTGATGATCTGCGGGTCCTTAGGGGTACCATTCTTCTTGTCGGCAAGCGGAGCAGCCGCGATTTTGTTCACCGCGTCCATGCCTTCCACCACTTTGCCGAACCCAGTGTACTTGTGATCCAATTGCTTGGTCTGGGCATAGTCGAGGCAGACGAAGAACTGGCTGCCGGCACTGTTGGGGTCCTGAGCGCGGGCCATCGACAACACGCCGGCCTCGTGCGGCTTGGCGTTGAATTCAGCATCCACGCTGTAGCCCGGGCCTCCGGTGCCATCGCCGCGAGGATCACCGCCCTGAATGACGAAGCTCGGCACGATGCGATGGAACGTCAGGCCATCGTAATAACCCTGCTCCGAAAGCTTCAGGAAGTTATCGACTGTGAGCGGCGCGACATCGTAATAGAAGATCATCTTGAGCGGGCCCTGCTCGGTTTGCATGATGCCATATTGAAGCGGCTCGACAGCGGTGACGCTGGGGGCCGTCCCGCCCTCTTTGTCGCCGCGAATTTCGATCACCACCGGAGTCCCCAGGAAATCGGGCAATGACTTACCTTTGGGAACGGCAAACAAAACGTAAGTCCCCAGCGTTGAAAGCTGCGGATAAATGCTTTTGACATCAACCGTTTTGCCCGCCGAGGCATCGACCGAGCCCTTGGCTTCCAGTTTCTTCCCGGCAAAGTCGGTCAGGACGAGCGTCACGTCTTCTTTCGAATCGATTTTGAAATCCACCGCCTGCTTGACCCCGTACCACATCTTGGCCGGGACAAGGACCGAAAAGAGCGCTGCAAAAAGCGAAACGACCTGCATGTTTTGGTTCTCCAATTGAGTTGTCCGAGACACCATACCCGTAGCGAGCGAGCATCTCAATTCCGGGGGCAAATCTTCCCAACGGATAAGGCAGGGATAATTGCACGGATGACCGTTCAATTCTTCGCAACACACGCGGAATTCTAGCGGTATTTTGGATTGAACTGCGGATAACGCGGATGTCATAGCGCGGCGGAGCGGCCACCAAAATGAGATGCACCCACGGAGGCGGTTCCCGACAAACATGGTTACCACGAAGGCGTAAAGAAAACAAAACAGAGGATTAACCACAGAGGCCACAGAGGACACGGAGGTCACAGAGAAAACCAAGAGAAGATTTTCAACCGCAGATAACGCAGATTTACGCAGATGAAATGCAGGTCTTTGTCTTTATCTGCGAGCATCTGCGCAATCTGTGGTTAAGAATTCTTCTCCCGTCTCGCCGTACCGATCAGGAATATCTGCAAGAAGACATCCGTGATTGAGGAGCATCCACGGCCTTACGGCCGGCCTGATCGACGAAAACATAGGTTCCCTTTTACATTGAGTCGGTCCCGGTGGAGTTGGGTGTTTGGGTTAATCGACGGCCGTCAAGTCATTTGATTTGTCTGCCGCATTCAGGGCAAACGCCGCTGGTGTTGCCGGTGAGGTTGTAAGAGCAATGCGGGCAGACGAGTTCATTCGATGGCGAAAACGCTCGCACCATGCGCCATGTTGGGAGGATGGCACAGATGGCAATGACAAACCACGCCGGGACGACAGCAGCCTGCTGCACATCGAAACCGACGGTCTCGCGGCTCAGAGAGAAGCCGATGCCCCCAAGATTTGATTTATGGCCGCTCAAATTGCTTGAGATCATCCACTCTAAATCACTTCCGCCGCCTGAATCGGCAAAGCTCGTGTTGAAGAATCCGCGTTCATCCATTTCAAACGGCTCTTCGGGGGTGAATACCTCGAAGGCAACGTGCCCACGGACGATGCGAAGGCTGAGGCGATGCGAGCGTGAGCAGAAGTCGAGGGATGAATCGCGCCAATAGCTTCGCACCCACAGCGCCGCCATCGCTGCGCACAGCATCAGCGACAGCAACGATGCGGCAGTGGACAGGCGGCGTTTCATTGCTTCTGACTTTACCTGATGATCCCCGACTTCACTCGTCGCCCGGCTGGCTGGATGCCGGCTCAGACGTCGCCGCGGGTTGGGTCGATTGCACTTGGTTACGCCACGCGGCTAAAAGAAAGTGCCAGCGCTCCTCGGCCTGTGACCAGAGCACATACGTCAGGGCCAGCGATATGACACAGACGGCGCAGCCGGCAACACGGTCGGCTCGGGAACAAGCCTGCACGAGCGCCACCACGCCCAGCAGCGTCGCGCACAGGTTCGGCGTCACCATGCAATCCGCGGTACAGACCAGGAATAGCTGTAAGAAGAGCCATCCGAGATACAGATACAACCACGGTCTCACAGCCGGACTGATGGATGGCAACATAGGTCCCCTTTTAAATTGATTCATTCGATCTTGCTGCCGCACTCGGGGCAGACGCCGCTGGTGTTGCCGGTGAGGTTGTAGGAGCAGACTGGGCAGAGGCCGCGTTGGCGTGTTTGTAACTTGCTGCGAATTGTGCGCGCCGCGAGTAGTGTGGGAAGTACGGCGGTGATTGCGACGGGCCACGCCAGCGAGACCCGAAGGATATTTATACTGGCAACTGGCCATGCCGGATTCATAGCTCCGGCACGAGGGGGCAGGATCAACCATCCATTCATGTTCAGCCGGGCGATGCCAAACTTGACAAAGCCGCGTGCGTCTGCGGCGGGGGCTGGCCCCTTGCGACCCCTGTTGTTGCCAACCACTCCTGCCCTGTATGCCGAGGGGGGCGCGAGATCCTCCGAAGCGGCCTGCCATGGCGACCCCGCGGGCCACGCGCCGCTGGTCATGATGATAAGGTGGCCGAATTCGCAAACGATGACCGCCGACCTGGATCCGGGCTGACCCGCCCAGGCGTAGCTCTCCACCCACTCGCTCCGTATCCACATCACGGCTGTTGCTGCGCAGAGCAGCAGGGATAGAACTGATGCGAAAGAGAAGAGCTTGCGTCTCATGCCGTCGCCTTCTCCGCCACAGCCTTGCCACACTCGGGGCAGGTACCGCTGGTGTTGCCGGTGAGGTCGTAGGAGCAGCTCACACAAAGCCCCCGTGCCGATCGCCGTCGATGGACTGTGTCTCGAATCACGCGCCGCAACCACACCATCCCGAACGAACCGAACAACAACATAAACGCCGCATGCGGCACAATTACCCCGTAATGCGTGTCGGGGTAGGTGTGCTTGTAATCATCGCCAGAGGCGTAAATGAAGCTAAGTAGGAAGGACGAAAGACTCATGCAACCAGTCCTTCGGGCACCTTAACGCGAGAATCGAGTGAAATGCTCGATTCTCTGAATAAAACGCGTGTCGGACAGTGTCTGATACCGGATTGACTGCATGATTCATTATGCGTTCCTACTTAGCTACGTCAAATCCCCACGCGTGACGGCGGAAGGACCGGAGCACGTGCAGTTCCCCTTGCGACTTGGAAGCGAACCCGGAAAGGTCCGGATACCTGCGCGCCCGAGAGACTTGCCAGCGGTCACTCGGAAAAGGCTCCGCAGGATAGATATAGCTAGCGCCAAGCCGAAACACCATGCCGCCACTTTCCGATTCCACAATCGGCCAGTACCGAACGAAAACAGTCTGATCGTGGCGGACGTGCACCCAGTCGGTAAACGTGTCGCAAGTCCAGTAGCTCCGCACCCACAGAACCACCGTCACCATAAACAGCGGCAGCGACAGAAGAGCTGCAAGCGTGAACAAGCGGCGGCGCATAACCGAAGTTTACCGGATCGGCCCCACGAGTTCCTCACACGCGCAATCGCGGACGTCACGCGACAGGGCAATCGCATGTTCCTGGGCCCGCGACTCATTTTGGGAGTGCGAGGCTCCCGCCGAGCCAATATGACCTGAAAAATGCGCTCGGCGGGAGCCTCGCACTCCCAGAGAAGACATATGCGATTGCCCCGCGTTACGAAGGCACCGAGGCGTTGTGTCGTTCTATCGCTGTCATATGGGAAAGCATATGATGGAGTGAGAGATGATGTCATCTTTCCGAATGGGTGAATGGCAGCGCGTGGAGGAGCCGGGGCGGCGCTGAGTACAGCTCTGACCCGGCGTGGGGTGGGGTTGGGGGAGTTAAGGGTGATGAGTTGGGATGGAGTTATGGGAGAGCCGAGAGGGGCGAATGGGGGGTTCCGCATTCAGGGCAGATGCCGCTGGTGTTGCCGGTGAGGTTGTAGGAACAGACCGGGCAGAGGCCATCGTTGCGTTGAAGCCTACTCATGAAAGTCTGCAACGCCTTCAGAACGGGAAGGATGGCGAATAGACACGAGATCACCCAAAGAGGAATCAAAACATCGCGTAATCCCGCCGACGAATCATTGGAATAACTGAAGCCCGCGAACTGCCAGTCCTCACGCCCTGCCTCAGCATTCTCCGCCAAGCCCTGGGCCATGATCGGCGGCTCACCAAGCCAAGTCATGCGACGGTGCTTACCCCGAAACGCGAACGACTCTATCTCGGTCATGCCCGCGCGGTAGCGTAAAGCAGCGAAGCCAAGTTTACCTCGATAGGTAAACCACTCGTTCCAGCGCGCATCGTCGGACTTTGACGCATCCACGAGTGACAGCCCACAGTACGCCTCGCGGCTCATCACCCACATCGCCGCCGTCGCCGCGCAAAGCAGCAACGACAGGAGAGATGCCAGGGTGAAGAAGTGGCGGCGCACAACCGAAGTTTACCGGATCAGCCCCACGAGTTCCTCACGGGCGCCATCGCGGACGTCAAGCGAAGGCGCCGAGGCGTTGTGTCGCTTCATCGCTGTTATATGGGAAAGCATATGGTGAAGTGAGAGATGATGTCATCTTTCCGAAAGGGTGAATGTCGGCGCGTGGAGGAGCCGGGGCGGCGCTGGGCACATCTCTGCCACCGGCGTGGGGTGGGGTTGGGTGAGTGGACGGTGTTTGTGTTTCAAAGCGTTTAAAGCGCATAAGAAGATGATCGCGATGTAAATCACAGGGATGGCACTGACTGCGGCGACCGGGCGCAGATTTCGGCCGGCGATGAGGACGAGGTTCGCGAACCAACAGGGAAAGAAGATCAGCGGATACGCGAGCGTGCCAATGTGAACGGTGTACCAAAGCACGATGCGGGTGGTTGGCTCGTTAGCGGTTGGGGGCCCTGACGGGGCCATGATCGCCGGGAGGAAGAGGAACAGCCAAACGAGTAGCGCCAGGGAACCGACGATCAGGCAGGGGATGGCGATGATGGCCGTTCCGATGTGGGTGGATTGATCCTCTTCCATGGTGGGTCCCCGCTTCTTCAAATGACGTGGGGAAGGATAACTTATTTACCATCATCGGGCCTAAACCGTGCCTCCGTGCCTTGTCCAATTCGCGCATTTCGTCCGACCGGGCGGACACGGGGGTCCGCCCCTACGTTTGTCATCACTGCGCATGATCTCGCGCTTGTGGTGCAGGTCTCCAGACCTGCACGTGCAGGCTTGGAAGCCTGCACCACAATGGACGGATCGCGCACATTTATTTAACGTTGGGGGGCAGCACGTTGGGCCACTCGCTTCCAAAATGTGGGCGGAGACGGTCGCGACGAAATTGAATCAAATCATTGTTTAATGGCTTTGTTTAATGGCTATTGAAATCGGGCCAAGGCGTCCTTACAATTACCTAACTATTTTCATCAAGGGCGGGGACGGCAACGGCCGATAACTGTTGGGTGAGGTGATCTGATTGCTTGAAATGGGTTTTTATTGGCAGTAAGTGGATTCGGCTACCGCGGGAAGCGACACGTTTTTGATCTCACACCGGCGGCGTGCCCAGGAGGCGATGGATGGCCGTGAAGAGTTCTGGAAGTCGTAAGAATGGCAATGGAGCTGCCGACCTGGTCGATGGCGAAGGCGGGGCCGGAGGGAACGGCCAGGCTGGAGGCGCGGGCGGACTCAATGGGGGCGAAGAAAGTGCGTTTCTGCACGAGATCGCTCAAACGCGTTACCTGAATTACGCGCTGTCGGTCATCACCAGCCGGGCATTGCCGGATGTGCGGGACGGGATGAAGCCGGTGCATCGCCGGATCATTTACACGATGTGGGAGAGCGGGCTGCGGTCGGATGCCAAGCACCGCAAGTGTGCGAAGGTCGTCGGCGACGTGATGGGTAACTATCACCCGCACGGCGATGGATCGATCTACGAAGCCCTGGTGCGAATGTCACAATCTTTTGTGATGCGCGCGCCGCTGGTGGACGGCAGTGGAAACTTCGGATCGATGGACGGCGACCCTGCCGCCGCCATGCGATATACCGAGTGCCGTCTTACACCGATCGCAGCCGAGACAATCAATGAGATCAGTCAGGGGACGGTTCATTTCCGCCAGAATTACGACGGGACGCGCAAAGAGCCAGTGGTCTTGCCGAGCAGGCTCCCCAACCTGCTGCTCAATGGATCGGCCGGGATCGCGGTGGGAATGGCGACGAACATCCCGCCGCATAATCTTGGCGAGCTTTGTGCGGCGTTGCTGAAGCTGATCGAAGACCCTGAGATCAAGGACTATCAGCTCGTCGCCAACGACGCCGTGCGCGGCCCCGATTTCCCGACCGGCGGGCAGGTGCTGAACACCCGCGATGAGCTGCGCGAGATCTACAAGACCGGCCAGGGCGCCATCAAAATGCGCGCGACCTGGGAGAAGGCCGCGGCCACCCGCGCGGCGCAGATCATTTACATCACGAGCCTTCCGTACGGGGTGAACAAGGCCGAGCTGGTGGAAGCCATCGCCCAGGTGGTGATCAGCCGGAAGATGCCGCTGCTGCTGGACGTGAAAGATGTCAGCACGGATGACGTGCGAATTGAATTGCAGCTTAAGAAGGATGCCGAGACCGACAAGGTCATGGCGTTTTTGTTCAAGCACACGCTGCTTCAGACGAATTTCAACGTCAATCTCACTTGCCTGATTCCCACCGACAATCCGGAAGTGGGCAAGCCTGAACGGCTCGGGCTCAAGGATATTCTCTGGTACTTCCTGCACTTCCGCCTGGAAGTGGTCACCAAGCGGCTGACACATGAGTTGGAGCAGCTTCGCAAGCGCATTCATACCCTCGAAGGCTTCGCATTCGCGTTCGACATTCTCGACGATTTGATCAAGATCATCCGCGGCAGCGAAGGCAAAGCCGACGCGGCGGCGCGAATCCTGAAGAAGTATGGCATCGAGCCGCACGGCCCGCGAAAGCCGAAGGATGATGGGCTCGATCCCGAGCAGGTGGACGACATTCTCGAACTCAAGCTCTACCGGCTGGCTCGCCTGGAAATCAATCTGATTCGCGAGGAACTGGAAGAGCGAAACCGCCGAGCGAAAGAAATCCGCAAACTGCTTGAAGAGGAAGAAGCCAAGGGGCGCTGGGGGATTGTGAAGCAGGAGATTGAGGAGCTGGCCAAGACCTTCGGCAAGGATCCGAAGAATAAACGCCGGTCGCTGATCGAAGCAATCGATAATGAGGTTGAATACACCGCAGAAGATTTCATCGTCGCCGAGGACAACCACGTTCTGGTGACGGCCGATGGATGGGTCAAACGCCAGAAGGAAATCAATCCCGAGACGACCCGCTTGCGTGAAGGCGATCGAATTCTTTCGCTGGTGGCCGGTAGCACGCGTGCATCGATTGTGTTTTTCAGCAACTTCGGCACCGCGTACACTGCACGCATCATCGATATTCCCGCCACGACGGGCTACGGTGAGCCAATCCAGAAGCTGTTCAAGCTGAAAGATGGCGAAAAGATCGTCGCTGCCATCGCGATGGATGAACGCGTGTTGCCTCTGAAGGCCACGGCTATCGATGCCAAGCGACCCGATGCCGCGCCCAAAACTCATGGCTTGGCGGTGACCAGCGACGGATATTCGCTCCGCTTCGGATTGGACGGATTCCGTGAAGTCTCAACACGCTCCGGCCGGCGCTTCGCACGGCCCGCCGAGGGCGCGGATGTGACCCTCGCGGCGGTAATCAGCGGCGCGGAAACGGTGATTGCCGCGAGCCAGAATCGCCGGGTGCTGCTGTGCAAGGCCGATGAGATCAACTTCCTTTCCGGGCCTGGAAAAGGCGTGCTGCTCATCAAGCTCGAAAAAGGCGACCGGCTGATCAGCGCGATCACCGCAACCGATGACCGCGATACGCTCACCGTGAAAACCAGCATGGGCGGCGAACAGCGATTGAACACAGGACGTTACAAAGTCACCGGCCGCGGCGGACGCGGGCATGAGTTTGTATCGCGCGGGCAGATTGTGGAAGTGTTGTATGCGCCGATTGGAGCGCCGGCAATGCTGTGATAAGGAGGTTAGGCAACAGCCGGTGCCCGCCAATCAATATCGACCGTCACCAATGCCCAGATCGCATCCGCGAAGATCGGATCAGACCGGAGATTGTCAACATCGAGAGTGGGAGAGGGGATTTCCTCTCCATCGTCCAACATTGCTGACACGTGAAGTTCGATCGCCTCTTTGGCCATGACGAGAGCTTCAGCGAACGTGCTGCCGGCGGAAAAACATCCGGGTAGATCGGGAACCGTAACCCCGTAATCGGAATCGGGATCTTTGTGTATTGCGATGAGAAAGTTCATATATGCTCCCAGCCAGCCTGCCTCATAATACTACGAAGGGTGCCGATCGCGACATCTTTTTTGGGGTGGGGCACTGTTACCCGCTGCTTGGGGCGAAAAGGGTGAACAAAGTGATGGTGGCTTCCGCGTGTGCGAACATGTCGCCAGCCCTCCCGCTCCAATCGCTGAATGATAAGCCGGCTGTTCATGGAGAATCAGCGTAACCACGGAAAGAATCTAACGGAAATACCATGACCGCCACCGCCACATACAACGCCAGCAGCATTACTGTTCTCGAAGGCCTTGACCCCGTGCGGAAACGCCCGGGCATGTACATCGGAGGCACCGGGGCGGCGGGGTTGCATCACCTCGTCTGGGAAATCTTCGACAACTCCGTGGACGAGGCCATGAACGGCCACGCCGACGAAATTGAAGTGACGCTGCACAAGGACGGCTCGAGTGTGACCGTCCGCGATAACGGCCGCGGCATTCCGGTGGACAATCATCCGACGCATAAGAAGCCGGCGATCGAAATCATTCTGTGCACGCTCCATGCCGGTGGAAAATTCGATAATGGGCAGGCCGGCAGCTACAAAACCAGCGGCGGGCTGCATGGCGTGGGCGCATCGGTCGTCAATGCACTTTCAAAAAAGGTCGTGGCAACCATCAAGCGCGATGGCGCCGAATGGGAAATGCAGTTTCGCCAGGGCAAGGCCGCCGGAAAGCTCAAGAAGCTAGGCCCGGCGCGCGGCACCGGCACGACACTGCACTTCGAACCCGATCCGCAAATCTTCCCCCGAACTGAGTTCAACCCCGACACGATTCGCGAGCGGCTGGAAGTCGCCAGCTATGTCCATAAGGGGCTCAAGGTCATCTGGAACGACGAGGTCAATGGCAAGAAGGAAGTGTTTCGCCATGAGGATGGGATCCTCGCGTTCTTGAAGAAGATCCTGACTGAGAAAGACGCAAAGCCGGTGCATGAGCAGCCGTTCATGCTGGAAAAGCTGAATGGCGCGCGAATTGAGATGTGCTTCAGTTGGACGGAAGCCACGGAGGAACTTCTCAAGAGCTACGTCAACGGCATCCCCACCGGCAATGGCGGCACGCACGAAAACGGGCTTCGGGCCGGTGTGCTCAAGGCCATCCGTAACTACATCGAAACACACAATCTGACCCCGCGCGGCGTGACTCTGGCGGCGGAAGATATCCGCGAAGGCGTGATCGGGGTGCTCAGCATCTTCATTGAAGAGCCGCAGTTTCAAGGGCAGACCAAAGACCGGCTGAACAACCCCGAAGTGCAGTCGATGGTCGATGCCGCGGTGCGGCCGGCGCTGGAGCAGTGGCTGAACAACAACCGCACGGTCGCCGAAACCATCGTCAATCGAATCATCATCGCCGCCCGCGCCCGCGAGGCCAGCCGGGCCGCCAGCGCCAGCATCAGCCGGAAGACCGCGACGGGTGGTCGATTAAATCTGCCGGGCAAACTGGCAGATTGTTCCAGCAATAATCGCGAGGAAAGCGAGTTGTTCATCGTGGAAGGCGACAGTGCCGGCGGCAGCGCCAAACAGGGTCGCGACCGCAACCGCCAGGCAATCCTCCCACTCCGCGGCAAGGTGCTGAACACCGAAGGCGCGACGCTGGCCAAGGTGCTGGAGAACCGCGAGATCGCCGATCTTGTCACCGCCCTGGGCTGCGGCACCGGCGCCGAATGCGACCCCACCAAGTTGCGATATCAGCGGCTGGTGCTGTTGGCCGATGCCGATAGCGACGGCCATCACATCACGACGCTCCTACTGACATTCATCTTCCGGCACATGCGCGCGTTGATTGATGCCGGCCGGGTGTTTATCGCCCTGCCACCCCTCTACCGCGTGGACATCGGCAAGGAAACGTATTGGGCCGCCGACGACCCCGACAAAGAGCGAATTCTCAAGCAACACATCAAGGGCAACGCCAAGCCGGAAATTACCCGCTTCAAAGGCCTGGGCGAGATGATGCCGAAGGTGCTGTGGGAGACGACGCTCAACCCCAAAACGCGTCGACTGTTGCGGGTGGAAATCTCTGACGCGCTGGCCACCGATCGCATTATCAATGAGCTGATGGGGAAAGACGCATCAGCGCGATTCCGGTTCATCATGGAGCGCGCTGAGGAAGCGGAAGAGCTGGATGTGTAAATCGTCGCGCGCGTTTTAGAATTGGGGTTTTTCGCCCAGCAGGTGATAGCGCAGCAGTGACAGCGCCATTTTCGCCGAGCGGTCGCGGATGAATTCGCGATCACCGGGAAAGAGGAATGTGCGGGTTTCGATGTCGGTGGGATGAGCCAGGGCGATGCAGACCGTGCCGACAGGCTTGGCGGCGGTTCCGCCATCTGGGCCGGCAATTCCGCTGATCGCCAGGGCGTAGGTGCTCTTTGCGCGCATTCGTGCCCCTGCCGCCATCGCCTTTACGACTGGCTCACTCACCGCGCCGTACTCGGTCAGGGTCGAAGGCGGGACACCCAGCATCTCTTCCTTAGCCTGATTTGCGTAGGTTACCCAGCCAAAACGGTAATACGCCGACGACCCCGGAAGATCGGTCAGCATTTTCCCAAGCAAGCCGCCCGTACAGGACTCTGCCGTGGCGACCGTCGGCGCATCCTTGGCGGTTCGAAGCATTTGCCCGACAACCCCTTGCAGCGTTTGTTCATCCTGCCCGTAGATCAGTGATCCAACCGCCGCCCCGCACGCGGCCACGGTCGCTTCAAGTTGCGCCTGCGCCTCGTCCCGCGAACTGAACCTGGAATTGACGCGGAGTGAAACCACGCCATTGGAAACGGTGGTACCGACTGACGGATTCCGATCCCTTCGCATCAAATCCCCCAGCAATTCGGCCACGGCGCTTTCACCCAATCCGAACGTATGCAAAGTGCGAGACACGATCGCCGCCCCACCGGCAGAATCGCGCAGGTGCGGCGCGATGTCGCGCTCGAACATGATCTTCATTTCCTTGGGAACGCCCGGCACGACAAACACCCGGCACTTTCCGAGCATCGCATTGATGCCCGCGGCGGTTCCCGCGGTATTGAAGATCATCGTGGCCGTCCGCGGGATCATCGCTTGGATGCGATTCGCATCCGGCATTGGCCGTTTCCGCGACGCGAAAAAACCCTGAAGCTCAGCCAGCCATCGCTCATTCATCTCAAGCGGCTGGCCCATGACCACGGCCAGGGCCTGTCGCGTCAGGTCATCGGCCGTGGGCCCGAGTCCCCCTGACAAAATCAGCACGTCGCATCGTTTTGATGCCGCCGCGATCGCTTCTTCGATGAGTGACTGATCGTCGGCAACCGTGGCGTGCGCGGTCACGCCACATCCCATCGCCGCAAGTTGAGCGCTGAGCCAGGCGGAGTTGGTATCTACTATCTGGCCAAGGACCAGCTCATCACCAATGGAAAGTATGATCGCGTTCATGACTTGGATGGTATCGGGAGATTGTTAGTGAATGGTGCCCGGCACAGATGTCTTAAGCTCATGAGACAGCCGCTCGATCACATTGGCAAGTCGCTTTTGTCTTGCGGGAGTGAGGTCGACACCGCCATAGCGGATTTCGTAGAACAGATGAGTAAGCCGCAGCACGCGGTCGTAGATGCTGGAAGGCAGGAACGAAAGCGACTGACCGAATTCCAGCGGCGTGAAATGCGGCGGACGCACAATGCGATGAGCTTCAAGCAGACGAACCAGGTCATCATAGAACCCAAGCTGGCGGGCCAGGTGCAGCTGCTGAATTTCGGGAAGGGATTCGATGCCAATTCGATGGGCACGGCGCAGAAGTCGCCATTTGCCCCAGATGTACCACACGACCGCCAATACCACCGGCAGACAGACCAGCGCGAATATGCTCGTGATGACGAGTGTCGAAGTATCGGCCATCGCCGTGAACAGATCGAGCAGGCGGTTTAATCCCGAGTTGGCAACGTTCTCTATGGAGGAAATCAGATTGAGCCGGCTCTGAGCATCGTATGCGATGATGGCATTGGCGTATTTGAATTCGAGGTACTCTATCAGATGCCGCCACCCCGCCGCGAAACCGGTCTGAGGCTGCGTCGCATTACGGGAGCTGGTGGGATCGAACGTCTTCCAGCCGTCGGGGGTGTTCACCTCTACCCACGCATGCGCATCTGAATCGTAGACGGTATACGACTGCGTGAAATCGTTGTAGTTCTCAGGCCCGCATTTAAAACCAATCACCATTCGCGCCTGCAAACCCAGGGTCTGGCACATCAGTGTCATCGCCCCGGCGAAGTATTCGCAGTGCCCGCGCTTCCAGGTGTTCAGGAACATCTCGAGCGGCTCGCGATTTCCCAGGCTTTCCGCGGACGTGAGGTCGAGGGTGTAGGAAAAGTTGTTCTGTAAATAATGCTCGATGTTGGACGCGATCTGCGTGTCGAGGGGAGATGTCGCGCCAGCCATTGCGATTCGGGTATCGCCCAGTGATATGCCGTTGGCATCGGCCCCGCAGATTTCGGGCCGGCGGGCAACTTTTAAGATCTCACCGAAGTTACGTCGAACCACCGCCGGCGGCGGGCCAAAAATGCGCCCGCTCGTTCGCTCCGGCTCGCCGGTTGAGAGGACGTCGTATTCGAGACGATCCTTCAAAGAATTAATCGTCAACAGCGCCCCGTCCTCAGGCGTGTACGTGATCGAAACATCCGATTGGGGTATGAATTGCCGAGGTCCCGCTAAAGCAAAAATGACCTTCGTATTGGTTGGCCACAGCGTGATGTGCTGGTGAAACCGCGCTTGGTCGCTGGAGTCGAAGTTTAATTTTTCGTTGGCGTGCGGCGTTTCAATCCGCGCCGGAATGGGCGGCGAGTGATTCCATTCCCATGCTCCCCCGCGGGATGGCACCGGGGGAGAATATCGATCCAGCGTGAGGCCGCGAAGCATCAGCGTTTCCGACCCGGCGATCAGTTGGTCATCATGCCAGAGCTTCACGAAGGCCACGCGTTCATGGCTTTGCGTAATGGCCGCGACCGATCCAAACGACACATGTTCGCTGAAGCCGGTCAGCGGATTATGGAATTGCTGAAGCGGGCCGAGCACGCCACCGGGCCCGCGCGGGAAGATCACGAAAATCCCGATGGCAAACGCTACTCCAACGGCGCCCACCGCCGAAGTAAGCCGCCGCATCGAACGACCCAGGTATTTCTGGTCCTGCCTCAATGTCTGCGGACTCAGCTTCTCGCGCGATACCGGAAGCGCGGCGGTTGCCAGATCCGCCTCCACCTTCAAGTGGAACAACAGACAGCAGTACAACGAAAGGAAAAGATAGACAGCGAGCAGAATCCCGAACCAAAGGCTGGCGGTGTTCATCAGCGCCGCCACCATGAGCAGCAGGCTAAGAACCAAAAGCTGCGCCCAGTCACGATTGCTCCGCTGCTCCCACAACTTCACCAGCTGGAGAAAGACCAGGAATTGCCCCACCACCATGACCGGCGGACCCGCCTGGGTGACCCACTCGTGGATGATGTATGCAACAGCCGCAAGGGTAACCAGATTAGCGACCGGGCGTGGAAGCGGGCGAAAGCGCCCGGAGTTCACCAACCACGCGTTGGTCAGCACACCGATCAGCCCCACAAAACAAAATGCCACCGACTGTGCCGCCAGGGCATATCCAAGCATGCCCATCAAAACCAGCACGTACACCGTCGGTCGAAATTGTCGAACGTCGTATCCCATGATTAGCTTTTTGGAGCACGCAGATGATCGGCCGGCATCGCACTGATGAAGTCGATCTTCGGATCGAATTTAAAAAACGCCTGGGCTCGCGCCGAATTGGCGGGCACGACGACCATCGATCCTCGACCTGATGCCGCGAGGTCTTCTGCCGAGGGTCGCGGACTGAACAAAACTCCCGTCACCCCCCCGCTCAACAGGGGCCGGGCATACTTGAGCATCTCCTCCGCCGAATGAGTGGTATTGTGCGGGAGCTGCGCCAGATGCGAGAGCAATTCGGTCTTATGCCGTTTTCCCCGCATCGGCATCACGTGGGCCCATTGACCAGACCAGCCGCACAGGCCCACCGACAGACCCTGGTCCAAAGCGGCCGCGGCCAAAGACGCCGCCATCGCGATCGAACGCTCGACGTCGGCGTGCTCTTCGAGGGTGCCCGTGCCGGCAAACGTATCAACCAGCACCATGACCCGGGGCGGCGCCGAACTGGTCATTTCCTTTGATACCAGCCCGCCCCCTCGGGCGCTGCGCCGCCAATAGATCCAGCGGGGGTTGTCGCCGGCGCGGTATTCCTTCACGCCATAAAATTCATCCGCCCCGCCGGGCTGCGGGCGCGACATTTCGCCAGAGGTATCGGCCGATCGGCACATCGCCAAAAGCTTCGGGCTGACCTCGGCCAGCGGTGGATAGATCAGCAATGTGCTTTGGGCCGATCGCGTGACCGCTCGACGCACAAACCCAAACGGGAAGCTCGTCATCAGCTGGTAGTGATCGAGAGCATGCAAGCCACGGCGCTTGGGGATCAGCACCATCGGCACCGACGCCGTCGTGCCCCCCGCCGCGTGCAGCAGAAAACAGTGCGGCTGCTTGCTGAAAGCTTCCACCCCATCCAACTCCGCGAGCACGACCGAAAGGCTGGGCCAGAACCGGTTGCGGTTGTGGAACTCATACGCAACGGTGAGTGCGTCACCCACGCATGCATGATCGGGCAGGCCGCGCTCGACCGTCAACCCGCGCAGCACCATACGGCTGATGACCCCGCTGATCAGCAGCACGCCGATCATCAACCCAAAGATCCCAAACAACAGATTCGCCTGGGAATTAATCGCCGCGATGCCCATGAACAGCATCATGCAGGTGTAGACGACACCCGTCAGCGAAAAATTCAACGACGCACGCCGGCGGAAAGCCGTTGGCGGACTCGCGGGTGGTTTTGGCGCGTGGCGTCGGAACATCAAGGCTATGGCAGGTTAACCCACCTGCGATGTGCCCACATCATAGGCGCGCCCCGCCAAAAACCCTTCATGAACAATCGCCGAATAACTCTTGGCGTGGTCGTTTGAGCGACCATGCGACCCCGGGGAAAGGCTCTTTTTTCCCTCCACCGGTACGCCGGGGGAGGGGAGGGAGGGGGCCTTGTTTCAGCACCCGATAGAAGGTCCCCGGCACAGGATCAAGATGCTTCAGAATGTCGTGACCGAACGTTCCGCCTATCAAACCCACGCCCCCTCCCCAACCCTTCCCCGGGCGTACCGGTGGAGGGAGAAGAGGTTTTCCATGCCAAGGTGATCCTGAACTGATTTTACTTCATCACATCCTGCGCATGCGCCGCCGGCGACTTGGCTTCCGGAGTCTGTGGCGACCACTCGGTATGTACCGCGCCGGGCTTATCCGTTCGCTCGTAGGTATGAGCGCCAAAGAAATCGCGCTGGGCCTGGATCAAATTGGCCGGGAGACGTTCGCGGCGGTAGCTGTCGTAATACGCGAGGCTGGCGCTGAACGCGGGCAGGCCGATGCCATTCTGGGCCCCCACCACAATCACCCGCCGCCATGCGTCCTGACGTTGAGCGATCGCGTCTCGGAAACGATCGGTCATCAAAAGGTTATTCAGCGTCGGATGCTCGCGGAACGCTTTCTTGATCTCGTCGAGGAAGATCGCCCGGATGATGCAACCGGCCTTCCAGATACGGGCGATCTCATCGAGCTTCATCCCGTACTTAAACTGCCCGTTTGCCGCGGCAATCATCGCAAAGCCCTGCGCGTACGAGCAGATCTTGCTGCAATACAACGCGGCACGAACGTCATTGATGAAACTCTTAACGTCGCCCTTGAGCGCTGTCGGCTTTGGCCCGGCCAGTGACTTGGAAGCGGCGATGCGCTCATCCTTGACCGACGAAATCCCTCGAGCATCAACCGCGGCCGTGATCGTCGGGATCGGGATGCCAAGGTCCAGGGCAGTTTGCGTCGTCCACTTGCCGGTGCCCTTTTGCCCGGCCTTATCCAGAATCATGTCCACCAATGAGCGAGACGAATTTCCCGGATCCGGGAAGTCGATCACCTTTGTCGTGATCTCGATCAGGAAGCTCTTCAGTTCGCCTTCGTTCCATTCGAGGAACGTTTCCTTGAGCTGACGGTTTGAAAGCCCGCCAATGTTCTTCAACAGGTCATAGGCCTCGGCAATCAGCTGCATATCGCCGTATTCGATGCCGTTGTGGACCATCTTGACGAAGTGGCCCGCACCTTTAGATCCAACGTAGGTGACGCACGCGCCGTCATCGGGCGTTTTCGCGGCCACGCGCGTGAGAATGGGCTCGAGATGGCGATACGATTCCTGGTCGCCGCCGGGCATCATGCTGGGACCCCACAGCGCGCCTTCTTCTCCGCCGCTCACGCCCATTCCAAAAAACTTAATCCCCGTGCCGGCCAGCTCGTTGGATCGGCGCTCGGTATCGGTGAACAGCGAGTTGCCGCCGTCGATGATGATGTCCCCATCCTGGAGCAGCGGCCGAAGCTCAGCAATGACTGCATCCACCGGCGCGCCCGCCTTCACCATCACCAGAATCCGGCGCGGCCGATCCAGCAGTTGCACAAATTCCGCGACGGTTTTGCCACCCTTGGCCTGCTTGCCCTTGGCCAGGCGATTTAGAAAATCTTCAGTCTTGGCGTACGTGCGGTTGTAAACGGCGATGGGGAATCCGTTGCGCTCGATGTTCAGCGCAATATTCCGCCCCATGACTTCCAATCCAATAACACCAAAAGCCTGACCGGGCATGTTACGACCCTTCCCATAGAAGTTAGACGAATAAAGGCGGGCACGAATTGCCCGCCGGTGGGTTATTGTGGACTTTTTGACCGGTTGTGCAAACCGGCGGGGACGCGCATCAGATATCGGTGGTGGATCGCATCGACGGGTTTCGCGACGGGCGACCTGATTTTGCCGGGCCGGCCGCGCTTCGAGGCTTGCGCGTTTCGGGGCGACGCTCGGCGATTGGGGTCGGCGGCGCCTGGCCTAAAACATCTTCGGCATAGCAGCGCAGAATCTCGCCCACCGAAGCCGCGGAGGCGATCGCGCCGCCCGCGGCGTGGGGTGATTGGCTGTCAAACAGTTCGGGGATCTGGCCCGTGCCGGCATCCATCGCAAATTGCAGGCATGGCTCAAGGACTTGATGAACGGCTGCTCGCGATGCGCCGTTTCGGCCGCGAACGCGTAACAGCACTTGAGCGTATGCCCCCAGCAGCCACGGGAACGCCGAGCCATTGTGATGAGCCCCATCGCGGGCCTGTACATTGCCCGCGTAACAGGAGGGCTGATAGTCGCGATGATCCGGCGAGAGCGTTCGAACTCCGAACGGTACGAGCAATTTCTCGGCGATCTTGTTCAACACCGCCTCATGCCGATCCGCCCGCAACACCGGAAACGCCAAACTCGCGGCGAGCAATTGATTCGGCCTCACGCTCGAATCAGAACCCTCATCAGAACATACATCGAAGCAGCATTGTTCCGATTCATTCCAGAATTTTTCGTTGAACGCCCGCGACATCGACTCCGCCAGTTCATTCAGTTCCTGACCTCTATCGTGACGCCCCAACCGCTCACATAAAGCCGCTGCCACGCGGAGGGCGTTGTACCACAGCGCGTTGAGCTCAACGGGCTGCCCGGCTCTGGGAGTAACCACCCATTGGCCGACCGTCGCATCCATCCACGAACTGGCCATTCCCGCGGGCCGACTTGCCAGCAGACCATCCGCGCTCACCTTGATCCCCAGATCGGCGCCCGCTCGATAACTATTGATCACGCCAAGAATGGTGTCCAGCAGCCGTTCGATCGTCGCATCGTCACCCGCGCCATACCGCACGTAATCCCACACGGCGTTTGCGAACCACAATGAAATGTCCGCCCCGCGATAGATCGGGTCGCCGCCATCCTCGGGGAATTCGGATGGCAGAAGACCGTTACGCAGGTGAGAGGCGAAGGACAGAAGCAGGCTCTTGGCATCTTCGAAACGACGGGGAATGAGAAACAGGCCAGTGAAACCAATCAATGCTTCACGCGTTCGCAGGCCCAGCCATGGATAGCCGGCAATACAGGCGATCGTTCGATCCGCCCCAGTCACGACAAACTGATCGGCCGCCTCACGCAGCATGGCAAGGGTTGTGTCGCCCGAGACGGCTGCCTTGGGCTGCTCGGGCAATCGATTCAATGTGCTCAATTCAATCGGATCGGTTGAGCAAACGAAGCGTGCATCCCCCTCTGGCGTAAGCCGGAATCGAACCGCCCCAGGTGTCCAGAGGTCTTCAAGCCCCGCATAACCGCGCTGCTGCTCGCGGCGATAGATATGGTTCAGGTACCAGTTTGCACTTTGGGTGAAGCTTCCGTTGTGGGCGAAAAACACTTCGGGCGTTCGCGACGTGGGCGCAACGCGGTGGTGGGTCTCACTGCGGTCCTCAGTCTCAAGCCGCCCGTTAAACTGATAGCTGAGATCGTGAATCGGCCGCAGTGCCAGCAGCGGCCGAAGCTGAAGATCGATCGAATCCCCGGCCAGCAGCGTGTAACTTATGACGACCGTATTCGAACCCGAAACAAGCTCGAGCTGCTTCTGAATTCGCCACCCCTCGCCCGCATACACCCACCGGGGCCGCTTCCCCGGATAAAACGCGCGAAGATGTCGCTGGCCCTGCGGGTAAACAACGCCGGGATATTCGTTGCAGTCCAACGCAAATCGCTGGCCGCCGTGCCAGAGTGTTTCCTCGACGCGGGACAGCAGAACCATCCGCCGAGCGGGAGGCGCCATCGCGGCCACGAGCAATCCGTGATATTTGCGGGTGTTCAAACCGGGGAGCGTGCTACAGGCGTAACCGCCAATACCATTGGCAGTCAACCATTCGCGATTGAGCAAAGCGTCAAGTTCCCATTCCTCAACGCGCAGCCCTGATTTCACGCTTCCTCCTTGAGGCGACCTCATCAATTTAACAGCCGCCCCGTCTGAATCAAGCCAGCATGGAGGAAAAGTGTGTATTTGGTCAAGAGTCGTTTTTCCCTTTTTTGCGCGCTCGGCTTGCTCCAACCCGCTATATGGGGATCAATGTTTAAAGGATTTGGAAATATCGGCCGAGGCATTGGGGTCTGCTTTAAGGGTTTTTCGCCCGCCGTACTGGCGTTTCATGTCTTCCAGGAAGCGATCGTAAGCACCTGAATCCAAAGGTAACTCCACGACCTTGCGGGTAAGGGCAGCCATGGCGATGGCATTCCCCAGTTCAAGCTCCCTCAACCCGTCTGGGCCAGGCGCGATCAGAGGCTCGTTGTTGAGTACAGCATTGACGAAGTTCTGGGTAATGACTTTGTGACCTTCGGCATCGCTCGGACCAACGGGAACGTCAATGTCCCACGCTTCAACCACCGCAAACGCTTCCTTGCTGGTTTCGCGTGTCTCTTTCACGCTCTTGCGCGTCCGGCTGAAGGAAATCTTCCCCTTTTCTGCAACGAGTTTCCCGCGATCTCCACAGATTTCCAGGCGATTGGTCCCCGGAGCTTCACCAGTGGACGTGATAAAGTGGCCAATCGCACCGCTCGGATATTCGAGGATCGCGCTGACCTCATCCTCCACTTCAATTGGGTGCGTCTTGCCGACAAATCCAATGGCGGTGATCCTGGATGGAGTCAGCCCGGTAAGCCACTGAATCAGATCTAGATTGTGCGGGCACTGGTTGATCAAAACGCCGCCCCCCTCGCCCGCCCAGGTGGCCCGCCAGCCCCCTGAGGCAAAATACGTCCATGTGCGAAACCAGTCCGTCACAATCCAGGTAATCCGGCTGATTTCTCCCAGTTCCCCGTCGGCGATCAACTCGCGGATTTTCTTATAGAGCGACGTCGTCCTCATCTGAAACATCAGGCCGAACTTAAGTTCCGGCTTTCGCGCCGATGCCTCCATCACGCTACGGCCCTGCCCGACCGTCACCGCCAGCGGCTTTTCACACAGCACATGGATGCCCCGATCAAACGCGGCCAGGGCGATCTCGGGGTGTAAAAAATGCGGCGTGGCGATCAGCACCGCATCGATCAATCCCGAATCCAGCATCTCCCGGTAGTCGGAGAACTGCTTTGCCGGGGTCTTTTGTCCCGCCCTTGCCAGATTGGCCGGGGCGGCGTCACAAATGGCCCCAAGCGTGCCGCCCTTCAGGCTTGCAAACGTTTCCACATGGAAAAGCCCCATGTTTCCCAGACCCACGACGCCGAATCGGACGTTATCCATATGCTGTCTTTCACCGCCCCGCCGCCAATTTCAGTAAGCCTTCTTGACGATGATGTCAATTGAACGGAGCACCCCACCCGTCATGATACAAAAGATATTTGAGCCTGCGCGACAGCCGCTTCCCGCCCCTACAATGCGGCCCAAGGAAACCGCGAATATGAAGGAATCAGACGGGATCGACAACAATATCGAGCAATCGCAGGAATCGACCCAGGCCGCCACGGTCGTCAGCCGGGATGACCTGACACAGGTGCATCATGCGGCATCGCAACTCATTGAAGCGTTGCGTGACATCCCAGAGGGCGATCTGGTCGGCGAAATCGTCGCCAACGCACTCAAACTTCTCCGCGACCACACCAACCGCGGCGATATCAAACTGATCGATAAAAGCTTCAAAGAGCTGCGATATGCCCTGAAGATCTTCGCCCCCTTCCGCGAGACGCACAAGGTCAGCATCTTTGGCTCAGCCCGTACGCCCGAAACCCACCCCGATTATCAGCAGGCCGCCGAGTTCGCCAAGAAAATGGCCGCGGCGGGATGGATGGTCATCACCGGCGCGGGCGGCGGCATCATGGCCGCGGGCCATGGCGGCGCCGGCGCCGAGCCCTCGTTCGGCCTCTCTATCCGCCTTCCATTCGAGCAGCGCACCAACGCGTTCATCGCCGACGATCCCAAGCTCGTCAACTTCAAATACTTTTTCACCCGCAAACTGATATTCGTCCGCTCGAGCAATGCCATCGCGCTCTTCCCCGGCGGATTTGGAACCATGGACGAAGGCTTCGAAGTCCTCACCCTCGTGCAGACCGGCAAATCAGTCCCGATGCCGATCGTGTTCATCGATTCCCCAGGCAGCAACTACTGGACGGCGTGGCAGGAATACGTCGAAAAGCAACTCCTCGGTCGCGGATTGATCGGCCGCGATGACTTAGCCCTCTACAAAATAACAGGCAATGTGGATGAAGCGGTTGAAGAAGTGCGACACTTCTATCGCAATTATCACAGCGTTCGATACGTGCGGGATGAGCTGGTCATCCGGCTTCAAAAGCCCCTTTCCGATGCTCAATTGAGCCAAATCCAAGACCGCTTTGCCGACATCGTCATCGCGGGCACGTATCGCGTGAGCGGGCCATTGCCCGTTGAGAAGGACGAACCCGTCCTGGCGAACCTGCCGCGCCTGGTGTTCAAATTCAATCGCCGCGACCACGGACGGCTTCGAATGCTGATCAACTTTCTAAATGATCTGCCATAAGGGTGCTGAGGGCGCAACGAGGGATCTGACCTCTTTCTCCCTCCACCGGTACGCCGGGGGAGGGTTGGGGAGGGGGCCAGGAATTGAACTTCCGGTCACACCATTCTGAAGCAACTCAATCGTGTTCATGCGTGCATTTACCGCGCAACGAAAGAACCCCCTCCCTACCAAAATCGTCCGGGATTCCTCTTCCGTTACAATAGCAAGATTCCGACTTGCGCGA
>DAIRGS010000387.1:0-6314 GCA_036794395.1 Tepidisphaeraceae bacterium | reverse complement strand
GCCGAGCTTATGCTCGATCGAAAAACGCAGCTCGGCAGGAGCCTCGCACTCCCGCTGAGCGCATATGCGATTGCCCTGGGATCAATCGCGGTTCCACCCCATTTCACTGCTTCTTATGCAGTGACTTGTGATAGATCACCAAATCCGCCGCGAGCGTCTTTTGTGCGGCTTTGATCGCCGCGGCCGTCGTCTTCTTAACCGTCGCCAGCGTCGTCCGATCCTGCTGCACTGTCGCCAGCGCCGCATTCACCGCCGCCACGAATGCCGGATCGATTGAATCGACCGACTGATGCGCCTTGCGCGCCGCCGCCTTCGCCTGGGCCAGGGCTTTCTTCGCCGCGACATAAGCCTTCTGACCATTGGTCAACGTAAGCTGCGCGGCCTTGATCTGCGTTACCCGGCCCGTTTGCGCCGTTTTTAGCGCGTCACGATCCGCCGATACCTGCTCGGCCGGCGTCAATACCGGCGGGGGGGGCGTCACAGTGACCCCGCTCAATGCAAAACCACGCAGTTGTGCCGTCGTTGTCTGCGTCGTGCTATGGCTCGCCACCGCCAGCCCGACATAAATTGTCGTCGGCAGTGCGATCGTGACTTGGCCGCTCTGCGTCCAGTTTGTTCCGTCTGTCCCGTAATAGCCCGTGAACACATTCCCCTCGCGCACGAGCCGTACCCAGACATTCGGATACGCAACCGTTCCGGCGGGGTTAAACGTCCCGGCCGCATCGGTCGTCGCGCGATAGTTGAAGCGATAGCCGTTGCTGGCACTCGCCCCCGAGAACGCCATCGCGCTCCCGGCGGTCAGCGTTTCCCGCGCCATCAATCCCGCAAACGTGTTGGGGATCACCTGCGTTAGAGAACTTACCTGCACCTTGGTATCAAAATCCCCCTGCACCTGCTCGTAAAGGAATCGAAACCCATCGGCCGTGCTGCCCCCGATGTCGGCCCCGCCCGCCACAACGTCATAGTCCTGCCCGCTGGTGACGATGCTTGTGCTGCCGGCGGGCGTCGAATTGATATCCGCACTCGTGAGAATATCTGTCGGGATCACCGCGCTGATCGCCACCGATGCATTGGTGCCCAATGATTCACCGGAGCCGTCCACCGCGGTGACTTTGTAATAGACCGTGCCCGTTCCCGGGTTGGAATCTGTAAACGTTGTCTGGCTGAACGGGCTCGCGTCCAACTTCGTGTAAGGCCCGCCGGAGGAGGTGGCCCGATACACGTCGTAGCCGCCCAGGCTCCCGTCATTTACCGCCGCCCACTGAATCGAAACCGCGCCGCCCGCCGCGTTGACCGCCTGCACATCCGTTGGCGCCGGCGCCTGGTTGGCCGGCCGCATATTGGTCGCCAGGTAAACGTTGTCCTGGAAATCGCTGTTGTCGAACTCCGTATTCTCGTAGTCCATCACAATCAAAAACGTATTGGGAACCAGATTTCCAGATCCATCCCGCACCGGGAAAAACCGCATCGCATGCCCCGATCGGCTGAATGTGCCGCGATCGGTCGAGTTGAGGGTGTCCTGGCTGGATTCCCCATCCACATTCCACCCAAACGTCCCGCTGGGCGTGAACGTGGCGGACGCCGGCACAGACGTCGAGCTCCCACTCGCGTACGGAAGCACCGATTGCCCCTCGCCATTCACCGTCCGGAATAGCTGAGTTAATGTCCCGCTGCTCCCCTGCGCAAACCAGTAAATCCCCGCCGAGGTTGGGTTGGGCGGCATCACGGTGAAATCATATTGGCTGTGAAAAGACGCCAACTGCATCACGCTCACCGGCAGCGACGAATCCGCCAGGTTCCAGTAAGCCGAGTTCACTTCCTCCCCGTAATAAACCGGTGCTGTCCCGTTGTTCGGGTATTGCGGTAAAACGGTGCTGCTGATCGTCGTTCCAAACCCAAGCAGATTATTCACGATCGGCTGCAAGCCGGGCTCGTTTTCATTCTCACTGGTGTTCTGCCAATACCCGGCCAAACCCACAGTCCGCGTGGGGTTCACGGGATCGTTACTGGTAATCTGCAACTGCCCGTTCCAGACGCCCCCGGCTTGCGCGGGTGTCAATCCGTTCGTTGTGGCCGTGTCGTTTGTCTGATTGTCGGTATGGCTTGGGTTGGTCGTTGCGATGAATTTGATCGTCAGGTTAAGCGTTCCGCCCACCGCCACCGTGGCCGGCAACGAAGGCGGGCTGACGACTTGCCAAACTCCGCTGCTGGCCGTCGCTGTCCCGTTGACCACATCGAAGAAGTTCAATCCCGTGATCGACAGCGCCCGATCGCCGGTGTTTGTGATCGTCAGCGTGTTGGTATCGTGAACGATGTCCACAAACCCGGCCGGATTATTCGAATTCGTATTCTGAATCCGGTTGAAAATCAGCTTTGATGTGCCGGGCACCGATTGCGGGCTGCTCAAGCCCAGCACCGGCGCGGCCGTCGCATCTGTGGCCGCCGCGACGTTGCGGATAATCCCCACGATGTCATTCGAATCATAAGGTTGAATTGGCCCAAACGGCAGATTGTTATCCTCCGCCGCGAATACAAACGCATTGGGAACCACAGTCCCATCGGAATTCTTCAGCGGGAAAAAGCGGATCTTTCGCGGAACATTGGTATCCCACGTATTCAGTGCATCTTCGCTGTAGCTTAAGCGCTGGTGCCCGTTATCCGTAAAGGTTGGAAAGTTCGTGTAAAGCCCGAAGTTCGCCGTTCCCGGATCGAACGCGGTCGCCCCCTGCGCCGTTGGATGCACTGTCTGAGCATCCGCCTGGTTGATCCCAAAAAGCTCTGTCCGCGTATTGGCGTCGCCCGGCGTATAGTACCCAAACCGCAGCGCCGGCTGGTTCGACACCGCAAACGCCCCCAGCAAACTAATGCTCACCGGCCCATTCCCCGCTTTCACCAGCCGCGGCATCACCACTTCCTGGCTCGATGCGTCCGGCGTCGCGGGGTAATACGTGCTGCTGAACGCATTGGCATCGTTCGCGCCATCTCCCACAATCGTCGGAATTTCATACGCGCGCAAAATTGCCGCCAGCGAAGGCTCATTGCCGCCGCCGGTGCCCGTCGTGCCCAGCCCGCGCAGCGCGATGCTCACCGTTGGATTGGATGCATCGTTGGTCGTCACTTTCAAGAATGCCGAATGCAGCCCCGCGCTGGTCGGCGTGAAATTCACGTTGAAGCTCGCCGATGCCCCAGCCGCAAGACTGGCCGGCGTGCTTCCCAAATTTGCCACTGCAAAATGCGCAGAATCATCCCCGCTCACCGCCGAGTCATCGACAATGCTTACGCCCGACTGGCCGAGCGTGATCGCAGTCGATCCGGTATTGGTAACCGTGACCGTCTGATTGCCCATCGCTCCGCTCCCCGAGACTCCGCTGAACACCAGGATCGAAGACCCGGCCGATACTGACAAAAGCTGCCGCTGCTCCAGCGACTCCACCCATGCTCGCGCCGCGCTGCCCGCGGCTGACGAAACTCCGCCTCTTCCAAACCGGCCACGCGATCGATCCGTACGATGTCGAACAAAATTCACTACGAAGTCCTCCAGGGGTTATCCGCCCAACGAATCCGATCATAGGGCCGTCAACAATTTTCTGCCTACCCCATTTCATCCCACATTAGCCTTTTCAATGCTCCAATAAGGGGCCAATTCTAACGGTTCCGCCTCATCCTCCGTTTATTCCGATAAAAACCGTTTTCTATCGACGCATCCGCAATAGCGGCCTTCGCAAAGCCATGCAACCTTTGCACTCCATGGAAGTTACACATTCACCTTCATGCCTCCCCGTGACACGGGCTTCCAGCCCGTGCAAGCAGTTCTCAAGGCAAGAATGCGTGCGCGTGGGGTGCGTGACAGTTTCGCCGGCTGCCCTTTTTTTCCCTCCACCGGTACGCCGGGGGAGGGTAGGGAGGGGGGTTTGGGCCGTCCATGCGAGAGTGGGTTGAGCAATTAGAGAACAACCCCCTCCCCAACCCTCCCCCCGCGTACCGGTGGAGGGAGACGACGGCCGCCTAAAGTGTCACGGACCCGTGCGCGTGCTGCAACCCGAACAACACTTTGCACGACGTCCGCTCTGAACTAATCTCAGCAAGAATGCCAAAGCTCCGCCATATTTTCGCGATAGTCCTGCTCACCGCCCTCCCCGCTTCCGCCGAGCGCATCACCGCATCCGGCGACAAACTCATCCTCTCACCCTCGAATAAACCCTTCATTGCATGGGGATTCAACTATGGCAACCATGGCCGGCTCATCGAAGATTTCTGGCTCACCGAATGGCCCACCCTCGAACGCGATTTCCGCGATATGAAATCGATGGGGGCCAACGTCGTCCGCGTCCACCTGCAACTCAACAAATTCATGGACGCCCCCGACCGCATCAATGCCAGGTCCATCGATCAACTAAAACGCCTCATCAAGCTCGCTGAAACCACCGGCCTCTATCTCGATCTCACCGGCCTTGCCTGCTACCGCACCGCCGATGTCCCCGGCTGGTACGATGCGCTGTCCGAATCCGATCGCTGGGCCGTCCAGTCCCGCTTCTGGAAAGCAGTCGCCCAGGCCGGCGCTTCCAGCGATGCCGTCTACTGCTATGACCTGATGAACGAACCCTTCTCGCCCGGCGAACATCGCCAGCCCGGCCAGTGGTATTCCGGCAAACCCTTCGGCGGCTACGACTTCATCCAGTTCATCACCCTAGATCGCGGCACACGCCAGCGCGAACAAGTCCCCAAACAATGGATCAACCAACTCGCCCGCTCCATCCGCGAGGCCGACCCCAACCATCTTGTTACCGTCGGCATGCTCCCCTGGGTCGAGAAATGGGGCTTCCTCTCCGGCTTCGTACCCCAAACCCTCGCCCCCGATCTAGACCTCATCAGCGTCCACATCTACCCCGAACGCGACAAAGTCCCCGAAGCTGTCGACAACCTCAAACGCTTTGCGGTGGGCAAACCAGTGGTCGTTGAAGAAACTTTCCCCCTCTCCTGCTCAACCGAAGAACTCCGCAAGTTCATCCTCGATTCCCGCACGATCTCCTCCGGCTACATCGGCCACTACGATGGCCAAACCATCCCCGAGCTCGAAGCCCTCAAACAAAACAAGACCATCACCATCGCCCAATCCATCTGGCTCGACGCCCTCAAACTCTTCAAGGAAATGGCCCCCGCGCCGTAGGCGCGAACGCTCGCGCCTGGCCCGATGAAAACTCCCCGATGAAAACTCGATGATGTTTACCAGAAACCTCAGCAAGAAGTTTTCAACGTCTTTCAAATCCACTGCGCATCTGATTGTAGTCCACCCCGCATCTTGCCACTGCCCCTATTTTCCGCTCATATCCGCGTCATGCTTCTTCGACTTGGACATTCCCCCGACCCCGACGACGCCTTCATGTTCTACGCGCTGGCCAAGGACAAAATCCAGACCGACCCATACCGCTTTGAGCACGTGCTGCAGGACATCCAAACGCTCAATCAGCGCGCCCGCAACGCTGAGCTCGAGATCACCGCAATCTCGATCCATGCATATCCATACGTTTCCAAAGATTACGCCCTCACCAGTTGCGGCAGCAGCATGGGCGATCAGTACGGCCCGATGGTCGTCTGCCGTCAGTCCGACACCGCCCGTTTCGGCACAGACCCTGTCACTGGCCTTCGAGGTAAGCGCATCGCCATCCCCGGCGAGCTCACCACCGCCTTCCTCGCCCTGCAGCTCTGCCTGGGCAAAGCCGGTGTTCATTTCGATTTTGAAGTCGTGATGTTCGACCAGATCCCCGCAGCCGTCAGCGAAGGCCGCGTTGATGCCGGCCTGCTCATCCACGAAGGCCAGCTCACCTACCAGCAGGCGGGCCTCCATAAGCTCATCGATCTGGGCGCCTGGTGGCACGAAAAAACCAGCCTCCCCCTCCCGCTGGGCGGCAACTGCATTCGCAAAAACCTCGGCCCCAAAGTCTGCCAGGAAGTCACCGACATCCTCAAGCAATCCATCCAATACAGCCTCGATCACCGCAAGGAAGCCGTCGAGTACGCCCTGCAATTCGGCCGCGATCTCAACCGTGATCTGGCCGACGAATTTGTCGGCATGTACGTCAACCACTGGACCCTCGACTACGGGCCCAGAGGCCGCGAGGCGATCTACCGCATTTTGAACGAGGGCGCAAAAGCCGGATTGGTCCCCGACGCCGGGGAGATTGAATACGTCACGGCGAAATAGCCTCCCCGGAGAATCTTTCATCCTAAACGACCGCGCATTCAGCGCCATTGCATTTATGTGGCACGGGTTTCCAACCCAATACCGTTCAACGCTCGTTACCAAAAATCGAGCC
>DAIRGS010000386.1:0-6319 GCA_036794395.1 Tepidisphaeraceae bacterium | reverse complement strand
GGTATTACCGCCCGGCCTGGAAAGTCGTTGAGCGCGAGTCGCGCTGTAGTGTTAAGTGCGGCCTTTCGCAATCGTGGCGACGATAGCGAGCAAACCCGCGGATGCCATGGCAAGGAAAATCGCGGAGCACACCCACCCCCATCGCCGCTGCCGCCTGCGCGCTGATGGTAAACCCCCACGAGACGCCAGCCGTCCAAAATCCGTTTGCAGTATGGAAGCACGCCGCCAGGACGTCGTGGGACGGTCTGAAGGGGTGCAATGGCTTTGGTCACTGCAACGCTTCGTCCTTTCGGGATGGGATTATAGAGCGGGGCTGTCGCGGGGGACAATTCACGTCCGGCCCGCTTTTTGCTTTCGGTGACGCGTTGCCATTTGCGGCATCAAATGTCGGTCAGGCGCTAGGCAAGGGACATGTGCGGGTTCACGAAATGCATACTAACGCAAGATAAGTAGGCAATGTAGTTTGCCGAATAGATGGAGAGCATCGGGGCCGAATGGCTCGATGGGGTGTAAAAGTGAGAATGACAAGCAGAAAAGCGGTTTTTGGACGTCTGGGAGCTACAGGCTCGGAGTTTCGGGGCACCGGTCTGGGTCAGCTTCCGCAAGATTTTGTCGAGGTCGTCGATTGCTTGCCATCTCAAATTGACCGTCAATTGGGCTATTTTGGCAACTCCCGGTTCGTGTCGTTTCGGTACGAGCCGCGGGCTGAAGATGTCATTTGGACAGACGAGAAATCCTTCGGCATCGCGACGGGTGGTTGGCATGTCTTCAACCGTGAAGTGCAATCTCTGGCCGACCTCTATGATGTGCAGGTCGGTTCAGATAAGGCACAGGCCGACGACGTGCTGGTTTACGACCGCGTCAGGTTGGCGGCTTATTTTGCTCCGCGCGCCAGCGCCGAAGCCTTTCTGGCTCAGCGTCGCGAGTTGATCCCTGACGTGGCTTGATCTTCCGTCCGATAACTGACAAATCGCAGCGGCGCTTCGTCCTTTGTCCAATCTCCAAAGCATAATAGAGGCATGGGCCACAAGCGCTGCCGGTCATGTCGCGCGCGGGTAAGTGCATCCGCGGTGTGGTGCTCCAATTGTGGGGAGCGCGCCCATTCCGCCTTTACCTGGCCCGTCATAGCTCTGGCCTGCGGGCTGCTGATCATCCTCATCGCGTGCTTTATTTGGGCCATGAGAATTTGAGCGCGCCGCATGATGGTTCAGGCACGCCTCCCTAAATGACCGTGCGCGATTCCGCGCCATTGTTTTTAAGTGGCACGGGCCTTCCCCTTCGGGTCTGAGCCTCAGGGTCGAAGACAGGCCGTGGTCGGGGACGCTTCGGGTCCGGCGGCGGGTGAGATGTGGGAAAACCAACTTTCCTTGAGGGAGCATTTTCTTCCCGCAACTTCAGAAGGTTGTCCAACTGTCGAAACTTGGTTTTCCCTAATCGGACCCGTCGCCGGAGGTCATCTCCCTCGATCATGGGCTGGAAGCCCCATGCCACGAAAGGCGCGGAATGGCGCAGTCATTTAGGCATGCCATAACGCTGATTAGCCATTGCGGTAGTAATCCTGACTCGCATCGTCTGAGTTCAATGGGTTCACGAGCAATGGAGGAAGCGTCATGATTCGACGGTCAAACAATCGAGTGGTCCGGATGTGGGCGGCGGGCGTTTTGGCATTAGGCGCATCGGGACTTTGGGCTGCGGCGCAGGAGATCGGCCCGCAGCAGCCCTGGTCGAACTATCGCGTCCATGACATGACCCGGCCTAAGCCGCCGGTGGTGGAATCAGCCCCCGCGCCGGCCGAGCCCGTCAAGCCGCCATCGGATGCGATCGTCTTGTTTGATGGCAAGGATCTTTCCAAGTGGGAAGCCGATGCCAAGGGCGGCGGCGAACCAACCTGGAAAGTTGAAGATGGCGTGCTGACCGTTTCGGGGAAGGGCGGCATCCGAACAAAGGAATCGTTCGGCGATGCGCAACTGCACATTGAATGGGCCACGCCAACCCCGCCAAAAGGCACGAGCCAGGGCCGCGGAAACAGCGGCATCTTCATGATGGGGCTGTACGAGACCCAGGTTCTGGATAACTACAAGGCCGATACATACGCGGACGGTCAGGCAGGGTCGGTGTATGGCCAGTATCCGCCGCTGGTAAATGTGTGCCGTCCACCGGGTGAATGGCAGACGTACGACCTGATCTTCAAGAAGGCCACCTACAAGGACGGCAAGCTCGATCGCCCCGCACGGATCACCACGATCCAGAACGGCGTAGTGGTCCAGGCGGACACGGAATATTTTGGTCCGACGATTCACCTGAAGGTGGCGAAATATCCGGAGAAACCGCTGCCGGATGCCGCGCCGCTGTCGCTCCAGAACCACGGAAACCCGGTGCGCTATCGCAATATCTGGATTCGGCCGCTGGATAAGTTGGAGGCGTTTCAGAAGGGGCAGGGAGCACCGATGCCGGCGGAGTATGAGGCGAAGAAGTGAGTTGCTGGCTGGCTGTACGAATACTGAATGAGCGAGGCCGTTAAAATACCGTCGTTGTCGTTCACTTATGTCATCCTGGAGCGCAGCGAAGGATCTGATTCCAATGCGCGTTTCGACTGAAAGATCCTTCGCTGCGCTCCAGGATGACAATCGGTGTGTGCGTGATCGATAAGTTTTTGACCGAGTAAAAGGGACAATAAAGAAACACCCCCTGAATCTTCAGGGGGTGCTTTGATTGGAATGGGCATGGTCGCTTCAGCGACCATGTTTTTGAACGTTTAAGAACATGGTCGCTGAAGCGACCACGCCAAGTGGATCATTGATCCTGTTGAGCGGATGACTTTTGCTTCGGAGGTTGCTGCTGCTGGCGGCGGGGGCCGAACATTTCTCGCATGCGGTCGAGCATGGGGGAGGGTTTAAGGACGAGTTGGTAGAAGACCAGTGACATTTCGTCGCCGGTTTGCTCGCCGTATTTGACTTCCTTGGGCGGCGAGTTGGGATTGTGGATGTTGGTTGAGGAATTGTCGTACGTAAATTCCTGGCGGATTTTGGTGCCGGGGGGAAGCATGATGGGCTTGGTGTAAAGGTACTCGCCCTGCCAGTTCCAATCCCAGTCTTTGATCCAGATGAGCGGCATCGTAGCGCCATCCGGAAGCGTGGCGGTCACTTTGATTTCACGGCAGAGCAGATGCGCGTGGGGGAACACGCCCTGGAGCTCAACGCCGATCGGGAGGTTGAAGCTCTTGTCGATGACGTAATGGCTGTCGTTGGCGGCGATATCGATTTTGCGCTCGCCGCTGGGCAAGCTGACGAACAGTTTCTCCGGCGTCTTCTTGGTGAGATAAATCGCAACCGAGGATTGTTCCTGCTCGACTTTGCCCGAAGGGTGGAAGTGGATTTGGATGATCAGGTCGGAATTAGTCTTGACTTGCCGGCCGACGCCATCGGGGAGGAAATGCGCCGTTACGCCTGGGGCCCAGCCGCCTAACCCGCCCGAGGGTTGGAAGCGCGGTCCGCCGGCGGCGAAATAGCCGGGCAGGTTGTCGGTGGATTGAGATTCAAGCTCGCGAGCTTTGCCGGTGTTGTCGAGGAAGAGCAGGGCGTGGTGAACAATCTTTGGATTGCCGGCGCGATAATCGACGGCTGACACGTAAGTGTCCTTCTCGAGGTTGAGAGGGATCACAAAGCAACGGTAATCATCGGGGCCGTCCGCGCGGAGTGTAAAGGCCTTGGGCATTTTGACGACCATGTCGGGCTCGCCTAGCGCCCAGCCGCTCTTGAACTGTGGCTGGGCGGGCAGATCCCCGGCCTGCCCTTCCTGCTTGCCTTGCTTGACCCATTGCTGGATGACGTTGATCTGTTGATCGCTCAGACGGCGAACCCCCATGAAGTCGCCATAGCCCGGCTCGGGCTTCCACGGGGGCATGGCGTGGGATTCGGTCAGCTCGGCGATTTCCTTGGCGTGCTTGCGGACGTTGGCATAGTCGAGCAGCGAGAACGGGGCGACTTCGCCGGGGCGGTGGCAGGACGCGCAGTTGTTAAAAATGATCGGGGCGACGTCTTTATTGAACGTGACCGGAGACAGCGCCGAATCAGCCGACGAACCGGTGGATTGCGGGGGCAATTCTTTCCCCGCAAGGCACAACGACGGAAATACCAGCAGCGCAAGCGCCCCGAAAATCGGTCTCATTCGACAGCCTGACATGTAATTCTCCTGAGATGGCAAAAGTCCCAATCGTTGCGATTCTAGCCGATCTGAGGGCAGTTGAGTAGGGGAACCGAATATTGCGTATTTCAAACGGGTGCGTGACGCATTCGGCGAAGGTTTGGGTGGCATGGGGCATCTTGCCCATGGTGCGTGTATTCAGGCACGTCGGGGGTAATCCACCGACCCGGCAATCGCGTGGGCGCTTTGGCGACAATTAACCCTGTTTTGCGATCGTAGCTCATGCGAGAACTGTGTCGGCCTTCGGCCGACGTCCGCGGTGTACCGCGGCCCACGGGCTGTCTTCGACCCTGAGGCTCAGACCCGAAGGGGAAGCACCGTGCCACCCAGACTGAGGAGGCAATCCTGCGCTTGCATCCCTACCCCCGCCTTTTAACAATAGCGCGCATGCCTCATCTGCTTGGAATCGACATCGGGACCAGCGGCACGAAAACTTTGATTTGCGACCAGAAAGGAAGGGTGCTGGCCACGGCCATGGCGGAGCATCCAATCTCTTCGCCCAAGCCCGGCTGGTCCGAGCAGAACCCGCTGGAGTGGTGGACGGCGGCGTGCAAGGCAACGAAGGCCGTCCTGAAAAAAGCAAAGCTCAAGGCGGGGGATATCACCGGCATCGGGCTTTCGGGCCAGATGCACGGATCGGTTTTTCTGGGCAATGGTGAGAAGCCGCTGAGGCCGGCCTTGTTGTGGAACGATCAGCGGACGGCGGACCAGTGTTTTGAAATTGAATCGAAGGCAGGCGGGCGCGAGGCGCTCATCGAACTGGTGGCGAATCCGGCGCTCACCGGGTTTACCGCGCCGAAGATCTTGTGGGTGCGGCAACATGAGCCGCGGGTTTATGAGAAGACCCGCCACATCCTGCTTCCCAAGGATTACATCCGCTATTGCATGACCGGGGAATACGCGACCGAAGTGAGCGATGCCAGCGGCACGCTGCTGCTGAACGTGGTCAATCGAACCTGGTCAGACAAGCTCCTGGGATTGCTCGACATCGACAAGGCCTTGTTGCCGCGATTGCATGAATCCCCCGAAGTCACCGGGACGCTCCACGCTGCCGGCGCCGCGGCGCTGGGACTGAAAGTTGGAATCCCAGTGGTGGGCGGTGCGGGGGATCAGGCTGCCGGGGCGGTGGGCAATGGCATCGTGATGCCCGGAATTGTGAGTGCGACGCTCGGCACATCGGGCGTGGTATTTGCCCATTCGGATTCACCAACGCGCGATCCCAAAGGGCGCGTTCATACGATGTGTCATGCGGTGCCGGGCAAGTGGTGCGTATTCGGTTGCATGCTGTCGGCGGGGGGGAGCTTTCAGTGGTTGCGCAATCAGCTGGGCGGGGACGAAATGGCGGCGGCGAAGAAGAAGGGCATCGACCCCTATGAACTGCTGGTCGCGCGGGCGGCCGCAGCGCCCGCAGGGTCTGAAGGTCTGTTCTTCCTCCCATATCTGACCGGCGAACGCTGCCCACACCCCGATCCCAATGCGCGCGGCGGATGGATCGGCCTGACGGCGCGAACCACACGCGACATGCTCATCCGATCCCTCCTGGAAGGCGTGACCTTCGGCATGCGCGACGCCCTGGAAATCATGCGCGAAATGCAGATCCCGATTAAGGAAATCCGCGCCTCGGGCGGCGGAGCTAGATCGGATTTCTGGCGGCACCTGCAAGCCGACGTCTACGACCTCCCGATCGTCCTCACCAACGCAACCGAAGGACCGGCCTACGGTGTCGCGCTGCTGGCGGGGGTGGGAACTGGGGTGTGGGGATCGGTCGAGCAGGCATGCAAATCCGCGATCAAACCGACCGGGAAGACCGCACCGAATCGAAAGCTGGCAGGGGCGTATTCGCGGCATTACACCACCTATGCCAAGTTGTACGGGGACTTGAAGGACCGGTTTACAGAGATGGCGGCGCTGAGCGGGTAGTAACCTTCGGCGATTCGCGAATGCTTCCCGGTGGGGAGGGCATTCTTGCCTGCCAGCGGATCGCTGAGCGGGGGCATTCCTGCCCCCCGAAGCGATCCGAGTCCGCTCGGGGGGCAGGAATGCCCCCGCTCGCAGACTCGGGACAGGCAAGAATGCCCGCCCCACCACAAACCGCCACAATCTGGCGATACACCCG
>DAIRGS010000385.1:3777-6342 GCA_036794395.1 Tepidisphaeraceae bacterium | reverse complement strand
GCGATCGCGAGGGGCATGACGCGAGCAACTCAGCATACGCCCATGCTTTGCGGGACGCTCCCGCTCGCGGCGTGACACTCGCCATCGCGCAGACGGCCGGAGACTCGCGGGCGAACGTGAAGGAACTTCCAACACACATCCCCCCGTCCACCCACACCGCATCGCGCCGCGATTCCTCTACACCCAAGCCCGAATACCCAAGGCATCCCCGACACCACCGGGAACAGCGGCCCCGGTACTCCGGGGGAAAGCTGGCACGCCGCAAATTCCAGCGCCAGCACATCTGCCATATGTTCGTCTTCTTCTTTATTCTTGTTCTACATCTCGTGTGCGATGCCAAGTGAAATTGGCGTTGCAAAAACGATCAGCAAGGGTCACGAACCCGTGCAAACGTATTTGCGCCAAGCCGTGCGCGCGAATCAAATCAGATCCGCATTAGAGTTTGTTGGCGGGAGCCGGGACTCCCGATCAGTGGTAATTTGTGGGCAGCACGTGCTCGCGAGGCTGGGCCAATTCTTTCTCAAATGTCCATGCCGCCATACAGTAAACGCGAAATGAACCCGATTTCGCCGGAACAAGCGATTCGGCGCGCTTTGGAGCTTCTGGTGGCGGGCAAAGCCGCCGATGCCGAACATCTTTTTCGAAAGGTACTCCAATCCCCTCCGACGGACGCGAAGTCGCTGCAAACCCTGGGCGTGATCGCCCAACGTCTGGCGCTGCATGTCGATGCGGCGGCTCTCCTCGGCAGAGCAATCGCACTCTCGCCAATTACTGCCGAGGACAACTATCACCTTTCGATTTCGCTCGATGCAATGGGGGATCGCGGCGGCGCCGAGGCCGCACTGCAAAAGGCCATCGCGATTAAGCCGGATCTGGCGGAGGCGCACACCAACCTGGGCGCGTTGCTCTTTCGAAGGGGAGATACCGCTGGGGCGTTGGGGCATTTCAAAACCGCGGTCTCACTTCAGCCGAACAACGCGCCGGGGTTTTTGAACCTGGGGAAAATCCTTCGCGGCCAGGATCGACTCGACGAAGCTGAGGCGAATTTCCGTCGCGCCATTGCGATCGCACCGAAGCTCGCCCCGGCCTGGAACATGCTGGGAAGCTGCCTGCGCGAGAGCGGGCAGATCGGCCCGGCAATCGACGCGTTTTCGCGCGCGACCCAGCTCGATCCCAATTATCGCGAAGCGCACAGCAATTTGTGCTATGCGCTCTATTTCGACCCCAACACAACACCTACGAAAATTATCGCAACACATCGTGAGTGGGCGAATCGTTTTGCAAATAACCCAGTCGGTGCCGACGTCTCACACAGCATCGACCGATCTCCCGATCGACGGTTGCGGATCGGATATGTCTCACCGAACCTCAGGTCGCACGTGGTCGGATCGTTTATGCTGCCGATCTTTCAAAACCACGATCGCTCGCGTTTCGAGATCGTCGCGTACAGCGACACCACTATTCCCGATGAGATGTCGCACCGGCTGAGAATCGCAACGGACCTCTGGCGGGACACCGGCGGATTGACCGATGAGGTGCTTGCCGAACAGGTCCGCTCGGATCGGATCGACATTCTGATCGATCTCAACCTGCACATGCGCGGATGCCGTCTAGGCGCATTCGCCAAGCGCCCGGCCCCGGTGCAACTCACGCACCTGGCGTACTGCGGGACCAGCGGACTGTCTCAAATCGATGGATGCGTTTGCGACGTCCACATGATTGGGGAGGGCAACGAACAATACTTCACTGAACAATTGCTCCCGCTGCCGCGAACGTATTGGAGTTACCCCGCGCCCGCCGCCGCTTCGGATGTCGGGCCGCTGCCAGCGGATCGCAATGGTTATGTCACCTTTGGATCTATGAACACACTGGCGAAGGTGAATGAGCAGGTCATCGGAGCCTGGGCTGAGTTGCTCAACAGGGTTCCGAACAGCCGGCTCGTTCTGTTTGCTCCAGGGGCTGAAGTCGATTCTTCGATCCTCGGGCGGTTCGAAAGCAATGGAATTGAGCGCAGCCGGGTTGTTCCGGTGCCACGGGAGGGACTGCAAGCGTATTTCGCAACTTACAACACGATCGACATCGCGCTCGATCCGTTCCCGTATAACGGGGGCACGACAACATTGGATGCGTTGTGGATGGGCGTGCCCGTGGTGACGGTTGCCGGTGGTTTGCCGGTTGGACGGGCCGGGGTGAGCATGCTGACAAACCTTGGACTTCAAAATTTGATTGCGAAATCGAGGGACGAGTACGTCCGCATCGCGGTTGAAACTGCTGCTGACCTGACTGGTTTGCGGGCACTTCGATCGCAACTGCGATCACGGATGATGGGCTCGAGTCTGATGGATGCGTCGCTGTACGTCAAAGATCTGGAAGCGTTGTACCAGCAGGCGTGGCAAAAATGGGCTGGTGAACGGTCAGAGCCGGGCAGCTAAATGACCGTGCACGATTCCGCGCTATTGCTGATTTGTGGCACGGCTTTGTAAGCCGTGGGTGAGGACGCTTCGGGTCCAGCGACGGGTGGGATGTGGGGAAATAAACTCGCCGGAACCGGGAATTTTCTCCGGG
>DAIRGS010000385.1:0-3767 GCA_036794395.1 Tepidisphaeraceae bacterium | reverse complement strand
CGGGCAAATCAGAAGGTTGTCCACCAGTCAAAAGTTGGTTTTCCCAAATCGGACCCGTCGCTGGTGGTCATGCCCCTCAATCATGGGCTGGAAGCCCATGCCACGAAAAGGCGCAGAATCACGCACGTTCATTTAGCAATAGGCAACCCGCACCAGCTTCGCCACATGTCCCGAAACGTACCTTCAACGTCACGGGTGAACCTTTGAGCATCCATGAGGGGCGATGCCAGCATCCGTCCGCGGAGCGTTGCACGAAGATTCGCGATTCGGGCCACATCTGCCGCGAGATTTGCGGCGCTCGCTACGTATTGTTCACGATCGCGGGCAACCAGATCCGCAAGCCCGACATTGGACAGAATACTTAAGCCTCCGCGCGAGACTGCCGTTCGGCCCGCAAGCGAAATGACGGGCACTCCCATCCATAGTGCGTCGCAGGTTGTCGTGCCACCGGGATACGGAAACGGATCCAACGCGATATCGATTTCCAAATACCGTCTAAAGTATTGCTCCGTCGGAACAGGGCCAACAAATTGGAACCGGGCTAAGTCAATTCCTTCGAGCGCGACCAAATCCAACGCGCGCTGGCGATGAGCGCCTTCGCGCGAAAACACGAGCAATTTCGAGTTGGGCACGCGCTTGAGGATTTCGCACCAGGTCGACAGAACGCTCGGAGAAATCTTTGAATAATTGTTTAGGCAGCCGAACGTTACTTGCCCCGACCGCCCCGCCGGCATCGGCCCGACTTGCGGGGCCTCAACCGGTGCCTGATAACACCAGTACGTGTATGGCAGGCGAACCGACCGCTCTGAATAACACGCATCCGCCTCGGGCGAATCCACGGGATCGAGGTATGGATCGGTGAGGCGGTAATCCATCGTTTCAAGTCCGGTGGTGCTGCAATAGGCCAGGTAGGTGACTTGCACCGGGGCAGGCTTTCGCGCGAATACAAGCAGCCGGGATCCCTCGGCGTGCATCGTGAGATCAACAAGGATATCGATTTGATCGGCGTAAATCTGATCGGCAATCTGCTCGTCGTTCAGGCCAACGGTCACTCGCCAGAGATCTGAAGCGGCCTGAATTTTTTCGGTCATCCAGTCGGGATGCGACACATCCGAATAGCAGGTGACGTTGAAATTCGCCCGATCGCGCTGTGCAAGCAGCGGCAGCAAAAACCGGCCGACCGGATGCACGCTCAAATCGGGCGACACATATCCGATTCGGAGGGGCCGGTTGGGGGATCGATCGTTGTGAAACGGCTTAATGAAGCTTGCCAGCGGGCGGGCGTATCGGCGATTCCAACGGGCGTGTTCTTCGAAAATCTCTTTCGACCCGAACCCTTCGTGAAAATGAATGCCGAACAAAAGATTGTCCGCCGCCTTGCACTCGGATTTGAGCGTCACGGCTTTTCGATAGGAATCGAGCGCCTCATCGATCCGGCCCATATCCTTCAGGGCGTTCCCGAGATTTCCGTGGACCTCGGGATAATCGGGTTGTAGTGCCAGGGCTTTGTGATACGCCTTGATGGCTTCATCCAGGCGATTGGTGGATTGGAGCGCGCCCCCGAGATTGTAAAACGCCTGAACATACCCAGGTCGCAGTTCCACGGCCCGGCGATACGCCGCGATTGCTTCATCGTGCTGGACGTTCATCTGAAAGGCGGTGCCAAGATTGTTAAATGCCTCGGCGAAATCCGGGCGAAGAGCGACGGCCTGCTGCCCCGCTGCCACTGCTTCGGCATAGCGTCCTCGCAGTCGCAGCGCGTTGCACAAATTGCTTGCGGCGTCGGGGTAGGCGGGTTTGAGCATCAGTGCGCGCTGATACATCGCAATCGCACCGTCCAGGTTCTTTCCGCTCAGCAGCGCGTTCCCCAGGCCATTTAATCCTTCAGGATATTCCGGTTGCTCGGCGACGAGTCTTTGATACTCCGCCATCGATTCCTGCACCCGGCCCGACTCCAGCAGCGCAGCGGCCAGATTCCCCCTGGCTTCGGTGAATGTCGGATAAAGACTCAGCGCCTGCCGGTGGGCGGCGATGGATTCCTCGTGGCGTCCGAGGTTCCCCAAAATCACGCCGAGATTGCTGTAATACTGAGCCGATTCCGGCTGAAGCACGATCGCCCGCCGGATTAGATCGATTCCGTCCTGAAAATGACCGAGCTGCCCTGCGAGCACTCCTCGCAAATGCAACGAGTCGGCATGACCCGGCTGATGCTCGAGGATCTGCCGATACAGCGAATCTGCCTCGTTCAGTTGCCCCGCCTCATGGTGGCGAACAGCCAATTCGAAAGCGGCTTGAAGCGTCATTTGCGGCATGGCGGACCGATTCCTCCGTAACGATCGTAGCCGGGCCTTCGGTGCTGACAACATCGGGAATGAAGTTCAAACAGGCCGTTTGGTTTGCATCCAACGCATCACCTCGCTAGCGTTAGGGCCGTAAGTCAGGAGTGAAACCGATGGCGATCGAGCAATGGTCTGACAGCATCTACGTCGTCCGCCTGGCCGACGATCCTCAGCTCACCGACGACCTGATGTCGCTCGAGCAGGCGATTGCGGGCAAACCCGCCAGCGCCGTGCTGGATTTCACCGGCGTGAGGTACATCAATTCCTCGAACCTGGCCAAGATGCTCAAGCTGCGAAAGCAAGTGAACGCCAACGCCGGGCGCCTTGTGTTATGCAGTCTTGGGGATCAGGTGTGGGGTGCGCTACTCGTAACGGGCCTGGACAAGCTTTTTACAATGGCCGATGACGTTTCCACCGCGCTGGCAACCGTTCAAATGAATTAAGACCGTCGCCCGACGTTATCGAATTTCCCGGGAAGACTTGGGAATGACGATGATGCTTTTCGGATCGGTTGGGCAATGATTCTGGCACAGGCCGCAGCCCGTGCAGCCCTCTTCAAACACGTGAATGCGCCCGTCCTGGAGCTCGATGGCCGTCCGGCCAATGGGGCAATCATCGAGGCAGATCGTGCAATCTTCGCCCTGGGTGATCCGGCAAGTCTGCTCGAACCAATTGGCCGTGCCCATGTCGATCTGTTCACGCTCAACGATGGCAAGCGCTCCGGTCGGGCAAGCCGGCATGCAGGGCTGGCCATCGCATAACGTACACGCCTGGGCATCGGCGTCGATGTAGGGGAAGCCCGCGCCTTCGTCGCCGGAGTAGTCGATGTGGATCGCATAAACCGGGCAGGCGCTGACGCACTGATTACACTTGCTGCAGGCGTCGCGAAATTCTTTTTCGGGAATCGCACCCGGCGGCCTGAGCCAGGGGCGATCAACAGTCGGCGCGGTTCGAGGTGATGTAACAGCCGGGCGATGCTCGATCGCATCAAGCTTGCCGAATTCGCGAGCGACGTGCTCAAGCGGGCGCATGGCCGCGTCGAGGGGTTTCATCATCTCGGCAAGCCCGGCGCGGAAAAAACGACGTCGATCCATCTTCTTGTCGGATGACTGCACCGGTCCCGCCGGCGGCCTGAAGATATCGCGCAGCAACTCGACGAACTTCTTTTTAGCCATGGGTCATGGGTCGCTTGGCATGCATCGGCGGGCTCATACGTCCACCCGCCTCTGCGTGCAGTTAAACAATGGAGCCGACCGGGCTCGAACCGGCAACCCCCACGTTGCAAACGTGGTGCTCTCCCAATTGAGCTACGGCCCCGAAAACTTTTCGGAGTATAGGCCCGCATCCCTTCCCACACAAATCGGTGGCAACGCGCTGGATCGAAGAGCAAGGGCAATCGCATATGGGCTCAGCGGGAGTGCGAGGCTC
>DAIRGS010000384.1:0-6366 GCA_036794395.1 Tepidisphaeraceae bacterium | reverse complement strand
AGCCCATGATCGAGGGAGTTGACCATCAGCGACGGGTTAGATGTGGGAAAACCAACGTTCGACAGGTGGACAACCGTCTGAATGTGCCGGGAGAAAATGCCCGGTTCCGGCGAGTTGGTTTTCCCACATCTAACCCGTCGCTGGACCCGAAGCGTCCCCAACCACGGCCTGGAAGGCCGTGCCACTTAAGAGCAATGGCGCGGAATCGCGCACGGTTATTTAGGGTGCAGGCAGGGATCTGAACGTCGAACGATTACCCTGAATCAGATCCTTCGCTGCGCTCCAGGATGACAGTCATTCGTTCGCAACGGTCGGGATTTCCGCAAAGTAGTGCTGAGCGTTCAGACCGGCAATTGCTCACCATAGAGGATGTACCAGTTTTCTTCGGCGTTCTTTGCGAGTAATGGGATGGCACGCAGGGATGAAGCGGTGGAACGGAGGCGCGATTCGATCCTGGCCTTGTCGAGCCGGCGGATGAGATGTCGTAGGTCGTCGCGATCTTTAAGGCGAGCACTGAAAAGCTTCCCGATGAAAATGTCGCAGGTATCAATCAGGAACACGTCGAGATTGCCGAACTGTTGCAGCGATCGCACACGCTCGCGCCAGCCGGTTGGGAGAAAGTGAGATTGAAAGTGCGTGACGCGTAGCCCATACCGGGCAGCCAGGTCGTCCAAGAGCTCGTATTGTGAACGAATTTCAGCCGGCACCTCGTCGACGACATTGATGTCATCAGTGGCTCGATTGAGATCGTCGGACAGAATCAAAGCAATTGATCCACCCACGATCATTGGCGTTGGCCGGTTAAGGCGGGTGCCCAGCTCGCGCAGGAACTCGAGGACCGTTTGGGGTCTCAATGTATTCATGATGCGCTGTTGGAGAGTGGGGAAACCGGGAGGGCCGAGGTTGGCGATTCGAATCTCGCGAAGCTCCACGCAAGAGTTCGCGGAATTTAACCAGGATTCGAAGCGGTCGGTCCCCCAGATGTTTGAAAGGGCATTGAGGCTGTCGCGGATGAGCAGGCGGGTGCGGAAATCGAGATCGGGCTGAGCGGCCTGGGCTTCCAAGGCGATGGCAAGGGCTTCAGGGTCAATCCACGGTTGACCAAAGGTAAGCGTCCAGAGATCGGGGGCGGCAATCGGCATTGGCACCTACATCATATCATCCGGTTCGAACTTCGCTCCCGAAGGGCGAGGCGGCGGGCCGATAATGATCAAACGCGACGATGCAGCACGGCTGGCAAACGGAATGGAGAAATCACGGTGTCTCGCCCGATAACTGTAAAGATCAGACGGCTTGCCGGGTCGGATGGCGTTTCCATGCCCGTGAAAATGACCGAGCATGCGGCGGGATTTGATCTTCACGCGGCGGTGCAATCGCCGGTGACGATTGGGGTGGGCGAGATTCGGTTGATCCCGTGCGGGTTTGCGATGGCGTTGCCGGAGGGGTATGAGGCGCAGGTGAGGCCGCGGAGCGGGCTGGCGACCCGGCATGGGATTACGCTGGTGAATTCGCCGGGCACGATCGATGCGGATTATCGGGGGGAAGTGCAGGCGCCGCTGATCAATCATGGGAAAGACCCATTTGTGGTGGAGCGGGGAATGCGGATCGCACAGATGCTGGTGGTTCCGGTTCCGGCGGTGGAATTGATTGAAGTCGAAGAATTGGATTCAACCGCCCGCGGGTCGGGTGGGTTTGGACATACGGGAAGATGATTGGTTGTTATATGTCAGTGGTCAGTTGTCAGTGGTCAGTGGTCAGTGTCTTTGCAACTGACTACTGACTACTGACAACTGACCACTGACAACTGACAAATCGCATATGGAACGATCAACCTCAACGCGCAGCATTCTTTTGTTTCTTGCCGCCGGCGGATGGGCGTTTGTGCTCGTTTCGCTGGGGAGCTTTCACTACAACGACTGGCCCAGCCACACCGTTTATCCGTATCCGCCGATCCAGAATTTGTGCGGGAGCGTGGGGGCGTTCATCTCGTATTACACGTTTCTGGCGGTTGGGCAGGGCGCATTCCCGGCAATGTTCTTCACGGGCGTATGCGTCGTGCTGATGATGTGCGGAAGCAAGGTGGGCGACCTTTGGATGCGCGCTGTTGGGCTGCTGTTGCTGACTGTTGCGTTCGCGGCGGTTTGCCACCACTTCAAGCCGGGCTCGTATGATGCATTTCCCGAGGGCCGCGGGGGAATTGTGGGCATTGGCAGCGCCACGGTATTGCAACACTATTTCAGCACGGTTGGAACGCGGCTGATCCTTGCGACAACGGCATTGGTCGGGCTGCTGCTGGCGGCGGATGACCTCGTGCTTCGCACGCCCGGCGTGGTGCATGCAACGTACACTCACGTAAAAGACAAGGCCCCTAAGATCAACTGGAACTTCATGCCGGTTCCAAAGCTTCCGTCGCTGCCGGGCTTTGTGACGCGTGATGCGATTCTCGCGAAGGTCAATGCGTTAAAGAAAGAAAAGGGCCAGCCGGCCACTGCCAATGGCAGCATTGCACCGGTTGTTGCCAAGCGTGAGAAGCCGGTTAAGGGTGGGCGAATTGATGGGCCGATCGCGCCGATGTCCGCGGAGCTTATTGTTGCGGGGGCGGGCGATCTTGAAGACGAAGATGACGATCAGGTGATTGACCTTTCGTACCAGGACGACGAGCCCGAATCGCACGCCGCCGATGGGGCGCATCTGGACGAGGCCGATCCCGATCCATCCGAGGCGGCGGAGATTCCGACTGCAGAGGAGATGGAAGAAGAGGCTGCCGCACCGGCTTTGCCTCCGCCGCCAAAGCTCGACATCGTTGTGAACCTGCCGAACATGATTAAACCCCGGCAGATGGCCCCCCCGCCGCCGAAGGAACTGGGCGATTATCAACTTCCGCCGTGGGATATGCTTGCGGAGGCTGAACACGGGTACGTTGAATCGCAAGAAGCCTTCGTGCGGGCGCAGGCGGAGATTCTCGAAATAGCGCTGCGCGAGTTTAACATTGATGCAAAAGTCGTCGAGATTGACACCGGCCCGGTCATCACGATGTACGAAATCAGTCTAGCGGCGGGCATCAAGGTGTCAGCAATTACTGCGCTGACCAATGACATCATGCGCGCGCTAAAGGCCGAGAGCGTACGGATCGTTGCGCCGGTGCCTGGGAAGAACACGGTTGGCATTGAGATCCCCAACGCGCAGAAGGAAAAAGTACGCCTCAAGGAACTGATGCAGACCGCGCCCGCTGATACTCACAAAATGACCATTCCGCTGTTCCTTGGGAAAGACGCCAGCGGGGAGCCACTCATTACTGACCTGGCGAGAATGCCCCACTGCCTGATTGCCGGCACAACCGGCTCGGGTAAATCGGTGTGCATCAACTCGATCATCATGTCCATCATGTACATGGAACGGCCTGACCTCGTGAAGCTGATTCTGGTGGATCCGAAGGTCGTGGAAATGGCTCCGTTCAAGGACATTCCGCACTTGATGTGCCCTGTTATCAACGATGCCGCCCGCGCTACCAGCGTGCTGGAGTGGGCGTGCGAAAAGATGGACGAGCGCTACGACCTGCTGGCGGAGGCCGGCGTTCGCAATCTGAAGGATTACAACAGCCTGACGCAGGAAGAGCTGATCGAGAAGTTCCAGCCGGGCAGCCCGGAGGAAGAAGCGAAGATCCCCAAGAAGCTGCCGTTCATTGTGATCATCGTCGACGAGCTGGCCGACTTGATGATGACCAGCGGCAAGGAAGTCGAGAGCTTTATCGTTCGCTTGGCGCAAAAGGCGCGAGCGGTGGGCATTCACCTTATCCTGGCGACTCAGCGTCCGCAGGCGACGGTGGTGACGGGTCTGATCAAAGCGAACATGCCGAGCAAGATCGCGTTCAGGGTGGGAAGCAGAATGGACAGCCGGATCGTGCTGGATCAGAACGGCGCCGAAGTGCTGCTGGGCCAGGGCGACATGCTGTTCCTTCCGCCGGGCGCGAGCAAGCCGATGCGCGGGCAGGGAACGTACATTGATGACAAGGAAATCAAGGACAGCGTGAAGCTGCTGAAGGGATTGGCTGAGGCGCAGTACGAGCCGGAACTGGTGCAGATCAAGGGCATCGGGACTGTTGATGAAGAGGCGGCCAAGGACGAGCTGTTTGACCAGGCGGTGCGCGTCGTGCTGGAGACTAAGCGCGGCAGCGTAAGCCTGCTTCAGCGCCGATTGACGATTGGCTACAGCCGGGCCTCGCGCCTGATTGAGGCGATGGCGGCGGCGGGGATCGTCGGGGATTACAAGGGATCACAGGCCCGCGAGGCAAATATCACGGTCGAACAGTGGGATGCGATGCATGCGCAGATGCAGACGGATCAGGAGGCGGGGATGACGGTTTAATCCTGCGAGTCGAACTGTGAGATTCCTCGCCGACGTGATCGACTACTTCGGAACGCGAGTTGTACGACCCTATATTCTTGTGGCCCCGTGATGCGCAAGAGATCACAGGTGGAATCTGGTAGATGTTCGAGTTGTACGCGAAAGGCGAACCTCACCGAACCACGCCTTCTTTGCCCCTCTCCCTCCGGGTCCTCTTTGGAGAGAGCTGGGGTCAGGTCTCCGCCTCGTCATTCAATCCTTCGAATCAACTCTAGTCGCTGTCGGGTTTTGCCCGGGTAACCCGAGCGGTTAGCTTTCCGGCGCAGGTGTACGTTGGACCGCATGAATGGGTAACAGCGCGCGAATGTTTTTGCCAAGAACAAATCCATTGAATGCATCCGCAATCCACGGTACCGCTTCCGTCGCGCAACGGCGGCATCTATGAGCAATCCAGTGTCAAATCGCCGGCGGTAACTTTTAGCGAGGGCGTTCCCAAGCGTCTATTTGAAAGCGTCTCGCAGAGACTCCCCCGATCGGCCCAGGTGCCGATTTCTTCCTGCAGCCGGCAATTTCAAAAAAACATTGACCAAGAATATCCAACGTGCTACTGTGTTAGCATATGCTAATGAATTAGCATGTGCTTTACTTGGGAGGTTTCCCGTGGCCGCGTACAGACCCGCCAGCCCGACTCTCGAACTCGGCCGCCGCGAGCGGCAGATCGTCGAGATCCTCTATCGTCTCGGCGAAGCCTCTGTCGCCCAGGTACGCGACGAGCTGCCCGACCCGCCGACTTATTCCGCCGTCCGCGGAATGCTCAATCTGCTCGCTGGGAAAAAGCTCATCGTCGCCCGGCAGCAAGGCAAGCGATATCTCTATCGCGCCGTCGCCTCCAAACAGAGAATCGGCCTTTCAGCGCTCAAGAGCCTCGTGCGGACATTTTTCAGCGATGCCCCGGTCGATGCCGTCGCCGCCCTGCTTGATGGATCGGCCGGCAAACTGACCGATGATGACCTGCGCAGCATTCGCGCGCTCATTGAAAAGGCCGAACACGCCCGTTCGACTCCGTCAAAACACCATCCCGAGGACAAATCATGACCCACGCCATAATCCACTTCGAACCAGGCCCAATCGGCGGCTTCGTACTCCGCCTCGCCTTTGCCATCACCATGGCCTTTTCGTGCGCCTTTGTCGCAAGCGCCATAGCCAATCGCTTCTCCGCCGCAGTCCGCCACAAAATCTGGTCGCTAGCCATCGTCGTAGCGCTGCTGATCCCGGCGATGCTGCTGGTCGGACCCGAAAAACGCCTCGGATTGATCGGATCGAATGGGAATGCATTAGAAACGCACGTAGTGCCCCGCGTGGCGAATGCCGTCATTTCCCAGGGATTCGCTCCCGTTGCATCGGAAATAATCTCCAACGATCCGGAGCGTAAAGTGAACAACGCCTCGGTTGCTGCCACGCCGCATTCATCGAACTTTCCTTCGTCGAAGGCCCTCATTCGCGCATCCGGCTTAGCGATGTGGCTCGGCATCGCCTGGTCGATACCGGCACTCCTGCTCATTGCGAGGCTCGTCTGGGGCGCGAGCGCCTCCCGAGCCATCGTCCGCCGGGCGACTCGGGTCGATCTGGCCGGCCACAATCCAGCCCTCAGTGGGCAATTCGAAACACAAATCGCCCGAATACTTGCGGATCGGAAACCTGTTGTGCTTGAAAGCTCCGAAGTGCAATCGCCGCTGTGCGTCGGTTGGTATAGATCGACAATCCTTCTGCCCGCAAACTGGCGGAGTTGGCCGCGCGAACAGCTTCAGGCCGTAATGATTCACGAGTTGGCGCATGTAGCGCGTCGCGATGTATTGTGGCAGGCGATCGCTCGACTCACTTGCGCCCTCTATTGGCCCCATCCACTCGCCTGGTATGCCGGCCGGCAAATGCGGATCGAGCGCGAGCTCGCCTGCGACGACTGGGTTGTTCGCGGGGGAGCATCGCCCACGCGATATGCCCGCTGGTTGCTCGACCTGGCTT
>DAIRGS010000069.1:0-25599 GCA_036794395.1 Tepidisphaeraceae bacterium | reverse complement strand
CTTCGTGGCATGGGGCTTCCAGCCCATGATTGAGGGAGTTGACCACCGGCGACGGGTTAGATGTGGGAAAACCAAGTTTCGACAGTTGGACAACCTTCTGAATTTACCCCCGGAAAATGCCCGGTTCCGGCGAGTTGGTTTTCCCACATCTCACCCGCGCCGGACCCGAAGCATCCCCGACCACGGCCTGGAAGGCCGTGCCACTTGAAAGCAATGGCGCGGAATCGCGCACGGTCATTTAGACCAACGCTTTAAATATTGCCTCGGCCGGTCGCCGCTCAAATCGCACGCTCCGTTTCGCTGCGCGAAACGCCACGGAACCGCCTCCGCACCACGATCGCAATCCATACAAACACAACAATCGCATCCACGCCCGCCCATCGCTGCACAGTCGACCACGACCCAGAAGGAACACGGCTCGAACCGATACCGGCCTGCGTGTAATCAAGTCGATAAAACGACTGGTCGAAATTCCGATTCTGAGCGGTGACATGAATGGCGGGATCGCTCGGCAGCAGGCAATTTACAAGATACGCTGCAATGCCGCGTTGGTGGTGGTTCTCGAAAACAAGCGTTCGGTTTGGCCCGCCTTTGGGCACCTCCGCATCGAATTCAAGCCGGATGTCGCCCAGCCCTTCCTTCATCTGCTCGACTTTAGGAAATGCCGCCGAGACCAGACGAAGCCTCACTGGTTTTGCATCAACCGAAAACGACAGATCGTGGAGCACACGCTCCACATAAGCCCGTTGCTCGACTTCCGACAAAACCCCATCCCCATCCGTATCGATGCTCGCAACTACCACCCGAAACACCTCAATGCCCGGGGTCAGCCGCATCTGCACAACCACACGGTTCGTCGCCACATCAATCGTCGTAGCCTGTAGGTACTCATCCACCCGATGCGCACACACAGGCGTGGCAAGCCACAGAACAACGACGAAAACCGCTGAATGACGATGCACAATCACCCGCTACCCAAAATCAATCCCAAGCAGTGATCGAGTCCCGCTTTCACTTGGTGGCCGGCGCGCGACCGTAATCGTTCGTCGGATCACGGTAAATCGTATGGATGTGCATAGTAAGATCACCGCCCAGTCGCTGCGGCGAATACTCGATCACCAGCTTCGGCCCCTGAATCCGATAATAAGACGCGCCGTTCTTTCCCGCCTCAACCGTCGTCGCACCGCTCCAGGCGAACCACGTGTCATCAAAGGCGGCTTTGATCTCCGCCATCCGGGGTGCGGCAAAGCCATCCGCCGCAATCCCAGCCCATTCGTTGACCAGATCAAGCAGCATCGCCCGCTGCTTCTCATTCATGGCCGAGCCCTTCAGGCCCTCAGGCTGAATCGTCTTGCCATCCTTCCCAGGCCCGAGCACCAGATCGGCGACCTTGTAGTTCAAAATCGCCTGCTTCCGCTGGGCGTCGTCCAGAGCGCCCAATAAAGCGAACGCCTTGTCGTTCTCCTGACCCAGCGGCCGAACCATTTTACCGTTGGCCTGGTACAGGGCCGGCTGCGCCGCCGTCAGGCTCGGCGTAAAGACGCCCTTTTCTCCAATGATGGTGACGTTCAGCGCCAGGTGGTGCCCGCCGAACTGCAACATCCACGCATCCTTTTCCGATGGCGTCCCAAGGATCGAGATGTAAAACAGATCCTTGCCAAACATCGGGTTGTTCCGTTCATTCTTCTTCAGCGTCTCATCGCCCTCCATGATCTACTGAACCTTCTCAAACCCTCTCTGGCTCAGCGCCGACGCAACCAGCCCCAGGGCGGACGAACGCTGCGCCTCATTGAGCTCCCCCATGCTCAGACCCGCGCGGGGAGCCATCCTGTTCGGCAAGTTAGACCAACGCACGCGCTGCTTCTCATCATCAAAGGCAAACAACACGCTCGCCCGTTGCTTCGGATCGAGCGTCGCCAGAAACGCGTTCGCGGCTTTAACGACTTTGGCCGTTTCCGATTGCGCCGTTGCAGCGCGCAGCGACGCACACATCAAGCCCAGCGCTCCAACCGCGCAAAGCATTCTCATCGAAAGCGTTTTCATTGCTTCTCCGTTTCCGCCGCTCTTAAGCCACGGACCTTCCGCCGATCCCTGGTTTTCGGGAGCGCAAGGCTTCCTCTCCGAACCCAGATCTGTCCCGCACACTCGCTTCGATCGACACGCCATCCGCTGATTTACGCCTTGTTCAAAAACATCACGTCCGGCTGGCCAACGACGCCGGCCGTTTGCATCTTTTCTTTCAAGTCCGCCGACTGTGCAAACGCTTTTGCCTTCGCCAAATCCGCAGACTCCATGAGCAGAATAATCGTGTTCGGATCGCCACTGTCGCGCAGCACGTGAACATCGGTCAGCCCCGCGGCCTTCCGCGCGGTGATGTGCGAATCGAAAGCGGGCTTCCACTTGCCGAAATCCGCGACACGGTGCTTGACTAGAACGTATGGCATCGCTTCTTCCTTCGTTAAGAGTTTCCCCGGGGGCTCAATTGCAAAGACTTGCACTATCCGGCCCGGTGCATTTGATGTCAAATTCTTTTCATCTAGTCCGGATTATTCACCGCGGAGACGCGGAACACGCAGAGAATTCAGATGTAGCAACAACTTAGAAGCAAAATCTCCGAACACTTGTTCGCGCACGCTGCGCAGCTCACACATTGTATTTTTCTGTGTTTTCTCCGCGATCTCGCCGGCTGGCTGGCTCTTCGGCGGCGGCAGCCGCATCGGAAACCTCCGCCCCCGGGATTTCACCCCCGAATCCCGCGAAAAACTCGCCCAACTCCGCGGCTTCACCCTCATCAACTGCAACGTCACCGGCTACTCCACCAGCCACAACTACGCCTTCGTCCACCCGGCAGTCGTCAGCGACCTCATTCTCCTGCTCCGCGACGCCAAATCCCCCGGCCCCCAAAACGGCCGGCCCCTCGGCGGCACGCTCAAAGGTGTCTGGGAAATCACCAATGACTATCTGAAGTAATTCGCCAGTTACCTGACGAAAATGAGGATCAACCCCGATTGGGGATCAAACACATGGCGCCGATGGCCGCAAATAAAACCCCACTTCGCCATAACTCACAACTCGAAAATGACCAGGGACAAATGAAATCGCTCAATCGGCGCGCGCCGCCCCATCTCACCCGATGCTCGGAACGGTGGGTGGTTCGTATCGAGGGGGGGATTCCTTACCGTTCACGCATAGGGAACTTTCTGGGAGCAGTTGGGGCAAAGGCAACGGGTGGCAGGGTAAGATGTCAAAGTGCGCCGCCGACTGTCCAGCCTCGCCTTCGTCCTATGGGTGCCAATGTCCGTGGCGACGGCGGCATTGTGGCTGCGAAGTTACGTGCTGAGCGACGAATGGGCGCTCAGCCGCGCTACGCCGCTGAACGCGAGTGGCGAGAATCTTTTAATCGTAGAGCTTCAGACACGCGGCGGGACGTTGCAACTTTCCTCTTGCCGGGCGAGCATTCCTGACGTACCGGCGCTGTATGAGTATTTTTCACGGCCTGCGCCGAACGTCCGTTTTGGATGGCATTTGGAGCATGTCAGTGCCGATGCGGCCACGTGGAAGCGGGAAGGACTCTGGGAACGTGCCGGGTTCCAGTTTCGTCGGCCTCCTCCACGCGCAAAGGAACTCCCTTCATGGTGGGCAGTCGGCGTTCCATTCTGGGTGATCGTGCCGGTGCTTGTAGTGTTGCCGTTACGGAAGTTCGTCAAATATGTGGTTCGATGGCGAAGGCGGCGGCGTGGCGGCTGTACGGCCTGTGGCTACTCTCTCACCGGCAACACCAGCGGCACATGTCCAGAATGTGGCAGCATGATCGCTGGACAGGAGGCCATGAAAGCATGAAACGCCGTTTGTTCGCTCTAGTTTCTGCCTTATCGCTGCTCGTGTGTCTTGGCGTACTGGTATCAATTGCATGGGATAAGAAGCTCTTGGGAAACCAGATCAGTTACATCAATTCTACTTCAAAGCCGGGGTTTTGGGGCTGCGGCGTATTCTCTGCCCACGAATCCATCTTCATCGGCTGGATGAAGGTCCGCTACGACCATCCGATCAACGTCGAGTACGAATGGAACGTGCACCACTTGGGCATGACCTTCGGCGGCTACGGGTGGAACGGGATTTGGGCGTTTGCTGTGCCGATGGATGAAGATGGCCATCTGTGGGACCACTTTGGGTACATCATGAGCACGAAGACGATTGGAGACTGCAACTGCTCAATCATTGCCGTCATGTTTTCCAAGTGGGCCTCGGTGTTGCTCTCATCGACTTTACCATTTGTCTGGATTCTCTTCTGGTGGCGTGATCGCACACGATCCAGACGCAAGGGAACATATAGTTTCTGCTCCACGTGCCGTTATGACCTAACCGGCAATATCAGCGGCGTCTGCCCCGAATGTGGGACTCGCTTTGATAGAGTGGACGCCAAGGTCAGGGGGTCGACTCTTGACATTTGACATTGCGCCATCTGTCAAGCCATGCCCCCACGAGTTGCCCGCAACCACAGATGTCGTCGATCTCCACAGAAAGCACCCAACTTCGCCGCGGCATCGATCTCACGACCCGCGCGCGAACAGAGTTCCGAGCTTTCCGCCCATCAAATCCTGAACGCAGAATTACGATTCGCATAGGGCCATATCGCTCGCGTGCCATGACCGCGTCTCAGCGGCCGACTCGCTGCTGAAGGTGTGCCGGGTACCGCTCTCCCTGCACCGCGATGTTGGATAGGGCGCTTTCGATTTCGCGAAGGTATTCGGGTGTCAGTTCGACGCCAGCCGCCCCGATATTCTCTTCCAGGCGATGCAGCTTCGTAGTCCCGGGAATGGGAACGATCCACGGATTCTGAGCCAGCAGCCACGCGAGCGCGATCTGTGCGGGCGTCGCCTTCTTTCGCTGTGCGATCGTGCTCACCACATCAACCAAGGCCTGATTTGCTTTTCGATTTTCCTGAGTGAAGCGAGGAACGATGTTGCGGAAGTCGGTGCTGTCGAATGTGGTGTTTGCGTTGATCGCGCCCGTGAGAAATCCCTTGCCCAGAGGGCTGAAGGGAACAAAACCAATCCCAAGTTCCTCAAGCGCCGGCAGCACCTCTCGCTCAGGCTCGCGCCACCACAACGAATATTCGCTCTGAAGCGCGGCAACCGGCTGCACAGCATGCGCCCGCCGGATCGACTGCACGCCCGCTTCAGACAGGCTGAAGTGCGTGACTTTTCCTGCCGCGATCAGTTCCTTCACGGTGCCGGCCACATCCTCCATGGGCACGTTGGGGTCCACGCGGTGTTGGTAAAACAAGAGGTTCTCGCTCGCAACGTCGTGCAGGGCGTTGCGCACTTTGTCGAGATTCCGGCCAGTCGCCACAACGCGATCACCCGCTCGCAGGGCGGCCCTGGCTATTCCGGTGCCAATCCCACTCCCGGCGCCGGTGATAAACCAAACCTTGCTCATGATTCGCTTCCTTTCAATCGGCCCTTACCTCAACCCCGCGCCTGGTATTGCTCATCGCTGACCTGCTCCATCCAGTCAGAATTCTTGCCGTCGAGTTTTTCCACGATCGCGATGTGCGTCATGGCAGTGGTTGCCGTGGCACCGTGCCAATGCTTTTCGCCCGGCGGAAACCAGATCACATCGCCCGGCCGGATTTCCTCCCTCGGCCCGCCCCAGCGCTGCGCCCAGCCACACCCTGCCGTCACAATCAGCGTCTGACCCAGCGGATGCGTGTGCCATGCCGTGCGCGCGCCCGGCTCAAATGTTACGCTCGCCCCAAGCACACGCCCCGGATCGGGCGCCTCAAACAGGGGGTCAATTCGAACGGCCCCAGTGAAGTAGTTCGCCGGCCCCTTGCCCGAAGGCTGGGAACCGGTTCGTTTGATTTCCATTGCCATTCTCCTTCGAACTGACGCGTCGTTTGCGGTCGCCCGTCCAATTGCACGGTATCCCAAGCTTGGCAACCACGCCATCGCGTCTGTCACGCTCGCACAAACTCTACGGCCACGTCAGTGAAAGATGGTAGGAGGATTCTGGAAATGCCCGTAAATTCCCCCAGCCCCATTGATCAAGGACAACCCCACTCGCGCCACATCCCAAATCGACAATCGAAAATTTCCCTCTACTCCACCCGCAAACACCGTCCATGAATCGAGTTCGCCCCGATCCACCCGTTAATCCCGCCCCAGTTGTTCCCAATCTGAAATCGCTTGCCCCCAATCGCTTTGATCAAGTGCAGATACTGATTCCCCTTCACGGTGCAAAGGACGATGCTGCCCACGGCCAACTCCGCCGCGTCCTGAATCGGACAAACCGTGCAAAGCTGTCCCGATTCGATCTTGCCACTCATCGAATTCCCCCGCGGCCGAAACGACGCCGTCTCACCCTTCCGCAGCCGTTCAATATGGTGTGATGCCCATCCCATGCAATGACCTGCCCGACGCCTTTTTGTGGCCGATGGTGTAGGATTGGAAAGTGAAGGATCAATGGCCATGCCCAACGGTACGATCAACCCGAGCCAAGATTACGTATCGGCCCTCATTTCGGACGCCGCAAGGCGGTGGCCGACGCTGACGAAGGCTAAATCGGATGCCGTTGCCGTTCACAAGCTCCTCCACGAGAACCTGCGGCAGTTCACTTCTGGCGACGTTGACGTGGTGGTGTTTGGGTCACTCGCTCGACAGGAGTGGACGAGCGGGAGCGATGTGGACTGGACCCTCTTGATCGACGGACAGGCGAACTCAGCACACCGATTGGCCGCACGAGAGGTCGAGAGAACGCTGGAGGGGCTCTCGTACAATGGAGTCTCGCTGAAGCAACCGGGGGCGGAAGGCATTTTCGGGATCATGGCGTTCAGCCACGAGATCGTTCACCACATCGGCGGCCAAGCAGACTCGAACCGAAACACGACGCAACGCATCCTTTTGCTAACTGAAGCCGTCGCCCTCCGAGACCTCGGAGATGAATTGGGCGCATGCGAGCGGATGATCCGCCAAGTTCTGCATCGGTATCTGGTCAACGATTCGAATTTTCATTCAAAGAGCGATCAAGAATCTCGAATCCCACGATTCCTCCTCAACGATATCGTTAGGTACTGGCGCACGATGTGCGTGGACTTTGCCTACAAGGACTGGGAGCAGGACGGGAAGAAGTGGGCTCTCCGAAACGTGAAGCTTCGCATGTCCCGGAAGTTGCTCTTCTTCTCTAGTTTACTCACGATCTTCAGTTGCTTTCATAACGAGTCGTTGCGTCGAGACGATGCCGACAAAGATAAGTATCTTATCAAGATTCAAAAGCACCTCCTGGCTTATGTCCATTCCACGCCGCTGAACATCATTTCCTGGACATTAGGTCAGGTTGGATTAAATAAACAGTGCTGTGACTTACTTGACCGATACGAGCGCTTTCTTCGACTTCTCGACAGCAAGGACATACGGGACCATTTGGGGAAGCTGAACCAAGACGTATACGAAGACAAGCAGTTTTTGGAATGCCGAGCGATTAGCCATGAGCTTCAACTGACATTAAAGCAGGTGTGCTTCGAGCTTCCATCTCCGCTGAGGGACTTCACATCAGAGTACGGAGTGTTTTAATGAAGATTGGATTCTCAACCGGGAGCATCGCACTGGGCGACGTTTGGCGGGGCGTGGATGTTGCAAAATCTGGACAGGCCAACGCCATCGAGCTTTCGGCATTGCGTGAGGAGGAGCTTGATCCGCTGTTGCAATCACTCGACGCACTGCAGAAGGACCTTCGTGGTTTTGTGTACATTTCGTTCCACGCCCCTAGCAAGCGTGAGAAGCTGACGGAATCCGAGTTCATCGCCAAGTTGAAACCGGTGGCTCTACGAGGATGGGCAATCATCGTCCACCCGGACGTCATCTCGGATTTCTCGCTGTGGAAGGGGCTTGGCGCTGCGGTCTGCATCGAAAACATGGACAAAAGGAAGCGCGTTGGCCGCACTGCTGCGCAGCTCAAGCGCGTTTTTGAGGAGTTGCCGGAAGCGACGTTCTGCTTCGACATCGGCCACGCTTGGCAAGTCGATCCGACAATGCAGGAGGCCGAATCACTGCTCAAGGCGTTTGGAAGTCGTCTCCGACAGGTTCACATGAGCTATGTGAACTCTTGGTCTCGCCATGAGCGGCTTAATTTCGAAAGCGTGCAGGCATACAAGAGAGTGGCACGTTGGCTTGACAGATCGGTGCCAGTCATTCTAGAGACGCCCGTTGAGAAGGGCGATGTTGATGCCGAACTTCAAGCTGTCTTGGCCATCTTTTCTTTGCCTGCTTTTGAGCGTTCGGGCAATCCAGCGAAATTTACGCGATTGACGCAGGCTCCTCAAGAGTGCGGGCAGCATGAAAAGAAGTGACCACCCAGCAGGTTACCACAGGATAATTTCGTACTAAACCCCCGGATTGTCCAAAAAACAAAGGCTTACGCTTTTAGACGTAAGCCTTTGTATAACATGATGATAGCCGAAGAAGGGATTTGAACCCTCAACCCCCGCTTTACGAAAGCGGTGCTCTGCCGTTGAGCTACTTCGGCGATATTCCGATTGACCACGACTCGGCCAGGCGGATCGAAAAGCATAGCCCCCCACCGCCCGATTTCAAGCCGCCCCGCCCCTTCGTGCCTTCGTGCCTTCGTGCCTTCGTACCTTCGTGCCTTCGTGCCTTCGTGCCTTCGTGCCTTCCGCGAAAATCCTCCCCTCTGACATCGGCCACTCAATACACCCACTCCACCACGTCCCGCACATCCGACGATTCCTGATGCCGGCTGCTCTGCCGGGCGGCATCCAGCAGCGCCATCGTCGGCAGCACGCTCTCTACCTCTACCGCGACCTGCCCCTGGCCGCGCACCGCCGCGACAAACCGCTCCCAGATCTGAATCTCAGTCAACCCCGCCTTCGCCCGCGGCAACGCCCGCGCCCACCCCGGATCGGCCGTCCCCGCCACATCGGCCGGTAAGAAACGCAGCCCGCTCCACACCCCAGTATCAAATGTCCGGCTAAACGGCGCGGATGCCGATCCCAAAGTCCCCTCCACCTGCCATCGCGGGAGCGGCAATGTGGTCGTCGTATTGATCTCGCACATGCCTACCGCACCGCTGTCGAAATCGATTGCCACCCGTGCAAAGTCGTCGCAGTCCTGGGTCCATACGTTCCCGCGCAACTGCGCAAAAACCCGCACCGGCCTGGCGGGCCACATCACGCGCCACAATTGGTCGATAAAATGGCTTCCCCAGTCGTAAAGACCGCCGCCGCCAAACTCGGCTTCGTTGCGCCAGGTGGGATGATATTCCCGCGCGGCCGGGCCGACGCAGCTGGCGAATTGGCCCAGACGGCTCTCGACGTTGATCAATTTCCCAAACACCCCCGACTGCACCGCATCGCGCACCGTCAGATAATCCGGGTCCCACCGCCGGTTGTGAAAGACGCTCAACACCAACTTTCGTGAGCGCGCTTCCTGGGCCATTTTTCGCGATTGATCCAGATCCAGCGCCATCGGCTTTTCGACCATCACATGCTTACCGGCTTCGAGGGCGAGCATCGCCTGTTCGAAGTGCATCGCCGTCGGAGTTGAAACCAGTACCGCCTCGATGGTGCGATCGGCGAGCATGGCGTCCAAAGTGTCGTACGTCCGCAGTCCGGTCGAAGCCGCCAGCTCGCGGCGGGCGGGCGTCACATCATCCGCCGCCACCATTTTCACGGCCGACGACCCGGCCATCCACCCCGCGTGTTCCGCGCCGATCCGTCCGAATCCGATAATGCCTACGTTCAGGTGTTGCATCCGATCGGATTCTAAGCCGTCGATTTCGTTCGTCCATCATGCATTGCCTCGCGTGGCACGCTCGACCGCTGGCCTATCGGACGGATATCAATCCATGCGGCGCAATATATACGACTGTTGGGCTGATCTATCGTTTCCGTCATGCGCGCAGGTAATCCTCCACCTTATCGAATCCGATAGTGCTCATGTATCGAAGACTCGATCCAGATGGGAACCAGTTGCGAATGAAGCGGCGCAAGCCAACTGTCTCGGCCAAACCGGTGCAAACGCTGATCGCCGGCTTTGTGGCGATCCTTGCGTTCTCCGCGCTGTGCGTCCGTCAAAGCACAAGTCAGGCCGACGATCAGCTACGTCTGATTTCGATCATACTGGTCGAGCTGGGTCTGCTCGAGCTGATGGCGATTCTGCTCCGCCGGTTCGTGAGCCGCCAGCGCTCGGTGGAGCAGTTGCTTCGCGAAAGCGAACACTTCGCACGGTCGACCGTCGATGCACTTCCCACACACATTGCCATCCTTGATGGAAGTGGCCGGGTGCTGGCGACGAATCGGGCCTGGCAGGAGTTTGCAGAGCTGGGCCTGGGGGACAACGATCGGGTGAGTGAGGGGCAGAATTACCTGGGCGTATGTGATGAGCTGGGGGGCATGCGTCGCGCCACCCCAATCGCGGCGTTTGCCGCCGGCATTCGCGAAGTGGCCTCGGGCCGCCGCGAGGAATATGCCATTGAATATTCGGTTGAAAGTCCCGCCGGCCGGCGATGGTTTCTCGGCCGGGTGACCCGATTCCCGGGCGCCAAGCCCGCGCGGCTTGTGGTGGCTCACGACGAAATCAGCGGCCAGAAGCATGCCGAGGAAGAACTCAACAAGGCCAAGGAAGACGCCGAGCTGGCCAACCTGGCCAAGAGCGCGTTCCTGGCCAACACCAGCCACGAGATCCGCACGCCGATGAACGCCATCCTCGGCTACGCCGAGATGCTGCTCGATCCCAACCAGGCGGTTCACGAGCGGCTGCATTGCGTGCACACCATTCGCCGGAACGGCGAACACCTGCTGGCCATCATCAACGACATTCTGGATATCTCGAAGATCGAAGCCCAGAAGCTCACGATTGAAAAACTCCGTTGCGACCTGCCCATGCTGGTGGGCGAGGTCATCAACCTCACGCGACCGGGGGCGATCAAGAAGGGCTTGAAGTTCGAGGTCGAATTCGATCCGATCATCCCCAGCCACATCGATACCGATCCGCTCCGCACCCGGCAGGTTCTGCTCAATCTCATTGGCAACGCCATCAAGTTCACCGAAAAAGGCGTTGTGCGGCTGACGGTCCATCGCGAGATCGCTTACTTCACGCATTCGATCCGATTCGAAGTCCGCGACACCGGCATCGGCATGACGCCGGAGCAGGTGTCTCACCTTTTCGAGCCGTTTACGCAGGCCGATGTCTCGACGACCCGAAAGTTCGGCGGCACGGGGCTTGGGCTTACGATCAGCCGGAAGCTTGCCCGCCTGCTGGGAGGCGACATCGAGGTAACGTCGGATCCCGGTGCCGGCAGCACATTCGCGTTCACAATCGATGGCGGCCCGCGCATGGGTGTGCCGCTGATCAACAACCTGACAGCCGACCAGCTTCCCACCGGCAATGAAGACGCTCTTCCGGCAACCGAAGAAACGCGATTGGTTGGACGGGTGTTGCTGGCCGAGGATGGCGACGACAACCGCGAGTTGATCGCCTCCCATCTTCGGCGCGCGGGGCTGGAAGTGGTGATCGCCAGCACCGGCAAGCTGGCGGTTGAAGCCGCTCGCTCCCAGCAGTTCGACCTGGCGCTGATGGACATGCAAATGCCCGAGCTGGATGGGTACGGCGCCGCGCGTGCGATGCGCATGGCCGGAATGAAAATGCCCATCATCGCATTGACCGCGCACGCCATGCCCGAGGATCGCGTTAAATGCCTGGCGGCCGGGTGTACGGAATACCTATCCAAGCCGATCTCGCGGCTGCATTTGATTCAGGCGCTCAGCCGATTTCTCCCAAGCGCTATTCCCAGTGCACGCGAGATGACATGCACCCCGGCGCCGACGGCGGCTCCAACTCCGATCCGCCAGGCAGCGGCGAACATTTCGGTGCGAAGCACCATGCAATGCGAGTCATCCCTTCACGAACTGCTTGTGAAGTTCATTGCGCGCCTGCCGCAGCGCGTGGCAAATCTGCACGACCTGGTTCGCCAGCAGAATTTTGACGAGCTCCGGCGGGCGGTGCACCAATTGAAAGGGGCCGCGGGCGGGTATGGGTTTCCGCAACTGACGGACGCCGCGACGCGCGCAGAGCAGAAGATCTCGCCGGAAGCGGGCCTTACTGAGATTCAGGCGGAGGTTGAAGCGCTCGCCAATCTTGTGCGCGAGATTGAGGGCTACGACCGCTCGAAGGAAATCCCGTCGCCGCCAGCCGCGGGGCGAACTTTTGGGCCAGTCATTTCTGGGCCGACGATTTCAGTTCCAGCTGGTCCGCAGGCGCGGGTGACGGTCAATAAGTGATTGGGGGCAGCCGGGGATTTTTAACGGGGCAGCATCACCATTGATACCCTCGCCGGCCGCCTCTTGATCCGCGATTCTAAACCGATGATTTTCTTTATTACGTCGACGCCTCGTAGATATAATCTCCAACGTCAGCTTGAAATTGTTACGCACCCTCCTGCCACCTTGGCTGTATCACAGGGCAATCGCATGTGCCGTCACTGGGAGTGCGAGGCTCCCGCCGAGCGCATTTTTTCAGGTCAGATCGGCTCGGCAGGAGCCTCGCACTCCCAAAATGAGTCGCGGGCTAAGGAACATGCGATCGCCCTTGGCTGTATCAGCTAACCTGAGAAGGTGTGTTCGATTCGGGCACTGCAACCCTAGCGGAGGCGAACATGTTTAGTGTAATGGCATTAAGTATCTATCCCCTTGAAAGTGTGCCAATGAGTTGCATTGGGACGTGGTAAATTGCAGCGCTCTGAGGATCCGGGGCGGCGCTGGGTACAGCTTTGCCCCGGCGTGGGGGCGTTGCGGCGTGGGGCGCGAGCGGGTGGAGGTGGGATCCGCGGAGACAAACGCTTCGCGCGTGCGAGTTCCTCTTAATTCGCCCTCACCCCGGCCCTGGGCTGATGAAAATCCGTCCCTTTTTAACAATCGCGTTCGTCCAGGTTTTGTTTCTTCTTGCCCCCTCTCCCTCCGGGAGAGGGGGCAAGAAGGCGCGCGTCAAATCGCGCAACAAAATCTGGTCGAACGCGATCTTTGAAAACGGACCGGTTTTCATCAGCCCACCCCGGCCCTCTCCCGGGGGGAGAGGGGGATGTTGGTTTTGGGCTGGTGATTTTTGGGTGAGTTATTCTGTGTCGGGGGATTTGGGGTTGGAATGTTTGCCGCGTTCGTAGTGGCCTTTTTCGCAGCTGATGACGAAGCGCTCGGCGACAGCCTTGAGGTCCTCCCATTTCTGGCGGATCTGGTCGGCTTCCTCGGTGTCGATCTTTGAATCGTCTTCGATGGATTCGGTGATTTCGTCGAGCAGCTCGCTGAAATCGCGGACCATGGCGCGGGTTTCGCCGAAGATGGTTTCGTCGAGGCTTTTGCGGAGCTCGGGGACGGGGTTGGAGACGAAGAATCCGCCGGCGGAGTTGCAGAGCCAGCGAATGAGGCGGATGTCTTTTGTGAGCTGGTACATCTCACGGACGCGGTCGAGGGGGTTTTTGGCGCCGCTTTGATCGGGGTCGTCGGCATCGGCGGCCGGTTCGCACCATTTGTAGACCAGGGCGGGCGACACTTTGAGCGCCGCCGCCACTGCTTTGACCCCGGGTTCGTCCACCGCTTGTCGAATCACCTCAAATGATTTCATGCGAAGTATTGTAACCCGAAGCGCCACGGAGATAACAAGAGACACGATGAAGGGTAATTTTTATCGCCGGGGCCCCAGGCAGCCCGTGCGGGTGCACGGCAATTTAGGCGATCCTCTTCTCCCCAACCGGTATGCCGGGGGAGGGTTGGGATTTCGGACCACTGCATCCTGAAGGATGCCGAGGCGGTCGAGGCGGGCATTTATCGGGTGGCGAAAGAAAGAACCCCCTCCGGGGTACCAGTGGAGGGAATAAGTAGGGGTAATCCTTTACTTCGATTGACGATATGACCCTGGCAATCGGCAATCCTGAACGCTCGTTAGAGACCGCAATGAAGCTCAGCGTCATGATGATCACCTACAACCACGAGCAGTACCTTCGCCAGGCGCTGGACTCGGTGTTGATGCAGAAGGTCGACTTCGACTATGAGATCGTGGTGGGGGAGGATGCATCGACGGATCGGACGCGGGAGATCTTGCTGGAATATGCCAGCGCGCATCCGGGCATCATTCGGCCGATCCTGCACGATCAGAACATCGGGGTGATTCGAAACTTTTTCACCACGCTCAAGGCCTGCGAGGGCCAATACGTAGCGCTGCTTGAGGGAGATGATTATTGGACGTCGGATTTGAAGCTGCAAAAGCAGATTGATTTTCTTGAGGCAAACCCCGGGTTTGCGATTTGCTTTCACAACGTGACGGGGCACTTTGAGGACAGCCGGCAGGGGGATTTTAAGTATGTGCCGGCGGATCAGCCGGAAGAAATGGAGCTGGCGGATCTGCTGGCCGATAATGTCATTCCCACGTGCTCGGCGGTGTTTCGCAGGGCGATGGCCGATCCACTTCCCGACTGGTTATTTGAGCTCAAAATGGCCGATTATCCTCTTCATGTGCTCACGGCGCAGCACGGAAAAATCGGGTATATCAATCAGGTAATGGGGCTTTATCGGATACATACCGGTGGCGTCTGGACGCGCATGAATGGGCTCTCCCGCCAGCAGCAGACAGTTCGCTTTTTCCAGCATCTGGTCAAAGGTCTTAACCCGGAAAACCGGGGCGCGGCCAAGCTGCAACTGGCGCGCCGGTACTGGGGCCTGGGGCTTGAGCATGAGGCCCGCGGGGAGCGAGGGCTCGCGCTCAAGACATTTCTACGGAGCATCGCCACGAACCCGCTGACCGGCGCGCCATCGATTCGGAGCAAGCTGCATGCGATGGCGCGCGTCGCTGCCCCGGCGGCCTATCCGTGGGTGGTCCGCACGTACGGGACGCTGACGGGCCGGGGCGAGGCCCGGCCCAGTGTGAAAGCGCCACGCCGGCCGATCGTTTCATCGGGGCAGCCGCGTGTTTCAATCGTCATCCCGGCTTACAACGCACAGCGTTACCTCGTCGAAGCCGTGGAAAGCATGCTCGCCCAGACCTTCCGCGACTTCGAATGCATCATTGTCGATGATGGTTCGACCGACCGTACAGCGGTGCTTCTGGCCCAAATGGCGCGTCGCGATCCGCGCGTGCGGCCGCTCCATGTGCCGCACGGGGGGATCGTCGAGGCACTGAATGCCGGCATCGATATCGCCCGGGGCGAGTTGATTGCCCGCATGGATGCCGACGACGTGGCGATTCCATCGCGACTCCAAGACCAGGTTCAATTCATGGACCAGCATCCCGATGTCGTCGCACTGGGATCGAAAGTTCTACTGGTCGATCCGTACAACTCCCCGCTGTGGGAAATTGAAGTCAAAACGCAGCATGATGAGATCGATGCCGAGCTGATGGCGGGAAACGGCTGGGCACTGTTTCACCCGACCTCGATCATCCGGAAGCAGGCGATTTTACAGGTGGGCCGGTATCGCCCTGAGTATCAGTGGTCTGAGGATATCGATCTATTCCTGAGGCTTGCCGAGATCGGCCGGTTGGCCAACATGCCGACCGCGACGCTGCGGTACCGGCAGCATTTTGCCAGCGTTAACCGCACCAAGCTCGATTTGCAGATTAAGCGGGTCGAACGTCTGTTGGCCGATGCGCATCGCCGGCGAAACCGGCCATTCCCCAGTGACTTTCACTTTCAGCCGGTGATTCCGCTGGCGCCTATCGAGCAGTTCCGCGCCTGGGGCCGTCGGGCGTTGCTCAATCGCAACTTCCCGGCCGCACTCCGGCATGCAATGGCCACGATTCGCCATGCACCCATGCAGTACGACTCCTGGAGTCTTCTGTATCATGCACTGATCCGGCGGTAGCTCGCTTGGCGCGCCGACCCCACACACTTACCTCTCCTGAAAGCGCTTAAACGCGCCGAGGGCGGCAACGGTGAATATCACCGGGTAAAGCTTTTCGAAGTACCAGAGCTTGGCGAAATAGAATCCGATTGGGGAGGGATCGAACCGGGTGCCGCGTCGGGTTTGATCGATCAGCCAGGAAATGCCTTTTGAAAGGGATTGGGCGTCCACAGAATACGGATGCCCGACCGTTGCCAGCGCCTCGATCGCCAGCGCGGTTTCCTCGGTGCTGGAGGGGGTGCCGGCTCCTCCGCCCCATCCGCCATCGGGATTTTGAGCATGCAAGAGCCAACTGACTGCCTTTGATACCGAATCCTTCCATTTCTCAGACGAGATGCTTCCCGTTGCCAAAAGCACCCGGCTGGTGCCATAGGTGAGGTTCACCTCCTCGGCAGCATGCTGATTGCCAAACCACAACGGCACCCACGCCCCATCGTCCCGCTGATGTCGTCGGAGGTAGTTAATCCCGCGCATGCCCGCAATGTCGATCGCGCGCCACATTTTTTCCCCATATCGATCTTTCCAAGCGGCCCAGGCGCGCAGTGCGTGTGCCGTGAGATCGGCGCTGGAGCGATCGAATGGAAGTTTTCCCCAGCCGCGGCAAAACGTGGGAATCCCATAATCGCTGTTCTGGAGATTCCCCAGCCACGCGGCCCCGGCAAGCGCCGCGTCTGCCGTCCGCGCATCCTCGGCATCCAGATGCGAAAGGGCAATCATCGCGCCGGGCGTGTCATCTGCATCCGGGACGCCGCCGGATAGGTCCGTCCATGCCCAGCAACCCGGATCGGCCAGCGTGTACGGGTGCTCCGTGCGGTACTGCTGGCCCAGAAGCCAGTCGCGAATCTTCCGCCGATCGTCGCCGGGCAGGTGCTTTTCAAAATCAGGATCGTTCGCCAGCGCGTTCACGCTCAGCGTCGTGACCCACGTCGCCAAGTTCGTATCGATCGGCCAGCTTCCATCCGCCCTAGTCGATCGCGCCAGGAATTCGACCCCGTGCCTCACCACTGGATGATCATGCAGCCCCGCCCCCAAAAGACTCATTACTACAAAGCTCGTGAGCGGCGTGGCTTCGAGGAAGCCGCCGGTCGGCGGCTGGATGCGCTCCAGCAACTTCAGCGCCCGCCGCATCGCCAGCTTCCGTGCGATACGCGCGACCGGATTACCTGTCGGGCGATGCCGATGTCTTACCAAACCGATCGCGATCAGGGCCGGCAGCGCATAGCTGACCACGGGCAGGCGCAACCACTTAAACCAGCGCTGCGGAAATGCCGCCAGCTCAAACGGGAGCTGTGGGATGCGTGCCCACGCCTGGCGGCCCGTTCCCAACCGACCCGCCAGCGCGCACATCGTCAGGATCGGCACCGAAAACGTATGGTCTTTTCCATAGCCGGCGATGATCGCGGGAATCAGCTGATCGGGATCGATTCCGCCGGCATACTGGGTAAGCCACTGCTCAGCCTTCGCAACGGTTTGAGGGTACGGTTCGGACGAGCGCTCACTCGTATTCCCTCCCTCGGTACGCCGGGGGGAGCGAGCGGAATTGGCGACTGCCCGCGAGTGGGTAGGGAGGGGGACTTCGGTTATCACGCGACCGGGCATTGCTGCTTCTTCAGACCCCCTCCCTACCCTCCCCCGGAGTACCGAGGGAGGGAGAAGTCCACCGCCTAAAGTTTCACAGTCCTCATCCCGCAACGCTGCAAACGCAGCCCAGCAGAGGGCGGTGGTGCTGATGTTACTGAAGCTTTTGATCGTGTCGCCCCAGCCGCCATCGGCATTCTGATTCTCCGCCAGCCATTTCAGGCCGTTAGAGATCATTGCCTCATGCGCATTGCGTTCTGGAAGCAGGGAAAGTGCGAAGACGGCCGTGGCGGTCGACAGCGCGCTGCTGGAAAGTTCACCCTCCCAATGGCCATCGGGCGTGCGCTCGGCGAGCAACGCGCGCCGTGCGTTAGCCAGGGTTTCGTCAAATGCATCCGCGTCAAACGCCATCGCGGCGGATCATAGTCGATCCGCCGCGACGGCGTTTAATGCGGATTCTCACGAATGCAACGTTTTGCAACGTTATGCAACGTTCATACGACCGGCCCGTCCCTGCAACGCTTTGCAACGTTATGCAACGTTTACCTGAATTCAGATCACGCGAAGGACGCCCTTCATGTAGCCGATCGATTCGGATGCGCCTGGCAGCGGGTCCTTCATATTCTTTTCGTACTCGAGGCCGACGTGGCCGGCGTACTTGATCTCAAGGAGCGATCGCATCATGGCCGGAATGTCCAGGACGCCCCGGCCGCATTCAGTGGCTTTGCCCTCGGGGGTGGCCATGGTGACGTCCTTCATATGTACGTCGTACAGGCGATCTTTGAACTTGCGGATATCGGCGGCGGGATCTGCGCCGGCGCGGGCGGTGTGGCCGACGTCCATGCACAGGCCGATCCGCTGATCGTGCTTCTCGACTGCCGCCCAGGTATCGGCGGGCGTGTGGTAATGCTTATCGGAGGGGCCGTGATTGTGAATCGCAACCTTAATATCAAATTCCTTGACCAGCCTGTCGCACAGCTCCAGCGCATCGGGATCGGGGCCGCCGACAATCGTGGGAACGCCGATGTCGCGGGCGTATTCGAAGATCTGGCGCGCTTTCTTTTCGTCGTTCTGAAAATAGATCACGCCGCAGCTCAGCGGAGTGATCCCCGCATCGCGGAATTTCTGCGCGACCGCCTTTCGCTCTTCAGTGCTCGTGTTCAGTTTCAGGTGTACGTCCTTGATCGAGACATAATGAAGATCGAGGCGCTGGATCGCCTTCACGCACGCATCGAGCGGCATGCCGCTGAAACTGTAAGAGGCCATGCCCATCTTCAGACCCCGCCACGGATCGGATGGCGGCGCGTCCGCAGCCATCGCAGAGCGGGCGGAGATGGAACCCAGCGGCATTGCCGCGGCGGCAACCGCGGCCATTCCGGCGGTTTTCAATAATGTTCGGCGAGAGGTTGGATAGATGTGGTTCATGATGCAAATGATACCCCAAACGCGCCGGTTTGTTAGCAATCGCCGCCCCGCTCACAAGCTCAAGTGCCCCAGGGCCAGCAATGCGTAAAAGGTGTATTCGCAGTCGAGAATGTCATCTTCCCACGTGCCGTAAAACGCGCCTTTGCTGCTCCACAGCGTGTCGATGAAATCGAGGCAGGGCTCCTTGATGGCCGAGAAATCCGCGTGCATCCCGGCCAGGGCATGAAGGGCGGTAGCGGTGGAGAGCAAATCGGGGAGCGGCGCCAATGGCGTCGCGAAGAAACCGCCTTCCGGCCGGCATCGGGCCAAAAGCCACTCGGAGAGGCCTTCGGGAATCGGCTTTTGAAGCTGGCGAAGCAGCGTGGCTGCCGCGGCGGTGGAGGGCGTCAGGCCCATGGGGACATCGCGCTGGTTGGAATAGCCGCCATCCTCGGCGCGAAGCGATTGAATGCAGCCTGTCAGCAATTCCGAATTCGGCAGGTCCCGGCCAAGATCCTGGTACGCGCCCCAGGCGAGAAAACAGCCGTAAAGCGTGCCATATTTTGCGTTGGCAGATGCCTCATAGCCGCCATCAGGCGTACGGTGGGATTCGATCCGGGAAAGCATGGCGTGGCGAACGTCGTCGTTCAAAAGATTACCCGGCATACTCGCCCAGGCGCGGGCCAGGCAGGCTAGGTGGACAAAATCGAGCGAAGTTCCATCGCCGAATGATCGCAAGTAAGGAAGTAGTGCGTCCATCGGCGGCTCATCCCGGAGCGCAATCAATCCCTCAACTGCAAAGACCGTGTAATAGAGATCCGGATTGCCTGCCCGATCATTGAATCCACCGGCGGGGTTTTGCAGGGAACGCAGAAACTGACGCACGGACTCCGCGGCATCACCCAGCACCTTCGGTGCGAGCCGGGCAACCTGAAGCATTTCGAGGCGGAGGGACACGCGCTATTTCAAAATTCGAGATGCAACGGAATGCAATGGTTAGTTCTTCACCAGCGAATCGGCTCAGGCCAATCGAAGGCTGAGACAGCAGCTTTGAAGCAGGGTTCCTTTTCGGCAATAGCATTCAATGCATCGCGAAATTCGCAGGTTTGGTTTTGCTCGGACGCGAGCAACTTGGGAAGAACTTCTGCCCAATCCAGAACTGCGGCAATGCGCTCGGAACCCTGTCCATCAAGCGCCATGGCACGCGTGAAAACAAGTACACGCTGCAACGCGTGAAGGGCACGATTCTGCTTTTCCGGGTCAACCATAATCTTCCTTAATCGATGACCGCGACCTCTCTTACGGGTGTTCCGTGTGCACCCGGCACCACATCAATCGGCGGAAAGAGGTCTGGCTCTTCTGCCATTCCATTCCTTACGCTTTCCCACCGCTTGCGTTCGTCTCCCGGCCTTAGGTCAATCACCTTCTTAGGAGAAAGAAGCGAGTCGATCCGAAGCTTGCGTTCCGTGGGCGAATCGCCAACACGAGCCCAGATCTCACTTTGGCCGGCAAGTTGTGCAGCCTTGGCTCGTCGGACCCCGTCGCTGATCCAATAGGTCTTGGGCATCAGATGGGCGCCACAGCATGCAGGCCGACGTCCTGTTGCCCGCTCTCGCGGCTTTGCGCTTCATGCTCGCTGCACCAACCCTTGAGCTGAAGATCATTAAAAATCTTCGCCATCACGCGTCGGAGCAGGCCCTTCAGGCTGGGGTTCTCCAACTCGGCCAGGGATCGGATGGCTTCTTCTTTGTATGACTCGAGCAGCCGCTGGCAGCGGTCGTCGGCTTTGAATTCCGTGATCGTCTGGCGGATGCGGTCGGCGGCATCGGGGCCGGCGGCGCGGCGCCAGACGGAATCCATGAAGGGTTTGGCATCGCCGCGGGCGCGTTCGTGGGCGACGGCCAGGACCAGCGAAGGACGGAGCTTGGCGATATCGTCGGGGGCGTGGTTGGCGGGGGAAAGGTCTTCGAGGTCGTCGCGGACCTGGTAGGCGATGCCGAGCGCTTCGCTGTACTTGCTGAGAATGTCGTGTACGTCGGCGTCTGCACCTGCATGAAGCGCGCCCAGTCGCAGGGCGACTTCGAACGCCGGAGCGGTTTTCTGGCGGAAGATTTCGACCACCTGAAGGCTGGTGAGGGGCTGCGGCGCTCGGGCCCAGCACAGCTCCGCACCCTGGCCCAGGCTCAGCGTGCGATGGCCGAGGGAGGCGATGTGCAGCATCTGGCTCTTGGCTTCGGCCGGTGCATCGCACTCGGCGATGAGGCGGTAGCCTTCGCCCAGCAGAAAGTCGCCGACGTTGAGAGCGACCGGAATGCCATGCGTTTCGTGGAGGGTGCTTTGGCCGTAGCGGGTGGCGTCATCGTCTTCGATGTCATCGTGAACGAGCGATGCCTTGTGGAAACATTCCACGGCGATCGCAAGCCTCTTGAGGCCATCGGTAATTGGCGCATCGGGATCGGCATGGAGCGCCTTGAACGCGCATACGGTCAGGAACGGCCGCCAGCGTTTGCCATCACGCCCCAGCCACTCACGCGCGATCTGCTCGGTTTGCGACGGCGCGGGCCCCATCAAGCCCGCGAGCGATTCGGGACTGAACCACGAATCAACTTCCTCGCGGATCGAATCCAAATCGAGCCGGCGGGTTTTGTCGTCGCTGGAAAGGTGGATGTATTCCCAGACCCATTCCAGATCGACATTGGTATCAATGCAATCATCCTGAAGCAGTGGAATCGCGACGCCCGGAATCGCGGCGGCTTCCATGTGGGGGAAGGCCTTTTCAAGGACGGAGAGACAACTCACGCCGACAATCGCTTCGATTTTGCCGGTTTGAATGATCGAGGTGACGATCGCGCTGCCCTCGGCCACAAGCACTGCATAGCCCAGCCGCTCGGCTTCTTCCTGAAGATCCTGGATGGAGCACAGGCCGCACTTTTTACACAGGAGGCCGAACTCATCGAACGGGGCCGGGCACTTGGCTTCAATGCGCAGGCACTTGGGCATCAGGAGCAGCCGCCGTTCGAAGGGAATCGTCGCGAGTTGCTCGCGCCAAGCTTCGTTGTTGATCACCACGGCCAGGTAATCACGAAACTTCTCGGGGCAGCCAATGATCGCAATCAAGGCATCAGCATGCTGGCGGAGCTCCTCCATCGGCATCGGGGGCACGGGATTATGCTCGGCCACGTATCGGCGGACCAGACGGGCCAGATGATCGCGCTCGGCGCGGGTCTCGGGAATATTGTCCTGGGGCTTGCGCTGCGGCATCAGCGGAACAGCCCGGGGAAGACTCATAACTGGGATCTGCATTTACACTCCTGACCCAAAATTCAGATGCAACCACGGAGGCACGGAGACACGCGTGAAATCCGAAACTCCGGCGGAATGCCGAGTACAGCACAATTTACTCGAAACGCTTTTTCTCGTTTTCAACCGACATTTATATATTCCCGTCAAATCGCGGAAATATTGCCACAGATGAACACAGATAAACACAGATAAATGCGAAGAGATTCGTTCGTTTAAGAATTGGCCATTTGCCTTTTCTTATCTGTGTTCATCTGTGTCCATCTGTGGCAATAATCTTGTCCCGATTTTGAGCGCGCCTCCATGCCTCCGTGGTTGCAACTGAATTGGTTTAACCATATGCCCCGAACCCGAAGAACCAGTGCTTTTTGGCGAAGCGGTACATCCAGTGTTCTTCGGGGATTTCGTTGCCGGGCATGTGTTGGCTGTTGCGGTTGGTCATGGCTTCCAGCTCGCGGAGGCCCGCGCCTTCTTCGCGATGGGTCGTGTCCTTGGCGCCGTGCTTGATGACGAGTTGTTTAACGAGATCCGGGCGCTCCAGAACGATGCAGCCCTGGGTGGTTTTGGCGGCCAGCTGGCGAAAATCCCTCAGGTATTCCGAGTCGCGGAAGACGTGCATCAGGTTGCGTTCGTCATACACCGTTTCGCGGGCGAACTGGATGATCGGGCAGGGTTCGATTTCGCCCCAGGGGTTGATGTGATGGCTGATACCGGTAGCCATCGGGCACAGCGCTTCGCCCTTGTCATCCCAATAGGCGTCGATCACGCCGATCGGCATTTTCTTGCGTAGCCCGACGATAAACCTGCGTACGCGGAGGACCTGATCGGGCCGGAGCGCGAGTTCCGGTTTGGCATCGGCACCGACCGGGCGATAGGTATGGAACCAGACATAATGCACGCCCAGGTCGATGAGGCGCTGCACCCAGGATTCGGAAAGCAGGTCGTCGATGTTGGTCTGGCAGACGCTTGTGGCCACGCCCGTGATGAGGCGGTTTTTGAGGCAGTTTTCCAGGCCGGTCATCGTGTGATTGAAGACGTTGAGGCGGCCGCGGCGCTGATCGGAAATGATCGTGTTGCCCTCAATGCTGACCAGCGGCGTGCAGTTACCCAGGCGGCGCATTTCTTTGGCCATGTCATCGGTGATGAACTGGCCATTGGTGAAAATCTGGAAATAGCACTCGGGATGGCGCGCCAGAATCTCGAGCAACTGCGGGTGCATGAACGGCTCGCCGCCAAGGATGCCGAAGAAACTGTTCCCCTGCTTCTTGGCGTCTTCGATGATGCGATCCATGCGGTCGGCGTCGATGATCTGCCGTTCGCCATCCACCTTCACCCAGCAGCCTTGGCAGCGCAGGTTGCAGGAATTGATGATCGAGATGTATAGGAAGGGAGGGAAGTAGTCGCCCTTCTTGATGCGCTTCTTAAAGCGCTGCACCGAACGCATCCCCTTGTAGCCGAAGTTGTAGGCGAATTTCCACAGCAGGCGTTTGTCTGTGGTGGCGAGCATGCGTTTGGAGAGTTGATAGAGCATGGCTTACTCAGAAAGACAGATGCAACCACGGAGGCACGGAGACACGGAGGCGCGCTCGGTTATCCACACATTATCGCATGGGACATCGGACAAAGCGAAGAATGGATCAGAGTGCCGATTCACAAAACACGCCTTAGTATCGAATTTCGAAGAACGGGGCTGTTGAAGTTGATTAAGAGTCCCACCCTTTTTCCACCCAACCGGAGGTAAGTGAGGAGTTGGGCTTCGTGGACTTTTGTTAGCGATTCCACCGCCTTCAATTCGAGGATGATCTTGTCTTCGACAACCAGATCGATTCGATATCCACAGTCGAGCGAAACACCCTTGTACTCGATCGGGAGCATGACCTCGGATTGAAACCGCAATCCACGAAGCGTCAGTTCCTGCATGAGGCAGATCCTGTACGCGGACTCGAGCAGTCCCGGACCCAGGGCCCGGTGGACCTCAATCGCGGCTCCGATGATCTGTTCACTCAATTCCTCGTACACAATCATGTCGCGCTCGCCTTCAGTTCCCGTCCCTTAACCTTGAGTCGACCAATAGCCGGCAATTGTCACCAAACGAGCGCGCCTCCGTGTCTCCGTGCCTCCGTGGTTGCATCCTCTTCTTTTGTATTTCATTCCGCGGCCTGGGCCATTGCGGCGGCGGTTTTGGCCTGGATCTGCTCGGCCGACGGCAGCATGTTCATCAGTTCCTGGGGGATATCGAGCGCTTCCTGGAGCTTGGCGAGGCATTTTTTGCGTTCTTCGAGGGCGCGCTTTTCGTCGCGTTCCTTGGCGAAGCGGACTTTGGCGCCTTCGCTGCGCTGGCGGAGGGCGGCGTAGATATCGCCGCCTAAAAGGGCGGAGATATCGACCTTCATCTTCTCGCGCTGGAGGTCCTCGGCCTTCACCTCATCGCCATTGATCGGGCCGGCCTTGTACTTTGGAAACAGAATCGCCACTTCCGGGCAGACGCGCGAGCAGGCGGGGCAATCGGTTTTGCAGTTCTGGGCTTTCTGAACCTTGATCTTGCTGTCGGTGCTGACGCCGTACACGTCGAATAGGCAGAAGGACAGGCACTGCATGCAGTTGGTGCAGCGGCCGTAATCGATAACGGGGAACCAGGGCTTCCATGACCCGGGCTTGGGAAGCTTCCATTCGTCGCGAACCTGATCGACCAGTGCCGCGGTCTGTGCGACATCCAGATTATCGATCGGGCGAAAGTGGAGCGTAATTTTGCCAGTGTCATCCTGGGCTTCGAGCGGCTTGGATTCGGTGAAGAGCCCCAGAACCAGCAGGCGCCCTTCGGTCGAATGCGTGACGGCTGCGCCTGGCCGGATGCACGTGACCGCATAACCCTTCTCCAGCAAGGATTGAAGCAACTCGGCGCGATGAGCACCGGGCAAGGATTGCGCGCCCACGCCTTCATACAACGCCACGCGGAAAACAGGAGTCGTTGCACCGGGCTTCACTTGAGCACCTCCTGCCCTTCGAGCAAAGACTCGACGACTTGATCGGCGGTTTCTGTCCGCATATTTCGAACCTCAACGCCCTGTTCGGGAAGCGGAGTCTCGGCGGCATTGAAAAGCCACTTCACCGCGCGCGGATAACAAGCCGCGATCTTGACCGGGCCGCCCTCGGCGATCTGCTTGAGCGATGGATCGCGCTTGGCAGACATCTCGCACAGATCTGCCACCGCATCAAACGCCACACCCGACTCGGCAAGCTTGCGCAACACCTGCTGCTTCACCTCAGGCGGCACCACCTGGGCGTAAGCACAATGACAATAAAGAATCCGAAACGGCTGGGACATAAAACTTCACCCAATTCGTACGTCAGGCAGACGATTTAACCACAGAGGACACGGAGAACACAGAGGAAAACACAGAGAAAACCAATACAAG
>DAIRGS010000068.1:0-25711 GCA_036794395.1 Tepidisphaeraceae bacterium | reverse complement strand
GATTAACCAAGCCAGCCGGACGCGGTGAAGGTGGGGTTTACGTAACGCTCACGCTCGATTAAGTACGGCTTTCCCGTTCTTATGCGCGACTTATTTCGGCGGGCGGTGGACCGCGTGTGGCCCGAGGAGGCGCGGTTGGAGTCGTTCCGTTCCATGTATTGCTCCAGGCTGTGAATCCGATCGTTCAAAATGAGATGGGTTTGCCGCCGGTCGCGGTGGTAAACGTGAACTGTGAATCGCCGGAGGCCCACGTGAAGTCCCCGTTGCTGTCGAGATAGAACGTGTTGGTGGATGGGACGTACAGTCCGAGTTGGTCGCCTCCCGAGCCGTTCCAGTCGCCAATGACAGGGAGCGCCCCGGCGTAATAAACCAGTTGGTAGGAGCCGATCAGGTTGCCGGTCAGGTCGTAGAGGTAGAACGTACCGGAGTTTGTGTCGTAAAGACCGATCTCGCTTGCGCCGGGGCCGTTCCAGCGGCCTGAGATCGCGATATAGCTGCCGCCGGAGGGCGGGGTGACGGCGACGGTGAGATCGGTTCCTGAATCGAAGTGGCCGTTTCCGTTGAGGTCGAGGTAGAACGTATTGTTGCTGGGGCGGAAGACGCCGACCTGGCTGGTGGCGCCGCCGTTCCAGTTCCCGATGACGGGCTGGTCACCGGACTGGCCGAAGGCATAGGTGGCATCGGTACCGGAGTTCCATTGGCCATTGCCGTTAGTGTCGAGGTAAAAGGTGCCGGTAGTAGGGTCGAAGAGCCCGATCTGTTTTCCATTGAGGCTGCTGTTCCAGGCGCCACTGACGGGCTGGGAGCCTGCGGGCGGGCTGAAGGAAGAGTAAGTGGTGTCGCCGCCGGATGGTTCCCATTGCTGATTGCCGTTCATGTCCAGATACCAAGCGCCGGTGGAGGAGATGTAGATGCCGATGCGATCTGGAGTCTGAGCGGAGGCGGGGCTAGAAGCGACGTTATTGCTGTCTTGTGCGTAGACTTGATAGTAGGAGATTACACCGGTTGGGGGTGATGAATCGGTAAAGGTGGTGAGGGTCGTGGGGCTTGATGTAAGTAAGGTCCATGTACCGGTTGCGGTCGCGGAACGGTATACCTTGTAGGTCACCGCATTGGGGACTGCCGGCCAGTTCAAGATGAGAGTGCCCGACGAAACCGAAGCGGTGAGCCCGATCGGCGGCGCCAGCGGCGTGGTGGCGGATGTAGTGTTGGAAGGGGCCGAGACATCACCATCAGCGGCGGTCGCCAATACCTCGTAGGTATACGAGGTCTCGTTATTGACCCTGATGTCTGAAAACGTTGTCGCGTTTGCGGCAACAGTTGCAACCGTGCTGAAAGAATTACCGCCATCACTCGACCGGTCGATCCGGACTCCACTGGCTATCGTCGAGTGGTTAGTCCACTGCAAGCTGATCGCGCCAGAGTTTACAGCAGTTGCGCCGAGGGACGTCGGCGCTTGCAGCGGTGTAAAGGCGTCTGCAACGTTGGAATAACTTGAGTTGACTCCTCCGCCGAATAGCGCCCTCACTTGGTAATAGTAATGTTGATCCTCACTCAACCCGGTATTGGTGTAAGTGGTGGCGCTGCCGCCTAACGTGGCCAAGGTGGACCAGGTGGCGGCATCGGTGGAGCGTCCGACTTCAATGCCGGTGGCGGCACCGCCGGCATTGTTGGTCCACGCCAAGGCGATCTGGCTTACCGAAGAGGCGGTAGCGGAAAGGTCCTGCACAGCGGGGCTGACGCTGACGGTTTTACTGTCCGTGAAGTTTCCGTCGGCGCTCTGTGCGGTGGCGGAGATGTCGTAGGAGCCGGAATCGGTATAGGTGTGGGTGGCGCTGGTAGCCGCACCGGCATCGGTGGCGTTGCCATCGCCCCAGTTTAGGAACCAGTCCACCGCCGCCCCGTCGGAATCCGACCAACTCATGTTCAAGGTATAGGTCGAATCCTCCGTTCCCGTCGAGGCCCCGCTGATGCTGTGGGTGATGACCGGCGCGGGGGGCGGATCGACCTCCAGCGAAGCAAACCCGCAGCCGGTGCAGACGACGCAACCCGGCTCGTCGTCGGTGGCATCGGCTTCGATCGAATAATTGCCCGCCGTGGGGTACGTGTGGGTTGGCGTGCAGGAATCGCTAAAGTTGTACGTTTGCGCCTGCCCACCGTCGCCCCAGTTGACGTTGTAGGCGTCGCGCAGCGTCCCATCCGCGGTCGCCGAGACGTACAGGTTTACGCTGGAGCCCATGACGATGTCCGTGGGCGAGACCGTCACGCCGACGGAGACGTTGAACAGCCGACGTTCTTCCAGGGCCTCGACCAAGGTGCGTGCCGCCGCGGTCAACACTGCGCCGTTGCGCCTTGACGGCCGAGCTGGCTTTCGTCTGCTGGAATGGAAGTTTCCCCGGCCAGACAGCGCGCGGAATCCGCCCGATGTGACCATACAGCCTCCGAGCCCCCCTTTGACGACGGGGGGCGCAAACGAGTTGAGTTGGACTTCACATGGACCCACTCCAGTATGAACTAGAGCGCCCCGCACGACCGTAAGAAGTTCGCCAAGTTATCGTCTCGTCGAGCGGAGTCAACTATAAAATTAAATTGAGGCGCCGCTTCCGCGAATGAGCGCAATCTTCGTGCGCGATTTTTTCACCATGATTACGCTGGCGACATCTGTATTGAAGATTGACGGAGCGCCAACTTTGCTGCTCACCACAATTCGGTAGGTGCCCGCACGGCGATAGGTGTGACTGCTGGTCACGTCGTATTGATCGGCCGTCACCCTTTGGATGGAATCAGGCGGCGATGTGCTGCGATCGCCCCAATTGATAACCGTATTGCTTTCAATCACCGGGTAGTTCGCAGTGAATTGGCCGACGTCGCCGCTGAACGATTGGCCGGGCGATACGCCCAGGTGTAAACCGCCGGGGCTAACGGAGAGGACCTGTATGCGCTCCAGAGCGTGGCCGACGGTCTTCTTGTTCTGTACCAATATGACGGCGATCGCAAAAACGCCGGCACGGTGATAGACATGGCTTGGTGCAACGATGAGCCGATTCAGTGAGTCGAATGCGGTTGGATCGGCCCGGTCACTCTTGCCGTCGCCCCATCGCACGTTTGCCACAGGAAGGTTGGCGGTCGGCTGTCCCACCTCGCCCTCCGCGCCGGTGAACGCCGCGATTGCCTGGGACATTGAGGCGCCATCGGTTCCCAAGACGATCGGCTGGAGCGTTATTGTCGCCCCCTGGAGCGGCAAAGGCGCGGCCGAAAACATCACTCGCCGTTCAAGCGCTTCGATCGGTACCCTGCACGCGGTCATTCAGTCCTCCGATGTGAGGGGAGCCCAACAACAAATGCCCTTTTGTCGCTAGGAACCCCGATTTGAATCAGCGGGACTGTAACAGGTCAGCGGTGGCAGCGACGAAATCTGCTTCGCCAAACAACAGCGCGTCCACCCAGCGCGACATTGCTGAGTCAGTGCGTCGCCACCCACCGCGCCCACATCGCGCTGAAGGCGGATTCGAGATGCCCGGTAAACGCGGCCTGGTTCATCAGTGGCGAGCTTCGCATGCGCTCGCGCATTCCCGCGCGCAGTGACGTGACGCGCGCTAAATCCCTGGCGAGAGCCGCCGCAGCCTGTGCGTACTGAATTACGGTGGTTGCGGCGAACTCGCCCAGTTCAACGGCGGACATGATACTGCGGCTCGCGCGCGAAACCGAGGTTGCGCCGGCGAGCGTCACAGTCGGCACTCCCATCCACAGAGCGTCGCAGGTCGTGGTGATCCCCGAAAACGGATAAGTGTCTAACGCGATATCGATCTGGGCATAACGGTTTAGATATGCGTTGCGCGTGGGTGCCTTGTCGACCAGCACGACGCGATCCGGGGGCAAGCCGAAACGGATCAGTCGGTCGCGGATGACCTGACGTGAATCCTGGCCGGGGACGACGAGCATGAGCCGGGAATTGCCCACCGCTTCGAGTACGGTTGCCCAAAGCCGCGCGCATTCCGGGGTCACTTTGATGATCTTGTTCAAAGAGCCGAAAGTGACGAAGCCCGTGGTCAGCGCCGGCGGCTCTGCGATGTCTGGAGCCTGGTCGTCGGCCGCGTAACACCACGAGGTTTCAGGCAAGCGCGCGAGCGTTTCAACATGGTACTGCTCTGACATCCCCAGCGGGTCCTGGTGCTGATCCGTAATCCGGTAATCGATCGTCGAGAGGCCGGTGGTATCAAAGTAGCCCACCATCACCACCTGTACCGGTGCGGGCTTGCGGGCAAAAAGGAGGAGCCGATTGTCCGCCGCGTGCCCACGTAGATCGACCAGAATGTCGATGCCGTCTTCTCGGATCACGCGATCAACGTCTTCGTCGGACAGTTTGCGGATTTCTCGCCAGTGATCCGCCCATCCCTTCAGGCGAGACTTGGTCGGATCTTCTCGATCCGAGTTGCTGTAGCAATAGATTTCAAAACGGTCACGAGAATGATTCTTGATCACCGGCGAGATGAAGCGAGGAACGGTATGTTCGCGAAAATCGGGCGAGACGTAGCCGACCTTGAGACGCCGAACCATTTTCCGATCGTTGGTGTGCGGCCGCCGCACCGACTGAAGCGGATCCACATGCCGTCTGCCCCACTCCAAATGTTCGTGATAGAGCAGTTCAGGTGTGGAAGCGGCGTGATAGTGAAGCGTGTAGAGCAATGCACTTCTAACCGCGGAAGCCTGGGGATCCCGGGCTAACTGCGTGCGAAAGCAGGCGATGACTTCGTCGAGTTCGCCAAGCTCACCGAGAGTGTGACCCAGATACGAATAAGGTGTCGGATTATCCGGTTGCAGTCGCAGCCCCTCGCGCAGCACATCGGCGGCTTCGACAAATCTATCGGATCGATCAAGAATCCTCGCGAGGCCGATCCGCGCCCGACTGTAATTCGGCCGCAACGACAAGGCGGTTCGAAACTCCGCAATCGCATCGTCTTGCCGTTTCTGGGCCCGAGCGACTAGTCCTAAACTGTGATGAACTTCTGCGGACGACCCTGCTATCAGCAACGACTGACGATAGGCGGCCTCCGCGTCGCTCCACCGCTTCAACTGCCGGTTTACGTTTCCGAGGAATGTCCACGCGGTGGCGTCACGTGGCTCCAGTTCCAACGCTTTTCGATACGCATCGATCGCTTTCTCGAAGTCACGGTTCTTCTCGAGCGAAACGCCGAGGTTGCGCCATCCTTGGGCGTAATCCGGCTGCCATCGAAGTGCTTCACGGATCTCCTGCGCCGCGTCGCAGTGGCGTCCCAGCATTCCCATGACCGCCGCGAGGTTGCACCTGATCTCCACAGCCCGCGGGGCTTGCAACACAGCCTCGCGTAGGAACTGCAATGCTTCCTCGTGCTTGCCCTCATAATGTTTCAACAGACCGAGGCCTTGTAACACCGCCGGGTGTCCCGGCAGTCGAGCAAGGATTGCTTTGTATTCGCGCTCGGCCTCGTGTAGCTGCCCGCGTTTCTGAATATCCTGGGCGCGCCTCAACTCAGAGCGAAGCTTCACGAGTTCGGCAGTGGTCAGCTTCGGCATTCTCTATCTACGTTGTCTGAATTCGCCCAGTGTGCAATAAGGACGATTGAAAATCGACATCCAAGGTCAGATTTGGAGGAAAGGCAATGCACCTTGTAGGGCTCGAACCTACAACCTTCGGTTCCGTAGACCGACGCTCTATCCAATTGAGCTAAAGGTGCGAATCGGGGCAGGATGCACTGGAAATGCACCGGGCCAAATCGCGGGGTGATCTTACGCGCGTTGGGAGGGGTTCGCAACTGGGGCGATTTGGGTCATCCATCAGCCCATTAATTCGCGCAGGTGATACGTGAGCCATAGGCCCTGCGCTAGATAGGCCAGAGCGATGCCGCCGAAGATGAGGCTGACGGCCCAGAAGCCGGGGCGGCGGGTCAGCACGGTAATCGCGGCGATGGCGATTGCGATTTGGGAGAATGTCACGGCTTTGGCGAAGATCTGGTGGACCTGCATGTGGGCGCGTGATGCCTCCTGGGCCTTGGTCGCCTCGGCGCGAATTTCCTTTTGTTCTTCGGTGTACCGGCGGATTTCTGGAGATTCAGGCTTGAGGACTTTAAAGATGTCGGCCTTGATCCCCTTGGCCTGGTAGTAGGACCATTGGTCGCTGGCTTTGATTTGCTCGAGGATGCCTTCACTTTCGTGGTGGCCCGACAGGCTGGAGGCAATGGCGGCGATGCCTGCCAGCAAAGCCGCGGTGAGCGCGACACGTCCGATCCACGGCTCACGCGAATGCTCGGCCTTCTCGTGCAGATCTTCGTGCGCTTTTTCGACCGGATTTTCCTCTTCCACTGCCGCTCCTTCTGGCCCTGATGTGGGCGGATTCGCCGCCGGGTGCAGTTAAGGGCTCTTAATCGCGTTGCCCATCCAGCGTCCAGAGGATGACATTTTTCGCCAGGCGCTGGGCATAATCGGGATCATATCCGCGAATGCCCCAGGTTTGGGTACCGAGCAGGCCTGTGGTGACATCCAGCCGGGTCGTGACGATGTGACCCCGACCGGCGGAGAGTTCCTGGGGGGCTCCGCCATCGGCGCCGAGCGATTCGATGGCGAAAATGCGAAGCCGGGGGCGAGAGAGGTCGTCCATGCCGGATTGATCGCCGGAAAGCAGGGGATGGCTTCCCGCGACCGTTCGCAGCGGGGCATCGGCGAAGGCCTTGAGATAGAGCGAGCTTTCCAGCCCGGCGTAAAAGTCGCCCGAGCCGCCGCACATATCAACAAAGATCACGCCCCCTGACTCAACAAACGATTTGATGGCTGCGGCTTCGGCGTCGGTTAGATCGTGGCGGGAGGTGCCGGTAAGCACCGCGACAGGAGCGGTTGCGGGTTTGAGGTCCGTGATGGCAACATCGCTCACCTCAAGTCCATATCCCGTTTCCCCGGTGAACCACCGGCCAAACCGCACCCAAGCTGCCGGCTCGGGGTTCCAGTTTCCATCGTAGCGCAGGCGTGCGATGCGAAATGTCGTAATGGGCGGGGCCGTGGGCGGCGGGATGTAGGTTGAATCCAGGCGATTGCGCAAATCGCGCTTCCCTGCCGCATACAGAAAAAGATTCGTTCCCCATTGAAACATCTCGGCTTTGCTCTTGAAGTCGCGCAGCTCCCAATATTTTGAGAGGTCAAGTGTAGAATGCAGCATGAGCAGGCGTGAGCCATTGCTCACCGCCTTCAAACCGGGAACCGGCGCCAGACGAAACTGCATGCTGTACATCGGATGATTGGCGGGGAGATCCGTCATCGGATACGCCGGGAAGAGCCGCTTGGCCAGTTCCACTGCAAAACTGTTGAATTCGGAAGCATTTCCGTCAGCTTGGGTGAACAGCAGGCCGCCATTGTCAACAAATTGGCGAATGCGATCGCAGTCGTCATCGGACAGCTTGGGGGCTTCGTGGCTCGCGAGATAGAGAATGGGTGAGTCCATCCAATCGGCCCAGTCGCGGGAAGTGGGGACAACCTGCCGGGAGATTGGGACAACCTGCCAGTTGAGCGGACGCTCGAGCTGGTGCGCCGCGAAGCGCGCCAGATTCGCCACATCCCGCGGCCGGTTGGCCCAATGGCCGTCGAAACGCAGCTTGTTCATGAGAATGGGATGGCGTCCGCGCGCCAGGAATAGCAGGCTGTAAGCCGTTTCAACCAACGGCCCGTACGCCCGAAACTGCTCATTAAACGAACCATCAGCGCTCTGGTTCTTGATCGTCTTGGCCGCCAGTTCGCGATACCAGTCGTGGGTGCCGAGGTATTTGAATCCTGAAGCAAGACCAACGCGTTCAACGCCGTAGAGGTCGTAGCCCTCATGATCAAGCGTGATGCTGTTGTCGTCCGTTTCGAGCCACTTCAGCCCACGGACAATCGCCGGAACAAACGGCTCTCGCCCTACGCTCCCCGTGAACCTTGCGGGCTCAAGGTAGTCGTGGGCGACGAACAGTGAGGCGAGCCCGGCACAGGTCATCGAGTGGGTTCCGACCCGATCCGGGCCGTGATAGCTCCATTCGCCATCGGCGCTTTGCGTCGCCTCCCAATGTTTGCTCACCGCTTGCCAGTAAGTGCTTGGCACTTCGCGCCCGACTTCCGCGCCGGACCAGACACCCAGGAGGCCATACTGCGAATTAGAATTATCCCACCCCCCAAAACGGCCCGACCCGCGATTTGAACTGACGCGATATGAATACGCTCCCGCGCGCGCACCGCGCGCCAGCGCCAATGTGTCGGCTGCCAACGTCTGACGATCTTCGGGTGCATCGTAGACCGCCAGCGCAGACGCACGAAGCGCGCGAGCGTACGTCTCCCGGCTGAATTGCTGAAGCGGCAACTGCTTCATCGCCGAAACCATTTCCTTCATCCGCGTCGATTTGGGATTCAGCCTCGAATCATCGATCGACTGCGACGCCTGAAGAAGCGCATAAACGCAAAGCGCATCTTCACCCATCGACAGGTCGTATGTATTCGGATCGAGTTTCCGCAACAGACCCGTGCTGGGGCTGAACTGCGCCAGCAGATAATCGACTGCTTTACGAATCGCCTCCCCAATTTGCACATCGCTGAGATCTTCGTGCTCTGCAGCGCGCCGCGTCGCAGGGGGCCGCGCAATCACGCTCGGCTGGCCAACAATTTTTGGCGTCTCCGGCGGGACCGCGATCGAACGCGGAACGGGAGGGATGAACGCGACAATCTTCTCTTTCGGGCGCGTCGTCGCAGGCACTGGCGCTGGAGCGGTCGTTAAAACGGCGCGGGTCGTTCCGGCTGGTGTTTCGGAATGCTTACCCTCAGCGGTGGGTGCCGGGCCCTTTGCGACAGCCTTATGTTCAACGGGCCCATTTGGCTGCCCCGATTGAATTGAAGCGAACGACCAGATGACCAATGTAAGGAGCAGCCCAATTCCAACAGTCGCCCATGTCGCGAGAATCAGCTGCGGCTTTGTTCCGCGATGATCCAATTGAGCGGTTGGCGAGTCACCTCGCGCCGATATGGTTTGGGTCGACGTGGCCGGGAAAACGTGGGGGGCCTCGTAACGTTCGCCGCAGGCTACGCAAATGACGCCCTGGCCGGATTCAGAATCCGGGAGCGTGCTGGTTTTTCCGCAGGCGGGGCATCGGGTTCTCATCGGTGGGATAATCCCCGGGGTGCATCATCCTTATGGTATTTCAACAAAATAACCGTGCGGAGTCCGTCCATTGTGGTGCAGGTTTCCAAGCCTGCATGTGCAGGTCTGGAGACCTGCACCACAAGCGCGTGATCGTGCACGGCCATGTAGCTAGAGTTTAGCAGGCAGGTGCTCGCGAGGTAATTGCGCGGCAATCGCGCGACAGGATCGTAGCTTGTCCCCCCGTCATGAATCGCGTAAGATTTGATGAAGGTCGACAGGGTGAAAAAACGCCCTGTGGGCCGGGGTCCGGTTTGTAGCGGATGATCGGACTCGCTCAGGCCATGTTTGACGTAAGCTCTTGCGGATTTCAATCTTGGAACCGCAACGGGTCATAACGATCGTGGTTATTCTGGAGTTCCCCCCGTGCAAGCGGCAGCGCCCATCTTCGTGTCAGCGGTCCTGATGCTGATGCTGACGTTGCTACTAATTCTTGGGCTGGTTTTGACGCTTCGAACTGCGTCACCCCAAGCGGCCCTGGTCCCGTCGGGGCCGATGCCGTTTTTGACCTCCCCCGAACCGACACGGCACAGCTTGGCTGCCAAGATAAGGGCCAGACTGCACTTACGGGCTCCACCCACCGTCCCTGACCAATTCAGCGAACTGTGCCCTGCCGAATGTCGCATGGGCTCTTTCTTCGCTGCGCTTGCGCCACCCCTGGTCGTCAGTTAATCCGCATTATTGATGTGTCATGAGTTCCCGACGCCCGCACGCGTTGCGCAGGGATTGCGCGTCTGAGTGCGAGCAACGGATGACTTGGGGAACAGACTTATGGAAATAACGATTGGCATCCTCATCGGATTGGCCATTGGCGGCGTGCTTGGAGCCGTCGCGTATTGGTACTTCACTCGCACCGCGGCTCGAAACGTACTTGAACAGGCCAAAAGCGAAGCTGAACGTTTGCGAACCTCGACGACACAGGAAGCGCAGAACAAGGCCAAGGAAGTTGAGCTCGCCGCCCGGCAACAACAACTGAAGCTGAAGGAGCAATTTGAACGCGAGAATGAATCGGCCCGCACCCAGCTTCAGGCCCAGGAATCTCGTCTCTCCAAGCGTGAGGATACGCTCGATCGGAAGCTCGATACCCTTGCGATGAAGGAAAAGCATCTGGACGACCTCGAAGGCCGGCTGTCACGTCGCGATAAAAGCCTCGCCGAAAAAGAACTGCAGCTTGACGGGGTCGTGAAAGAACAACGCGAGCGTTTGATTCAACTCTCGGGCATGAGCGCCGAGCAGGCTAAGGAGATGCTTCTCAAGCGAATTGAAACCGAGTGCCGCCAGGAGGCGGGTGCCATGATCCAGCAGATCACGGAGCAGGCTCAGGAAGAAGCCAAGGATAAGAGCCGGACCATTGTCATTCAGGCAATTCAGCGCTACGCGGCAGAGCACACCAGCGATCACACTGTCAGTACCGTGACGATCCCCAGTGACGACATGAAGGGCCGGGTGATTGGCCGTGAGGGCCGGAATATTCGCAGCTTTGAAAAAGCGACCGGCGTGGATGTCATCATCGACGATACGCCGGGCGTAGTGATCGTCAGTTGCTTCGATCCGGTGCGGCGGGAGATTGCCCGCCAGTCCCTGGAAAAGCTGGTGCAGGATGGCCGGATTCACCCCGCTCGCATCGAAGAGATCGTCATGCTGACCAGCAAGGAGATGGACGACGAGCTGCTGAAGCTCGGCAAAGAAGCGGTGCAGGAAGCAAACGTTGGCGCGGTGGCACGCCCGATCATCCCATTGCTGGGTCGGCTCGCATTCCGAACAAGCTACGGGCAGAACGTGCTGAAGCATTCAATTGAAGTGGCTTTCCTCGCACAAATGATGGCGGATGAGCTGGGCCTTGATGGCGCGGTGGCGCGTCGGGCCGGTCTGCTACATGACATTGGCAAAGCGATGGATCATGAGACCGAGGGCGGCCATCCGCAGATCGGCATGGAGTTCCTCCGAAAATTCAATGAGCCCGAAGCGGTGCTGAATGCGTGCCTCGCGCACCACGGGGATGTTCCGGCGACTACGCCCTATACGCCGATCATCATGGCCGCCGACGCCATGAGCGCAAGCCGACCAGGGGCGCGGCGCGAAAGCCTGGAACGATATGTCAAACGCCTGCGTGATCTCGAAGAGCTCGCGACCGGATTTGATGGGGTGCGCCAGGCCTATGCCATCCAGGCGGGTCGTGAGGTGCGGGTGATTGTCGATGCGAAAATGGTAGACGACAAAATCAGCGCCAAGATTGCCCGCGACATCGCCAAGAAAATCGAAACGGAAATGCAGTATCCGGGCGAGATTAAGGTTACGGTGATGCGCGAGGTGCGGTCGGTGGAATATGCAAGATAAATTAGAAATCCGGCCTCAAGAACCGAGGCCGAATTTATCTCAATATTAACTGCGGTACACCGTTTGCTCTTTCCTCTGCTGAAACCGCCGAGTGGCGGTGGGCCACACAACATCAGCCTGGAGGAGTTATGGTTCCCGTACTCGCATCTATCGTGATCGCAGCCATCGGTGGTTCGCTTATCGCCTACCTGCTAACCGGCAGCTTGGGCTTTGCCGTTTTGGTCTTCATTGTCCTAAAACTGATCGGGCGATAAATCGCCCTCATTTGCCCTCGGCGCACAGAAGCGATTGCTTAATGGCTTCGTCTTCTGTCGGGTTGGCCTTTGTGCCGTGGGCGGTGATTCTGTCATATTCGTCGTTGACGCGGCTCACCCGCTTTGCGACATATTGAAGATACTGTTTGCAATAAGCGTCGGCCGCGGATTGTGTTGCCTGGTGTGCTGCCAGGTCACAATCCGCGGCCGACGCGCGAAGTATCTGGCCTTCGAGCGCGTGGGCATCCTTTTCTAATTGGATTTTGGCCTCGTCATACACATGCTGGTCTATCCGGCAATGCCCTTCCTCGTGTGCGGCAAGTTTCTGCGGCACTCCCGTCGGCAACCAGACAATGATTTTTAATGTTGAAGTAACGTGGACCGCCTGCACGCGCAACGAAACCGCGCAGGTTTCATCTCCTGTCTTTCGCTCAATGATCTTGTAAGAAATGTCGGCATCGCAGTCGAACCGCGACTCGGTGACTGCCGCCTCTCCGGGCTTCAGGGCAGGCATGTCGTCCGGGCGATGGTTGGGATCAAACGTTTTGTGCTCAATTTCAACGGCCTTCTGCTCGACCGTGACATCGCCATGGGCGATCGGTATGGCCGCGGCCCACGCGGTTGCAAGGAACCCCACTCCAAAAATACATCTGGCACGCCAGCCCATTGTGACTTCACCTTACCGCGTATCTTCAAAATATAAACTTTGCCATGCAAACGCGTCGCGATACGCGGAATAAGTTTCGCAGATTGACCGTGACGGGATTGTCAAACAATTCCGCCCGCGCCCATCCGGAATCAATCCCGACAAACAAACATACGATTGCCTGATGGCATCGTGGGCCGCAAGTCGCTAAAAGATCCGCAACGAAGGAGTTGAGATGCCGAAAATAACGGTTGAAGAGGCCGGCACGTTTGAAGTCCCTGCTGAAAAGCGCCTGATCAACGCACTGATCGACGACGCCAAACAGGATCAACTCCACGCGTGCGGCGGATTTGCCCGATGCACCACCTGCCGCGTGCAATTCGTCGCAGGCGAACCTGCGTCCATGACCCAGGCCGAAAAGGACGTATTGACCGCCCGAGGCCTCATATCCCAGCCAGGTTTGCGCCTGAGCTGTCAGATCCTGTGTGATCACGACATGAGCGTGCGCGTGATTAGCCGCCTGGCAGGCAGCGGCCGGGCAGACGCTGGCAAGCAGCCCGCCGATGAGATCACCCCGCCGGCGGTATGGACGACAAAATGACTTTGAATGTCACGGCCGGATGACGTCAATGTCGATTTGCCTTGACGATTCCCCAATCGCAGTAATTGTGACAGAGATGTGATTTGCCGGCAGAAGCGCGCTAACACGCTCCGCCCATTCGACAACCACCACGCCGCCTTGCTCAAGCAATTCGGTAAATCCGATCGATTCAAAATCTTCGGATCCACATACGCGGTATGCGTCCAGGTGATAGACCTTCAGACGCCCGCCGGGATACACGTTCAACAGGACAAACGTCGGACTGCTAACGGCTTTTGCCGGCCCGCCCAGTGCATGAACCAAGCCGCGCGTGAATTGCGTTTTTCCCGCACCCAGGTCGCCAAAAAGTGCAATGCATTCACCGCCCCGAAGCGATCCCGCCAGTTCACCCGCGATCGACTCGGTTTCACGTACACTGTTCGATTCACGCGTGATCATGAAGTCTCGTCCGCAAAAACGTCCGCCCTGATCGCGCGGCCAGAATTTCAATTCTCCTGTTTGTACTGCTACCCCCCCAATTCTTCGCAGCCCGCGCAAATCTTCTCCGCCGAAACTTTTCCAACCTAACCACCTTGCAGCGCCGCCCGTTAGCCAAGCGCGCCTCCGCGTCTCCGTGCCTCCGTGGTTGCATCTCTTTTTTGGGTTGCGGCCCTGCCGCGCCGAGGCGCGCTCCCCGAAGACGCAGCTCGCATCAGTTCAGATCCGATGCTCCCATCCCTTCGCTTCCAGCAGTTCCACCTTGCCGTCAACTTCCAGGTAAATCCCCGACTGCTCGGTCACACGTCCGATCCGCGTCACTGGAAGCCCAAGCCCTTCCAATCGTCCGCTGAACAGTAGCTCGTGATCTTCTCCATCGTTTAGCGCGTGATCCAGCGCCGATCGGCCATCCCGATCGCTCAACATGATTGCGTCAGGATGAATCGGAATAAGCTTTGAATTGAGCAGCGCCCCCACTCCGCTCTGCCGGCAAATATGCCGAAGGTCCCGGCTCAGCCCATCGCTCACATCAATCATCGCTGCGATACGCCCGGTTTCAGCAAGACGGCGGCCCAGCGCCACCCGCGGCTCGAAAGTCATATGCCGTCCGAGAATGCTGCCCCCGAGCGGACCGGTTACATAAATATCGTCACTGACTTTGGCCCCCTTTCGCGTGATTGGGTTCACGCCCGCGCTGCGACCCAGAATCGTAACGGTGAGAACAAGCTTCCCATCCCAGGACCCGGTGTCTCCGCCCACAATCGCGCAGTCGAAAACATCAGCCGCCTCACGCAGCCCCAGATATAGTTCCTTTGCATACTCCAGCCCCACCCCTTTTGGCAACGCGGCAGTCGTCACCGCCGCCGTCGGCAGACACCCCATCGCGGCACAATCCGACAAATTCCTGTTCATCACCTTCCGCCCAATCGCCCGCGGCGAATGGATCGTTGAATCGAAATGCACCCCATCCAAAACCTGATCAGCCCCCACCAACAGCAGATCCTCCCCCCGCCATTTCAACACCGCCAGGTCATCGCCCGGCGGCAGGACGACACAGTCCGCCTGTCGTTGATGGGCTCGAATCCAATCGATGAATTCAGATTCTCCGGGCATTTCGCGTTACCGCCCCTCAACAAACTGCGCCAGATAATGATTCGCGAGCAGATCGATAATATGCATCGAATCCACCAGGTCCCGCGCCACTAGACTATGAACGGTGTAAAACAAGCGGTATGTGACGGGAAAAATGATCAAAATCCGCGTCGGTTGTAAAAATCGACATACCGCGCCGCACCGCCACGGCGCACAGGAGGTAATCGGTATTGGAGCCTTGGATGCCGCGTGCCCTGCAAGTATTAAAATATTCCGCCGCATGCTCGTAATCCGCGGTCTCGATCGGTAGATCCACAAATGCGCGCAGGTACGATTTTACTCTCTCGTATTGAACTGAGTGGCGAATGCCGGAGAGTAGTTCCTGCCTTACTGGGCCAATCAATTCAGCTCGATCCTGCTGCACAAGATCGCGTAGAACATCGGCCTGCGGGGGAGTCGGCCCACCCCGCCGAATCGCGGCGGACCACACCGAAGTATCCACCAGAACATTCAACGCCGCTTCCTCTGAGCCTTGTAGTCGTAGCCGGGATCAATATCAACGGTGCCGAAGAGTTCGACAATCCTCATCTGTTCGCGTCGACGGATATACTCCTCAAGCGCCTCAGTAACAGTGGCCTTTTTGGTACGCTGGCCACCGATCTTGAGGGCCTTGTTGAGCAGTTTGTCGTCAATTTGAAGATTCGTTGCCACATCCCAATTCTACACACCGGCATGTGTGGATACAATTGCCCAAAGAACAGCGCCGTTATGCGATATTTAAGGCTTTCGACGCCGCTGCTGACCCCTAGGCCGTCGCCTCATTCGATCCGATTTCCCATCCACCCCTTTCAAAACTAAGATATCAGTCGCCTATGTCTTATACCGTCCTCGCCCGCCGTTATCGTTCCGGAACCTTTGATGAAGTCATCGGGCAGGATCACGTTGCGCAAACGCTGAAGAAGGCGATCAAGTCTGCGCGGATCGCGCACGCTTATCTTTTTTGCGGCACGCGGGGCACGGGTAAGACCTCGATGGCCCGCATTCTGGCCAAGGCGCTCAACTGCCACAACGCCGATGGGCCGACGACCGAGCCCTGTGGCAAGTGTGATTCGTGCGTGGCCATCGCTCGCGGCGACGACATCGACGTCATCGAAATCGACGCGGCCAGCAACACCGGCGTCGATAACATTCGCGAGGTTATTGAAAACTCCCAATACCGCCCGGCCCGCAGCCGGTTCAAGGTGTACATCATCGACGAAGTACACATGCTTTCCAAAAGCGCGTTCAACGCGCTGCTTAAGACGCTGGAAGAGCCGCCGGGGCATGTGAAGTTTATTCTGGCCACGACTGAGCCTGAGAAGGTGTTGCCGACCATTCTTTCGCGGTGTCAGCGGTATGATTTTCGAAATATTCCCACCCGCGAAATCGCCGGGCATCTTGCCGACATCTGCGGCAAGGAAAAGATCAAGGCCGACGAAGACGCCCTGCTGCTGGTGGCAAAAGCCGGGGCCGGATCGATGCGGGATGCGCTTTCGCTTCTCGATCGCCTGCTCAGCGTGGGCGAAAAACATCTCACGGCTGAGATGGTCGAACAACTCCTGGGCCTTCCCAAAACGCAAATTCTGTTTGAACTTGCCGACGCCATTGGAACCGGAAACGTCAAGGCAACGCTCAGCCAGGCCGATGCGATCGTGACCGGCGGCTTATCGGTCGATGCGCTGATCGCATCGCTGACCGATCACCTGCGAAACCTGCTGATCCTTCGAACCTGCGGAGCAGATTCAACCCTCGTCGAAGTGCCCGGCCTGGCGATGAATGACCTGCTCGCCCAAGCCGATCGATTCGACGCGATCACGCTCACCCAAGACATCACGATCCTCGAAGAACTCCGGCGGAATATCCGCCAGTCGCAGGCAGGCCGTGCTCTGCTTGATGCCACGCTGGTGCGAATGGCGCTGGCCGATCAGTTTGCCTCAATCGGCGAGCTGCTTTCTCGTCTGGATGGCGGCGGCGGCGGAAGCTCCACAGCCCGAGCCGCAACAACGGCCCCCGCGGCGCAAAAAAAAAATCCTGAGCCGCCCGCCATCGTAGCCTCCCCTCCACCCGCGCCCGCTGCGCCGGCACCCATTGCTTCGCCGCAGCCGGCATCCACACCGGTAGCCGAGGCTGCCAGCGTCGCAGAAGCGATTGACGAAGATGAAGACGACGACCTGCCACAGCCCGGACGAGTGTGGACCGGCCCATCACTGGCGATATTGCTCAAAAACGAACAAGCCAAGTCCGCGCCCACACCCGCCATCGCCCCGGCGATTGACACCGCAATTGCAAACGTTGAAGCCGTCGATCCCACCAATCTCCCCGCAGTCTGGCAAGCGGCGTTGGAGCTACTCACCGTTCACGGCCCGATGTTGTCTTCGCTGCTCACCCCGGGCCGGCTGGTCGCAATCGACGAAGGCCGCGCAATTGTCCGTTATGCGCCCAATCACGATACCTTCGTCAAGATTCTCGAACGTAACGGCAAGAAGGACCTTGTCCGTGAAAAGCTTAGCGAGGTTCTGGGGCGCAGTGTCGGCGTTAAATTCGAAGTCGATGCCGATGCTCCGATCGAACCCGCAACCACTGCAACCCCGGCCGAGCGGCAGCATTCAACTCCAAGATCTCCACCCAAAGCCGCCACTCCACCCCCCCCGCCACAGCCTGTCGCGCCTGCTGTGCCGACCATCAAGCTAACCCCCGAGCTGATCGATTCGCTCCGGAATGAGCCGCTTGTGAAAGCGCTGATGGATCAGATGGGGGCCCAGATCGTTAAGGTTGAATGACATTCAAATTTCGATCACCTAACTTTCAACAAATAACCTGTCAGATTTTCACAGACCGATATTTCCAGAAAGGCTCCCCTGATGTTCGACGCCATTAAAGGACTAGGCAATCTACCCGGCCTGATGGCCAAGGCCCGGGAAATGCAGGACAAAATGAAGGCCATGCAGGACGACCTGGCCACACGTCTGGTGACCGCCGACGCAGCCGGCGGAATGGTGGAGGCGACCGTCAATGGTCGAATGGAGCTGGTGAAGATTCGCATCGACAAATCCCGGATCGATCCCACCGATACCGACATGCTCGAAGACGTCATCGTCGCGGCGGTGGCCGCGGCTCAGAATAAGGCCTCTGAAACCGCCCGCGCCCAAATGCAGAAAATGGCCTCCGATCTGGGGATTCCCCCCGGGATGCTGCCCGGATGATTACGGGCAACGTCAATGAGTTGCCGCGAACGGCCGAGATACTTCGCGCCCAAATAGAAGCTGGAATCCAGATCGGCGCTCAGTTGTACGTCTCAGTGCGCGGGCGCGTGATGGCCGATCTTGGAATCGGCCAGTCGCGCCCGGGCGTCGCCATGACTCCGGACACGGTGATCCTATGGATGTCGGCCACAAAGCCCATGGCCGCCCTGGCCATCGCCCAACTCTGGGAAAAAGGCCTGCTCACACTGGACGATCCCATCGCCCAACACGTCCCCGAATTCGCGCAGCACGAAAAAGATCGCATTACGCTCCGCCACATTCTCACCCACACCGCTCCCATCCGCTGGGTAGAAACAGGCTGGCCCGATGTTTCATGGGACACCATTATTTCCAAGATATGTTCCATGCGCCCCGAGCGCGATTGGGTTCCCGGGCAAAAGGCCGGCTACAGCGCACTGGTGAGCTGGTTCATGCTCGGCGAAATCGTCCGCCGGCTCGATGGCCGAGCTTTCGCGGACTACGTGCGCCAGGAAATTTTCGAGCCACTGGGGATGAATGATTCCTGGATCGCGATGCCCCCCGAAGTTTACCGCGGATATGGCGATCGCCTGGCGATCACGCAGAAAACCGAGACAGGCCATCCCATCGATGCCGGCTTGGATACCGAACCCGCCGCCACCCACGCTCGCCCCGCCAGCAGCGGCCATGGCCCGGTCCGCGAACTTGGCCGAATCTACGAAATGATGCTCGCCGGCGGAACTCTTCAAGGCCGCCGCATCATCTCCCCCCAAACCGTCGAGGCCTTGATCGCCCGGCACCGCGCCGGCATGTACGACATCACCTTCCGCCACATCATCGACTGGGGCCTCGGCTTCCTCCTCAACTCCAACCAGTACGGCCCCGACACCCTCCCCTACGGCTACGGCCCCCACGCCTCCCACCGCACCTTCGGCCACAACGGCCACCAATCCGCCACCGCCTTCGCCGACCCTGAGCATGGCCTGGTCGTCACGCTGGTCTGCAATGGAATGCCAGGCGAACCGGCTCATCACAAACGCATGCGGGAAATCCACACGATTATCTATGAGGAACTGGGATTGGTTTATTGAAATGCAGTGCTCTCAAGGCAATCGCATGTGCCTTCACTGGGAGTGCGAGGCTCCCGCCGAGCGCATTTTTTCAGGTCAGATTGGCTCGGCAGGAGCTTCGCATTCCCGAAATCTGTCGCCGGGCCAGGAGCATGCGATCGCCCTGTGCCGCGCTCAATTGGATCGCCTGAACTTCCTGACGGATGCTCGCGGGTATCTTATACTGCGATGGTTGACCGCATTGTGATCCAATAGATCCTTCATTGAGTTTCATATGGGCAAAGCAGTCACGCTCGATGAGCAGCATTATCAAGTTGCCGCCGACAAGGCACGTTCGCGTGGCCAAACCCCTGAACAGTATCTTCAGGAGCTAATTGACGCTGACGCGCGGACATTCGATGAAATCCTCCATCCGGTTCGGCAGGGATTTGAATCCATGTCAGATGAAGAAGTGGACGGGCTTTGGAATCGCGCGGGAAACCGCCTGTAATTAGGCTGCTGGCTGTGAGTGCTGAGCCTTTGGCGCCGGGACCGAAACATCCGCCCCCGGCCCCGCCTCATTCGGGATCGTCTGCATCACGTGCGAATAAGCCGTCCCGCGCCACTCCACCTTTTTCGTGATGCACATTTTCAAAGCACGAAGGAAAATAAAGCACAGCATCGGCCCGGCAATCGGAAACAGCAGCGCGTTGCGAGCGGTGTTTCCGCTCCAGCGGTAAATGCGCGATAGTGCGATGTTGAGAGACAGAGCATGGAGCGCCACATAGAACAGCCAAAGCGGGCCCAGAAATCGGTGGGAATAAGTCCCCACCAACCCCGGCCACTCTGGAATGGGATGAATAGTGCGGTAGATGCCCCACGCCAGTGCCGGGTAGATGGACAACGCACAGGCAAGCACAAAAAACAGCGCGATCAATACACGCCACGGGCTCCCCACTCGAGCCGCATAATAAATCCGGCTCCAGCCCCGGATGATCGCACCCAGGCTGTCGTACATGCGCACAGAACAGAAATCATTCCCCCACGAAACCCGCGGCCGCAGCCCCTGCGACTTCATCAGCCGGGCGATCGCAACATCTTCGCAAAATCGATCCCGTACTGTTTCGTGTCCGCCGATCTTGTCGTACGCCTTCCGGCTGATCAGCATGAACTGGCCATTGGCAAAAGCAGTTTTTGGAAAATCATTGCTGTTTGTCAGGGCGATGATGTACATCGTCGACGCCGCCGCCCCAGCCAGCGGAATCAGCAATCCTTCCCAAAACGAATGGCTTTCAATACGCGGCAGCAGGCTGATCATGTCGAACTCCTTACGGAGAACGACCGCCATTGCCGTCTTCAGCGCATCAGGCTTCAGCACCACATCCGAATCCACCAGCAGCATCCACTGCCCATTGGCCCGCTTCACACCCTGATGCAATGCATTGTTCTTCCCCGTCCAGCCCGGCGCCGGCGGCTCGGTAATGTGCAACACATTGAGCTTAGGATCGGTGGCGGCAATCTCATCCATCACCGCGCCGGTATTGTCCGTGCTGCGATCATCGATCGTGATCACTTCCAGATTCGGATAATCCTGGCTTAATGCTGAATGGACACATGCCCGGATGCGCTCCCCTTCATCCTTGGCCGGTATCAAAATCGTGACTTTTGGCAGCGGCACTTTTAGCGGCTGCGTGGGCTGCTTCATCAGCAGCATGCGCCGACGGCCCAGCCAGATGCCCGCGCAGAAAAGGCCCATCACGTTTGGGCCCAGCAGACAATAAGCCGTTAATAGAATGAGTTCAATCTGATGCACGACACTGCCTGAGTGGACAATACGTCCGGGCCCGCAAAAAACTTCGAAAATCGGTGACTAGCATTGCTCCGCGCCGATCATCAATTAGCCGGTCGGGCGGTTGCCGTCAACCCATCCTTCCGAACCGCTCATAAAGCATCGGCTGATAGGCTCCCGGATTCTGATAATAAACATCCGCACCCACTGGCAGCGTCACAAGTTTTTCCGGCGCCACCACGCGCGGATCGCCGCAGGCAAAATCCTGAATCACCCTGCACGCAAGCTTTGCCGACCCGTCCGCCCGAAACAGCCCAAACGTTCGCTCATGTACAAATCGATCGCAGGGCGGCTTATCAAACAATTCCTCATCATAATCCGCAAAACACCACGCAAACGCACCCAATGCCCCCACCCGCACCAATCGCGGCAATACCGCGCCATAAAACTCAGCCGCATCTTCCTCCGAACTGAAGTATTGCTTGGGCTTGCCCAGAAAACGCAATCCCGATCCCCGATAGCCCGACGGCGCGTTTGGGCTCTGCGTACACACGCCAAATTCCTCATACAGCACCGGCCGCCCTGCCAGCGCAAAAGTCAGCGCACAAGTAAATGGGATACAATCCGGATCCAGCGCCTTGCGCGCCAGCAGGTTGTAAATCGAATATCCGTGCATCACCGAGATGTCGGTTACCATCGCGATCTGATCCACGCGAAACCCAACATCGCCGTCGAGTGATGCCGTGTGCAATCCGATCAGGACTGGATGATTTGGGTCTTCCGCCTTGATGGCGCGTGTCATCCGATCCACCCACTTCATCCCCACATCGCTGCCGACCGGCTGCGCGAAAAGGTCCGGTTCATTGCCCAGACTCCAGGCCCAGATGGCCGGGTGATCACGCAACTCCCGACAAATGGCGCGGAGCTGCCGTTCCTCCGCCTCCAAAACAAACGGCTCGGCATAAATATCAAATATCGCGTTAGGCGACGACGCATGCCGCGTCAGGCTCACAATCTCCCGCTCGCCCCGCCGTCGCGGCCTTCGGCTGAGTAGCCAGTCCGGCGCCCAATTCGGCCCGCTCATATGCCCGGTAAAAAAAGTGGGTTCGATTTTGAGCCCCAGCTCGGCCGCAATATCACAAACCGTGCGCAGGTCCCCCACCGCCTTTGGATTGATCCGGTCCGCCTGCGGTTGAAAGCTCTCCCAGAGCAGAAAGATTCGAACGTGCGTCAACCCAATCTGCCGGATCATCGCAAATTCTTCGCGAACCTCCCCCGCATCAAACTCCGCCCACCAATACATCGCCTTCCGACGCGGCCAGTAATTCACCCCCAGCAAGAATGGATCACCCAGCGGCATGCGGAGGATCATAATACGGGCGGCATGCAGTTCCAGTCGGCAGTCGTTCCAGTGGGCAGTCGTTCCGGTGTGCAGTCGGCAGTGTGCAGTCGGCAGGAAGAAAGACGCAAACCCTGCCCTTCCCCTTCCTGCCCACTGCCCACTGCCTACCGCCCCAGCGGATTCCACTGCCGCTCAAGATCAACGATTTCGTACCGGCGCTCGACAAGCTTGTGAAGCTTGAAATAGCCGAGCACTTTATTCTTCACGATCGGGTCATTCACCACCTCATCAATGGTGTGTCCCGTGAAGTTCAAAACGCGCCGGAGGGGATGTCGCAGGAGAACATGTGAGACTTTGGGCTCTTCGCCAGTAACACGTCGGGCAAACGGAATCCCAAAGCCGGAAAGGTTACTCATCGCAAGCCCATTATACGCCACGAAACTCCAACGCGGAAAATCCATGACTCACCACGGAGGCACCGAGGTCACGGAGAAATCCAGATAGAATCCATCTGTAAGCTGCTCAACCCGCGGCTTAAGTTTGACAGCAATTCAGGTGTAACTACTTTCGTGACCCGGTCTTCTCCGTGTACTCCGTGCCGTGGTGAATCATCAGATCCAAGGCGGCCGGCAAAATAGTTGGGCCAATCCGCTAAGCCGACAAAAGCTGGTACGCATCATGCAACCGCCGAAACGCCTCCGAAGCCGTCGCGACGGCGGCGGGCCCCAGCTTGGCAAACCGATCCGGATGGCGCGTTTTAGCCAGCTTGCGATACGCCCGATGTATCGTGTCGCGCGACGCGCCGGTATCCAAACCCAGCACTCTCAGGGCGACCGCCTGCGTCATGGGCTCATCCGCGCCGAGCGACGGGTCTTCGTCGTTCCCTGCCGAGATGTATTCCTTAGGTCGCGCCGGCTCCCCTGACTCTTTCCGACGCCACCAATCTGCCGAGCTGGGATCGCCCGGCAACGGGAACGGCTTATGCACAATCTGCTGATACACCCTGGCAAACTGCCGCGGCGAGAGCCCCAGCAAATCCGCCAGGAACTGCAACACCAGGTTCTCGCTTACCGTCAGATGTCCATCCTGCGTCGCCACCGTAACCGCCAACTGCGCCAGGAGCTTCTTCCCGCCCCGATCCAGATTGTTCTTCAAAAACCGGCACGCCAACTCAAGCTCCGATGGATCGGGATGCCGCATCGCCGCCTCTATCGCAGCCAACTCGCTAGGATCATCAATCGCCTCCGCAACGCGATCCAGCAATTCCTGCTCCCCCGCTCCCACTTTCCCATCGCACGCCGCCACCCACGTCAGCAAGGCCAGTATACATACGCTCTGTTTGTGTTCCGATGCGCGGAACACAGATGCAAACGAATTGGGATCAGCGTCTCCAGACATCGGCGTCATTGTGATGGGTTCGATGCCGGGCGCGAAGTGGGATTCTGCCAGGTCGCCGTCGTCATGCCATGTTCCCGAAGCGATTGGAGCAGCGCCTTGACTTTCTCCTGGTTCGGCCATGACTGCGTTACAACCAGGTTCCCGTACATCATGCCCAGCGATCCGATCGAACCGCCGTTGTCCTTCCAACTGCCCGGTTCAACCGATGTCTTAACCAGACGTGTCAATTGATCCACCACTTCCTGCCTCGATTGCGTGTCCGGTCTTGGCGGCGGAATCAGGTCGCGGACGTTGTAAATGACCACGGGCGTTGAAGCCGACTTTCGATATCGCTCCAGCCCAATCTCCAATCCCCGATCGTCCTGCCAGTACGCGGCGTTTCCGTGAAAAACAGGGCTGGTGCACAAAGCGGTCATCGTCTCGGCAAGCGTGGGATTCGCCAGATCAAGACTCACAAGCTCATTGCCTTGGGGTCCGTCGTATGTCGCGCTTTGATCATCCACCGACAGCGGGACCGACCATTGATTTTCCAGCCAGTCCTCGACATCAGCAAGTGATACCTTCTCAAATTTGACCGGCCCCATTCGCCGAGCCAGAGCGCGCTCGATCGCTTCATTCTGAGCGCCAAAAGCAACGTATTCCGTCCATGGTGATAACAACATCCTGACGATGCAGGCGGTGTTCCCCGGAACGGGCACCCCCTCGCAGACCACGCAGTACGTCTACGGCGTGGGTGTGACCAGCGGCACGGACCTGTTCAGCAACGATCTTATCTCCAAGGTCGAGTACCCCACCAAGACCGGCGGCAGCGCCGGAACCCCCAGCACCTCGGCCTCAGATGACGTCAGCTACACTTACAACCTGCTGGGACAGCCGCTGACTAAGACCGACCAAAACGGCAGCGTCCACACGGAGACCTACGACATCCTGGGCCGTTTGACCCTGGATGCCATCACCACCTTGGGCTCCGGGGTGGATGGGGCCATCCGGGCCCTGGGTTACAGCTTCACGGCGCTGGGCCTTCCCTATAAGCAGACCAGTTACTCCAACTCCGCTGGATCGACGGTGGTGAGCCAGGTGCAGGAGGATTACAATAACTTTGGACAACTCACCACGCAGTACCAGGAGCATTCGGGTACCGTGAATACCGGCTCATCGCTCAAGGTCCAGTATGCCTACGCCAGCGGCACCAACTACAGCCGTCTGAGCAGCATGACCTATCCCAACGGACGGGTGCTGGACTACGTGTACAACAGCGGGATCGACGCCAACGTCAGCCGCGTCAGCCAGCTCAATGATGATGCCGGCACGGGCGCCGGCAGCGTGGAAGCGTACACCTACCTGGGCCTCGATACGATCGTGCAGCGTCTGGACGGCAACGGCATCGAGCTGACCTATATCAAGCAGTCGGGCGAATCCAACGGGGATGCGGGAGATCAGTACATCGGTCTGGATCGCTTCGGGCGCGTTGTGGACCAGCGTTGGATACCCTCCGGTTCCCCGACCGCCCCCACCGACCGCTTCCAGTACGGGTATGACCGGGCCGGCAACGTGCTGTATAAGGACAACAAGGTCAAGAGCACCTACTCCGAGTTGTATCACGCCAACAGCAGCGCCTCCGGCGACAACAATACCGCCTACGACAACCTCAATCGCGTGGCTGGCTTGCGCCGGGGCACGCTCAGCGCCAGTGCCCACAACAGCGGCGGGCTGGACACGGTCACCACGCTGAACTCCAACAGCAAATCCAGCCAAAGCTTCACGCTGGACGCGGTGGGAAATCAGACAAGCGTGACCACCGATGGCACCGCTCAGACGAACACGGTCAACAGCCAGAACCAAGAGACCGCAGCGGGAGCGAACAACCTGGCCTTCGACAACAACGGTAACACCACCACCGACGACCAGGGCCACACGCTAATCTACGACGCCTGGAACCGCCTCGTGCAGGTTAAGAACGGCGGCACCACGCTCGTCACTTACGCCTACGATGCCTATGGTAACCGCCTCAGTCGTGTTGCTTCAGGGACGACGACAGACCTTTACAACTCGGTGGCGGGTCGGGTGCTGGAAGAGCGGCAGAGCTCGACCGTGATCAATCAGTACGTTTGGAGTTTGGCGTACGTGAATGCCCTTGTTCTGCGCGACGACAACAGCAGCACCGGCTCCTATGGCAAGACCAGTTCAGGGCTCGGTCGCCGCATCTACGTCCAGCAGGATGCCAACTTCGTGAGCGTTACATAAACCCCATCTTTAATGGTGGGAAGGCAGGCGGCAGA
>DAIRGS010000383.1:0-6412 GCA_036794395.1 Tepidisphaeraceae bacterium | reverse complement strand
GTCGAGTCGAGCCGAAGGCAGACCCGAAGGGGAAGCCCATGCCACAAATCGCGCACGGTCACTTAGCCCCGTCGCGTCGTAGCATGGGTGAATAATCACTGATTGCCGGTACGATCTGGCGCTATGCAGATGACCACGCAGAAGTCTTACGAACAGGCCATGCAGCATCTGCGCGCCGGGCGGCCTGCCGACGCCGAGGCGGCCTTTCAAAAAGTTTTGGGAACCGATCCCCGGCATCTCCAGAGCCTGCTGGGCCTCGCCCAGATTTTTTACCAGACCGGGCGACCGGGGCCCGCGGTGGATGCCCTTCGCAAAGCCGCCGCGATTGACCCGCGCAACGCCGACCTGCAAAGCAATCTCGGGACTGTGCTGTCGGCCACCGGGCAGATCGATGAAGCCATCGCGGCTTTTGCCCAGGCAATTTCACTGGCCCCCAATATCGGAAGTTTTTACAGCAACCTTGGAAACGCGCTTCAGAGCAGAGGGCAATACGAACAGGCGGTTGAGGCATACCGGAGGGCGATCGCATTGCAGCCCATGTCGGCAGATGCCCACAACAATCTTGGCACCGCCTACATTCATCTTGATCGCAAGGACGATGCAATACCCGAATTCCGCCAGGCTTTGACACTGCGGCCCAGCTTTGCCCAGGCAATGAATAATCTGGGCACGGTCCTGTGCGAGAAAGGCGTGCTCGACGAGGCCATCCAATGCTGCAAGCGTGCTCTCGAGCTCGACCCCGATCTTCTTGGCGTTTATCGCAACCTGGGAAACAGTTACCGCGATGCGGGCCAATTGGATGAAGCCATCGCCGCGTATCGCAAGGCCTCGGCACGCAAGAATGAACCCGCCGCGATGGACGACCTGTTCATCGCGCTTCTGCTGCATCCGCATCTTACGCGCGAGCAGGTCTGGAATGAACACGTCATCTGGAATCGCGAATACGCAATGCTGCTGGCTCCCCGGCAACTTGCGTTTGCAAATACGCCGGACCCGCATCGCAAGATCAGGGTCGGGTACGTGTCGCCTGATTTCAGCGAGCACCCGGTCGGCCGGTTTTTTCTGCCGCTGATTGTCAATCACGATCGCAGCCGCTTCGAGATCTACTGCTATGATGAGACGCGACGCCCCGACCTGCTGACCGAAGAGGCGAAAAAACACGCCGATGTCTGGCGTCGAACCATGGCGCTGCGCGACGACCAACTCGCCCGTGTCATTACCGATGATCGGATCGACGTGCTCGTGGATCTCACGATGCATACCAAACGCAACCGGCTTCTTGTATTTGCCCGCAAGCCCGCCCCCGTGCAAACGACGTTTCTGGCCTACCCCGGCACGACGGGGCTAACGGCGATGGACTACCGCATTACCGACCCGTATCTCGATCCGCCTGATGCCGATCAGCAGTTCTATTCTGAGACATCGATTCGCCTGCCCAGCAGCTATTGGTGTTACCAGCCCCACCGTCTGGCACCACCCGTCAATCCGCTACCGGCCATCACGCGGGGCGAAGTGACTTTTGGCTGCCTTAATCTGTTCGGCAAAATGAACGCGCCGGTCTTCGAATTGTGGACCCGCATTCTGAATGCCGAGCCGCGTTCGCGCATCGTTATCTACTGCTTTGAAGGCAGTCAGCGCGATCGAACGATTCGATTTTTTGCCGAGCGAGGGATCGATCGATCCCGCATCGAACTCGTCGTGCGCACCAGTCCCGCCGAATACTTCCTTCGGTATCACCAGATCGATATCGCCCTGGATACATCGCCTTTCCCAGGCGGTACGACCACTTGTGATTCGCTTTGGATGGGCGTGCCGGTGGTCACCCTGGCGGGAAATACGCCGCTCTCTCGCGGCGGAGTCAGCATCTTGTCCAATGTGGGTATCCCGGAGTTGATCGCGAAATCTCCGGATGAATATGTACAGATCGCGTCGTCCCTGGCCACCGACTTGCCACGGCTGTCGGCATACCGCGCGGGCCTTCGTGAGCGGATGACAACGTCTCCCCTGATGAATCCGCAACAGCACGCCCGCGATATGGAAGCCGCTTATCGCCAGATGTGGTCGCGTTGGTGCGCAACGGCTTCACCCTTGAAATGAATTGACCGCAACCGGCCACACCATGCCAGTCCTCACCCTCGAGCAGGCATTCCGACTCGCAATCGAGCAGCATCGCACCGGGCGATCGGCTCAGGCGCAGTCGCTTTACCAGCAAATGAGCGCCACTCCGCCTCCGCACGCGGATGGCTTGCTGCTGGTTGCCGTGATTGCGCGCGAACTTGGACACCGCGAAGCATCGATTGAATTCAGCAAACGCGCGATTTCACTCAAACCCGCCCTGGCCAACGTCCCGTATCAATCGGCAATCATCCTCGCGGCACTCGATCGGCGGGACGAAGCCATCGCCGCGTTTCGCCAGGCGGCAGACCAACTCCCCGACAACGCCGAGGTTCACCAGCAGTGCGCGACCTTATTGCACCAGGCTGGCCGGCTCGACGACGCGATTTCGGAATACCGCCTGGCAATCAGCCATCGGCCCGATTATTCCGATGCCCTTAGCAATCTCGGCCTCGCCCTCAAGGAAACCGGCCAGCTTGCCGAATCGCTCACGGTCCTTCAGCGCGCGTTGGCAATCGAGCCCGATTCCGCGCGCACCCACAACAACCTCGGCAATACGCTGGAACAACTCAATCGTCCGCGCGAGGCGATGGCGTCGTTTCGACGGGCGCTGGAGCTTGAGCCGCAACTGCCCGCCGCCCACAACAATTTCGGCAACGCGTTGCAACGTGCCGGGCTGTTCGAAGAAGCAATGGCCGAATACGCCCGAGCAGTTGAACTGGATCCGGATTATCCCGAAGCGCTGGTTAATCTTGGAAATGCCGTGAAGGACACGGGCCGGCTTTCGCAGGCCATCGCCCTCTATCGGCGTGCGGTGGGCGACCGGACTGATTTCTGGCCCTGGAGCAACCTGCTGCTTGCGGTTTATTACGATCCTTCGCTGACGCCCGAACAGGTTCTGGCCGAGCACTTGCGTTGGTCCAAGCCCATCTCCGCCGCGGTCGCTCCCGCGCGCCAACCGCACACAAATACCAAAGACCCCCAGCGCCGCCTCCGTGTCGGTTACGTCTCTGGAGACTTCCGGCACCACGTCGTCGGTTACAATATTCTTCCCCTGTTCGAGCATCACGATCACGAGCGATTCGAAATCGTCTCCTACTCAACAACCTCTCGATGTGACGAGATCACCACGCGATTCCGAAGCATGGCCGACCAATGGCTGGACGTGAGCACCTTTTCAGATGCCCAACTGATCAAACGCATTCGTGAAGACCAGATCGATATCCTGATCGATCTCTCTCTCCACAGCGGCGCCAACCGGCTACCCGTCTTTGCCGCCAGGCCCGCGCCGCTCCAACTGACCTTCGCCGGATATCCCGGCACCACTGGCCTATCGGAAATCGACTACCGGCTCACCGATGTCTTTCTCGATCCGCCCGGCCAGAATGATTCTTTCTATGCCGAGCGACTCTATCGGCTGCCTCATAGCTTCTGGTGCTATCAACCCCTCTCATCAGAGCCGCCCGTCGGTCCCCTCCCGGCCGCGACCAAAGGGTTCATCACGTTTGGATCGCTCAGCAACTTTTGCAAGGTGAACGATGAGGTCTTAGGCCTGTGGGCGCGGGTGTTGTCGGCCATGCCTTCCAGCCGGTTCCTGATGATGTGCCGAGTAGGCCCACAACGAGAGCGCACGCTGAACTATCTCCAATCGTTTGGCGTCGATCCACATCGAGTGGATTTTGTCGACTATCAACCGCGGGATGAGTACCTGAAAACCTACCGCCGGATCGACATCGGTTTGGATACGTTTCCTTACAACGGCCATACCACAAGTCTCGATTCATTCTGGATGGGCGTCCCCGTCATTACCTTGATTGGCCAGGCTGCCGTGGGGCGGGCCGGGTTTTCGCAGCTGAGCAATCTGAATCTGGGCGATCTGGCGGCGCGGTCCCCCGACGAGTTCGTACAAATCGCGGCCCGGCTGGCCCAAGACATTTCCGGACTGATGCGGCTACGCACGAGGCTGCGCCAGCGGATGGAATCTTCCCCGCTCATGAATGCCAAAATGTTCGCGGCGGACATCCAATCCGCCTATCACGCGCTCTGGTCAAAGTGGTGCGCAAGCGAATAAAAACAACCATTGAAGCAGAGCCGATATCGGCAGAACCTTCTCCCACAGGTCAGTTTGCGGGTTTGGCAGCAAACCACAGCATCCGCCGCGCCATCCGCCAAGGGCCTCCCTGTAAGGGCAAGTTAAACTCTGGCCATTCTGCCGATAACAATAATGATGCGTGTCTTCGTCAGCGATGAAATCGAGTTATCGGTCGTAGTCCCGACACTCAATGAGGCGTCGAATCTGCCGTTCCTGGTGCAGAGGATTGGGGCGGCCCTCAAGGGCCGGTCGTATGAGGTGCTGGTGATCGACGATGGCAGCTCTGACGACACGCCCGATGTCTGCGCGCAACTTCGCAACAGATACCCCGTATTCCTTCACGTTCGACAAGAAGCAAATGACGGCCTTTCGGGTGCAGTCGTGTACGGCCTATCACGCGCGCGTGGCGAATACCTGGTCGTCATGGATGCCGACTTGCAGCATCCCCCCGAGCAGATCCCCGAGCTGATCGAGCCGCTCGAACGCGACGATGCCGAGTTCGTCATTGGCTCACGTTACATCAAGGGTGGTAGCACCGACCGGCGCTGGGGCCCGCTCCGCAAAGCCAACTCCGGGCTGGCCACCGTCCTCTCCAAGCCCCTGACCGGTTCAACCCGCGACCCCATGTCCGGCTTCTTCGCCCTCCGCGCCGAAACCTACCTCCGCGCCGATGAGCTCAGCCCCATCGGCTACAAAATAGCCCTCGAACTGATGTGTAAATGCCGCATCCGCAGAATCCGCGAAGTGCCCATCCGATTCGGCATCCGCCAGACCGGCCTCTCCAAGCTCACCCTCCGCCAACGCCTTCATTTCATCAATCACCTGAGCCGCCTTTACGACTATTCCTATCCACACGGCTCAGCCGTCGTAAAGTCCGCCATCGTCAACGCCTGTACCTGGCTCATCGCATTCGGTCTCTACGTCCGCCTGGTCGCACACGACGTAAACCCCGGCCTGGCCCCCGCCATCGCATTCACCGCAGCGATCGGCGTCAGCGCCATTTTCCAACTGCGCGTCATGCGCACGCGTCAATCACGCGGGCGGGAATGGATCGACTTCGCCTTAATTGCCATCGGCCAATGGTCTGCCTGCGCCCTATCCGCAAGATGGATTGCCAACCACGTCGTCCATGCAACTGTCGCCGAGGTTTTCGCCCTTACATCCGGCGTCGCAGTCATCGCGGGCTACGCACTCAAGAAACAACTAACTCATCGCGCACGCCTCACCTCCAACCAGGCACCGCGGTCTTCATCGCGTAGAAACGATTTCACCCTGCGAAGTGCGGCCTGATCTAAGAGACGATAATGCTACGTCCTTGCCGCTGTCATCCCAACAACGGCCACTCGGATCGCACCATGCCGCGCGCGGCCGTCACCGATAGCGCGCTGCATTTTCACGTCCCGTCTCGCTCACTCATATGTCTCGCTGCAAACACCGGTTATGAGCCAACCCGTTTCCCTCGACAGTCGCAAATGCAGCGCGCCCTACGAATCGATGCGGCGCGCGGCGTCGAAGTCAGATAAGAGAACGCGGATCGAAACGGGGACGCAGCTAGTTTAAAAACTAGCTGCGTCCCCGTTTCGATCTTGATTTATTCTGGACGATAAACAATTCCCAAAATCAAGCCCGCATGTGCAACCTGGGAGGCTGCACTCATCAGCTCATCGCCCGCGGTATTGGCAGGAGGAAGTGCACGTCTCATATACAACGATTTCCGCCAGCAACGGCAAGATGGGTTTGAGGCGATCCCACAACCACTTGGCGACATTCTCGCTGGTCGGATTCTCCAGACCTTCAATTTGATTGAGATAAAAATGATCCAGCCGCCGCACGATCGGCTCGACGGCAGTCTTGATCTCCCCGTAATCGACCAGATACCCCTTGGCGGCGTCCACCGCGCCTTCAACAATCACATCGAATCGAAAGGAATGCCCATGAAGCCGCCGGCACTTATGATCCGGCGGAAACGTAGGCAGATCGTGCGCCGCCTCAAAATGAAACTGCTTAATGAGCCGGACATTCATGGAAGCCGGGGAATTCTAGGGATGCGATCCCGATTGTCGAGGCCATATAGGCGAGGTGTTCGCCAGGGAGACGCGGAACAGATCCCGCGACGAAGACTCCGGGCAGTGTGGCACGGTGCTTCCCCCTCGGGTCTGCCTTCGGCTCGACTCGACCGAGCTCGTCGCGGGCTGAGGCTCAGGC
>DAIRGS010000067.1:0-25839 GCA_036794395.1 Tepidisphaeraceae bacterium | reverse complement strand
CTCCCCAACCCTCCCCCGGCGTACCGGTGGAGGGAGACGACGTCCGCCTAAAGTGTCACAGACCCTCATGCTGCGAGCGAGTTGCGTCATCATTGAAGCCATCACTTTCTTTTTAGTAGAGATTTAAATCCGAACGCGAGATATCCGCCGCCCGCACCACGGGCTCTTCCCTCCCGCCCGACTCGACAGGACGCTGCTGCAGCAGCGCCTCCAAAGCCTCGGGGGATTGCACATAAGCGCGCTGATAGTCGATCAATCGGGGGACCCGATTTTCGGGCGGATCGGCTGGGTAGGTTTGCGGGACAATGACTATCGGCTTTGTTGGAGTTGGGGATGAGATGGAACGTATAACGAGAATCGACACCGCGACGCATGCCGCAACTGCAATGAACATCGCAGCCGTGCGATAGATCCTTCGAGAACCGGCAGATTTGCTGAAATTGGCGTCACTTTCCGTCGTGGAAATTTGCTCAACCCGCCGCATCACGGCGTCAACCATTGATGTTCGCGGCTCGGTTTCGCGACCCAGTCGTTTCAAACCGTTTTCGATTTCGTGGTCTTTCATGCTCCGGTTCCTCCGAGTTGTTCGCGCAGCCGTTTTAGAGCGCGGGAAATCTGTTTGGTGACGGTGCCGACTGAGCGCCCGGTAATGGCCGCGATGGCTGCCACGGGCTGATCCTGGAAGTACCGCAACATTAGGACCTGTTGCTCGTGGTCCGCGAGTCGATCGAGGGCGATGGCCAGACCGTTTAGCTTCTCGTCGTCGAATAATTCATTGGCGGCCGGTTCGGGTGCATCGTGGTCGACATCGAGTGGTATCGTTCGAGGCCGTGCTTTTGCGACACGCAGGGCCTCGCGCCGTGCAATCACCAGCAGCCAGGCGCCGAACGTATTGGCATCCTGAAGACGATGCAGATTCGTATACGCGGACACGAACGCGTTCTGGGCCGCGTCTTGGGCCGCTTCCCGATCTCCAAGCACGCGTAACGCAACGGCAGACACGGCATGCTGATACCGCTCGACGAGGCACGCATACGCCTGGCGATTGCCACTTAGCACTTGCTCAACCAGTTGCCGGTCTGACTCCAAGTGGCCTGCTCCTCGTTCCGCTCCACCCATAAAGAGAGCCCAAAGGGGGAAAATGCGGCAAAGAAATGTGGCGAATCATGATTGCCGGCCGCGAAAACAGACTGACCGTCGTTTACAGCTCAAGAAGGACGATACACAATCGACCACACTGGCCGGCCTGACCGATGACTCCAAACACTTCACCCAATTTAGACGGAGTGCCCGGCAGCATCGATCATGCGATCGAGGTGTTTGTTCACGGCTTCTCCTTCACCAGGAGCTTTACTCATCCGTATCTTGCTCAGCGAATTGGCCCGGTTTGGGTCATGCGGGATGGCCCGCGCACTTCGGCGGATGTTCGCAACGAGGAATGGATCGCTCACGGCGTCGAGCCGGCCGAGGTGGATCGGGTTGTCCGAAAACAGGCGCGGGGCCGATTTGCGGTGTGCGCGATCCAGGCGGTCAACGACCCTGAAGCCCTGATGCGCGAATCGTATAAAGCACTGGGCTACCGGCTTGGACACACCGAGCCCCTGATGATTCATCGACTGAAACGGATTCCGCGACCCGCATGCCCCGCGCGAATCGAGCGCGTGACGACGTTAGAGATGGCAACACGACTTGCAAAGCAGGCGGGTTCGCGACAGGTGCTGCCGACGCATCTGAATGATCCCGCCGCCCTCATCCGGCAGTACGTCGCGCTGATCGAAATTGAGCCGGTGGGTTGGGTTCGAAGCATCGTGGTAGTAAACGCGACGTGGTGTTCAAACATGTATGTTGCTCCAGAGCATCGCCGGCAGGGCATCGGACGGGCGCTGTTGGGGCGAATGCGTAAGGACGATCGAGCAAGTGGTGCAAACATCGCGGTGCTTCTGGCCAGCCATGTCGGGGTGAAGCTTTACGCCGCAGTGGGATACGAGCAGATTGCCACGTTGTTTTTGTGGACACCACTGAAGCGCGGGAAGTGATGGGTGACGTAATCGCTTCGCCGAAATCCCCGAAGATGTCATCCTGGAGCGCAGCGAAGGATCTGAGTCGGGGGAACCGGGGTACATAACACCCCACCGTCTTCTCCCTACACCGGTACGCTCGGCGGGAACCTCGCATTGGGCTGATGAAAAACCCGTTCTTTTTCAAGGTCAGGTTCGTCCAGGTTTTGTTGCGCGGTTTGACGCGCACCCTCTTGCCCCCTCTCCCTCCGGGCCTGCACTGAGCTTGCCGAACGTGAGAGGGTTGGGGTGAGGGCGAATGCCAGGCGACATTCATTTTCAGACTTCTTGATTCACCGCTTTCAACCTCACTTCGCTCTACCCATTTTTTTCAAAGCGATGTTTGCAAACGCGCTCGCAATTTAGAAGCGCTTTACATTTGCCCTCACCCCGGCCCTCTCCCGGAGGGAGAGGGGGGAAATACCTCGATGCTCTCGGTTGGAATTTCAGCAGAGCGTGACCGCGTTAGTACTTTCCATCCAATCTGGGCGGATTGATGATCTTGAGTGTACGGCCGTCTACTTGCACCACCGGGTCATTGTTGACTTCGTGGGCGGTCATGTGGATCAGGGCCGTGGGTTTTCTCAGGGCGACCATGCCGGCGACGGTGTATCCGCCGCACTCGACATCGGCTTCGACTTCGCCGGTTTCGGTGTTGTAGTAGCCCGTGAAACCGCCATTGTTGCTGTGGCCATCGAAGCGCACCTTGGTCGGCATGCTCATGGACAACAGCGGGCGATTAAATGCGAGACCTGTGCTCTCGATGGCCGGTGCGTGGTGCGCGGGATCGTATTCGCCCTGCTCTGAAAGATGGGCCTTGATCGCATAGGTAATCACGTTCATCACGGTGTTGCGCGCCTTCATGTCCATGGCGTCCCATTGACGGCCAACACGGATCGGCCCCAGATAAAACGCCAGGCCAATTAAGACCAGGACCGCAACGGCAATCGCCCCACCCATTAATTGTGGCGAAATATATAGGCCGGCAGATTCAGGCTTCTGAGTGCCACCTTTTGCGCCGACAGCCTGAGGTGCGGCGGGGGCGACATAAATGCCTTCGCCGCAGGCCGAGCAGCGCACTGTTTTGCCCGCCAGAGCATCGCTCACCACCATCCGCTTGCCACAATCGCACTTGACGTTCATTGAGCCTCCACCCTTGAAATGTATGGAGCCAACTTTAACCGATTCGTTGCAAAGTGGCAAAGTGATGTCTTCAGTTCGCGCTACATTTCATAGCGAAACACACCGCCTCATTTCGTCGTGATCAGATCGTCCTTCGCTGGGTTCTCTTCAATCGCAATGTTCGCATATTCGTCGAACAGTCCCTTGTTATGCATTTGAAGCGCAAAAGGCCCCTTCCGGCCGGCGGTGGGATCTTTAAATCGAAGTATCTCGACGGACTTGGCGCCGACAGGTTGCGCGACGGCCATGCGGGCGGTACCCGTTTCCGCATCCACCAGGATTTCAACCCGGCTCCATTGATTCACATCGACCTTCGCGTGGGGCAGCGCCGTGAATTCCTCTTTGCCGTTGTTGTTGTGGCCCTTGCGGTAATCCCAGTGGCCGCCGTTGGGGACTTGAAACTGAATACCGGCCAACGCATCCGGAGCTTTCTGGCCCTCGGCAGGCGTGGCGCAGAAAACCAGCACACAAGCCTGGTGATCAGGCTGACCTGAGACGTGGCGGATATCGAAGATGATGCGATAACGCGAAAAGAATTTTGTCGTATGAATCACGCCTCGTCCAACCCCCAGGCTGGCGATTGCGCCGTCTTTCACGGCCCACGAGTTGTCGGGAATCTGCGCCCAGCCTTCAAGTGTCTTGCCATCGAATAGCCGAGTCAGTCCGGACGGGAGCGGAACCTCCGGTGCGGCGGATTGCGCGGGGGAAAGACCCGTGCAAGTAAGGACTGTGGACAACAGCGCGATTGCAATAAGAAACGATCGCTTCATGGAGACTTCCTTGATAGGCGGATATGAGAGGACCATCGGTTCATACCATCAAGGATGTCGATCGTTCGAGAGGTGATGCCGTGCCAAACGACCGCGCGCGATTCAGCGTGATTGCATTTACGTGGCACGGCTTTTTAAGCCGTGGTTGGCGGAGCCGCGGGTCCGGCGCCGGGTGAGATGTGGGAACACCAACTTGCCGAATCAGGCATTTCCTTCCGAAGAATCAGAAGGTTGTCCGGCCGCCGAAACTTGGTTTTCCCACATCTGACCCGGCGTCGTTGGTCGCCCCCTCGATCATGGCTTAGAAAGCCATGTCACGAAAAGCGCGGAATCGCGCACGTTTATTTAGGCTAAGGCTGCTCATGATTGACGTATGGAAGCGCCTTGATCCTGGCCAGTTCGGGCCCGGTGGAGATCAGGATCATTTCATCCCTGAAGGTCCATTGAAGATTTGCCTTTGGCCCCGCCTCGACCAGGAGTGCATCGAGCGCGGCCCGGAGAGGCATTCCGGCAAGCTTTGTTGCATCGACGGCCGTATCAGGCTGAACACCCGCTTTCTTAAGCGACACCCAATCGACCCAGATGGGGTGGCTCAGACGCGAGAGAAAATCCAATGCGCTTCCAAGCTTGTGGAGATCTGGAACTTTGGAACGGCCCAACGACCTGGTGATCTGCTCGTTGAATTTGCTCTGATCGACGCCGGCGGGGAGTTTTAATATCCCCGGAATGGAGATTTCGATGTAATTGGAGTGAACCGCGTAATCAAGTTTCCCCGGCTCGGCAGCCGACCACAGCACCGCATCCAGCACCGAAGCGAAACTCGCATTCGACAAATTCACACTCACGGGCGTATTTTTGTTCACGCCGACTTGTTGAAGTGCGATCCAATCAACAAGAATTGGGACGCCAGAGACATCCTGTAGAAAATCCGTGACGTCCGAAAAACCGACGTGATCGAACCTCACCGTTGGCAGCGTCCGGCCCATTGTCACTTGAGCGTTGATGGGTTTGGCCGCCGGCGCGGTTTGGGGTGGCGGACCATCCGCCAAAACAAAATTTGCGGAAGGGCGCGCGAGGCCAGTCACAACAACAATTGAGATCGTAGTTAAAACAGCAAGCTGAAGTTTCCTATAGACGATCATTTTGATCACCTCTTTGGCAAAAAGTAACATCGTTATACTCCCATCTCACAGCCATTGTCGTTCGATCTTCAATTGTTGAAGATCATTCAAATGTTCTGATCCGCCATCCCTTACCCCGGGCGATCGGGCTAAACTAAATTCGAGGCTGCGCCACGGACGTGGCAAATCAAAGGAGGCATCAGGCATGAGCATGGATTCAACTTCGTTCAAAGCGGCGGTTTTCAGTGATCTGGAGCGCGAGCTGACGGTGACAAGGTCGGTACTTGCGGCGGTTCCCGATGGCCAGCATGACTGGAAGCCCCACGAAAAATCGATGTCGCTCGGACGGCTCGCGCTGCATGTCGCCTACCTCCCCGATTGGGCACGCGCCACGCTCGCCGCCGATGAACTCGACGCGGCCGCGGCTCCGCAGATCCCCAAGAGCGTGCGCGGTGTGCATGAGTTGCTCGAACATTTCGATCGCAAGGTCGCCGAGCTGCGTGCGGAGGTCGCCAAGTTCGATATTGCCAACTGGGAGCGGCCCTGGTCCATGCGCAGTGGCGGACAGATCATGGTCACCAAGCCGCGATCATATGTGTATCGGGTATGGTGCTTAAATCATCTGGTCCATCACCGGGGGCAAGTATGCGTGTATCTGCGCATGCTGAATGTGCCGGTGCCGACCGTCTATTTCAATACGGCCGATGATCCGCGGTTTGTATTTGAATAGAGCTATCTTTCCAGCCGAGTCACTGTCCCGCGTTTTCCGTAAAGCGACGGCTTATGCCGCACGCGAAACTTCTGCTCGGCTGTGGGCCCCAGTGTATCGCCGTCTTTCACTCGCGAACCGTTGTTCATAAGATAATACGCGATATTGATCCCCCACTCGCGGAGGCTTGACGGGCTCATGTCGATTGAGGGAATCTCAAGTTCCCTAGTGCCGAGCGGCGCCAGGCCCGTGGTAAATAAGGCTGAAGTTCCGTCGCGGTTACGGCCAACTCTAAAATCCACCCACAAGTACAGCGGCGGAGCCTCCGGCGACTCAATTGTTTCAGCCATCCTTACAAAAACAGGTGGGTAATGAACCAGCGTGGCCTCTGGCCAATAAACACCTTTCACGCCCTTCATGGAGGCCGCCATTGCGGTGATCTGGGTCAGCGCCAGCCGCCGCTCGACGCCGAGTTTGCACCGCGCATCATCGTCACCAGCACGTGGGTGCGATGTTGTTCGAGTGTGGTCGCGGGCGTCTCGCGTGGCCACATCCATGAGGTAGCGCACGGCCCTTTAAGATCCGACCATGGATAGGGTGCCGCGATCGGCGCCAGTGCGACCAGTTCGTCACCAAGCTCAAAAACGAGAATCCCCTTCTCGATTGTAATTTTCTTTGGAGAAGCACCCCGGATCCGGGATTGCGCTACCTTCGCACGAAAGTCATCCAGGGGGAAAGACGTTCCTTCCATCAACAGTGCCGCGATGAGAGGCCCGCCCGTTGCCGGATCTGGAGCGGGGGTCGGCGCATTCTTCGGTTTTCCCCATCCAAACATTGTTTCCTCCAATTTCGATGCAATCACTTCGTATACATCACCATCGCCGCCATGAGATTCACCGCGGTTTCCGGATCGTAGCCGATGATTCCGTCGACCGGCTGGCCGACCAGGCCCGTCGAGAGGTCTTCCCGGCTGAAGATGACGGCAGCACGATTGTTGAGCGTAACGGCGCGAAGATTTGGATGTTTGTGGTCGGCGACATGATCGAGGGCGAACGGGCGCCAGCCGATCGTTTCGATTTTTAATTCGGGACGCGTGAATAGCGCGTGATTGGGCGGCAGGATGGTTAGCTTGCCGGCCCCAAACATGGTTTCCAACTCTGTTTGGACAGAATCGGCAAAGGCGATGCTTCCCCCGGCCGCGTCAATCAAAAGCAGGCCGCCGGATTGGACGAAGAATTTGATCGTGGCGCGCTGGGCGGTGGTAAGGGCGAGCGCGCCTGACCCCGTGAGATGAGCGACTTTGTACCCGCCTAACTCTTCGGGTTTGACGAAGTCGGTTTGCAATTCGATTTTGAAGCGATTGCGCATGACCGCGGCAAGGTGCGTCCAGCCGCCGGGCTCGGGATCTGGATTGTCCCCGAGGTCGAGGCGGGCGAGCCTGATCTTGCGGGTGATTTTGACGTTGTCCTGCGGCTTGATGAGATACGTTTGGTCGCGGGTGTAGCGGTTGCGCTTATCGACTGCATACAGATAGATATTCCCCGCCAGCTGTAGCAAGGGTTCGCGATTTCGATCGGCCCGCACTTGCCATGCACGTGAGGCATCGGCTTCGGGGATCAGGATCATCAGCTTTCGCGCCCCGTTGGTGAGTTCGAGCACTTTCGGCTTGGTGCGCCACTGGGTGTATTGCTCGCGCCAGAGCAGATCGTTGGCCGGGACATCGTGAAACTCGTATCTGGGGAACAGGTCCTTGCCCAGCTTTTTGAACGAGTCGGTAAACGGCGACTGCGCGCAGTCGGCATTACCCAGGATAATTCCACCTTCGGAAACATATTGGCGCAATGTTTTCTTTTGATCGTCGGAGAACTTCAGCGAGCGGCTGCCGCCGATGTAGAGGATGGGGGCTTCGTGGAGTTGATCGGAGGCAAGCTTGAGATCGACCACCTGCCAGTTGAAAAAGGATTCGAGCTGCCGGCCGCACCAGGTCGCGAGGTTGGCCACATCGCGCGGGCGCTGGTTCCAGATTTCCGGGGGGAGGTTTTTGTCGTCGGGCTGGTAATCGAGCTTGTTCATCAGGACCGGCGCCCGGCCCCGGGAGAGGAACAGCAGGCCAAAGCAGGTATCGGGGATCGCGCCGCGGTCTGAGTGCCAGGATCCATCTTCTTTTTGCTGGCTGACGAGCAAATCGGTGATCTGGCGAAACCAATCCTGACCGCCGAAGAATCTCCGGCCGCTGGCGGCGCCCACACGTTCGAGGCCGTACAGCGTGTAGTAGCTGCCGGTCATGGCATCGAACATGTGCTGGTCCATGAAGGCGATGCCCTTATCCAGCGCCGGGTTTTTGATGCCGCCGCGACAGACGGAGAAATCGACGTCGAGCGTGTAATCCTGCGTGATGAACAGGGTGGCGATGCCTGCCGCGGTCATGGCGGCGCTTACGTTCGGCTCGGCGTTGCGGTAGCTCCAGCCGCCGTTGCCGGTGTCCTGGGCGCGCTTCCAGGCCGTATCAACCGTTCGCCAATAGTTTGCCGGGATATCGGCCCCGGCCTGTTCAAGGGCCCACATCCCGAGCACCCCATACTGGCTGTTGCTGCGATCGGACCAATCCCCCGGCTGCGGACGCCCCACCCTGCTGCTGCCGGCCTCCATCAGCGGCAGGGGCGTACCCTTCAGATCGCCCGTCCAATATCCGTAGAACCCCACCTCAGGCGGCCACCGCGCTGGCGCCCCCGCCGCCGGGTGCATGCCGTGCGAAAGCTTGTCTAAGTTGTGTCGAAGTAAATTGTGTGCTTTGTCCGGCGGCAAATAAAGCAGCAGTTGCGAGCTGGCACCCAGGGCGTAGGTGCCTTCGATATTTGCGTGCAGGAGAAACTCAATTGCCGGGGTAACGTCGGGACTGCGCCAATCCGTGCCACTGGCGAGCAGTGCGTACGTGGACAGAGCCGTGAGTCCGCCCCACTGCCGGCCGCTGGTTGACGCCTGCGCATTTTCAGCCGCGATGTCGGGTCTGGGTACTTCCTCCCACGTCCCGCTGTCGTTGCGCTTTGAGAGGAGGAATTGGCGCGCTTTTTCGATCGACTGGTTAACCTGTTCGGGCGTGGCGGCAGTGGCGTCGCGCGGTGCGATCGGAACGAACAAAGTCATGCACACCATAATTGGTGTAAATCGAAGAGGCCGGATCATCGAACACTCCGTTGGCCGGTTGCTGGATATTGGAACACAGTTAGCGGCTAAATGCTCGCTTGGATGGACAAGGATGTCCGGTTGGCGGAGCATGGGTCCACGTGAGGTTCTTGAGAGGCGACGTGCAGCGCTCTGAGAACCCGGGGCGGCGCCGAGTACGGCTCTGCCACCGGCGTGGGGGCTTGGCGATGTGGGAAGGCGCATGGAAGGCGCATGGATGGGGAAGCGACATTGGGAGGAAATCACAATGGCGCTTGATTGCGGATTGCCGGGCGATGGAGTTCTTATAGAATCTGCCCCACCTGTTCCGGATGGACAGCTTGGAAAACCTTGAGGAGACGGCATGCGCGTGAAACGGAGTGTGTGGGCGGCGACGGTTGCATTGGCGGTCGGCGCGATGGGGTGCAATGGCCATTTGTTCCCCTGGGCTCACTCAACGATAGGGCCTCGCACGTACGTGAAACCCAACGTGCTGCCTCTGGCGCCAGCCGAGGGGATGTGGGCATACAACCACCTGCCGGCCGGGCGGTTGCGCACCCTGTTTAATTTCGAAGTCACCAAATCCTGGTCCGATAACCTTCAGCTGGCGTCCATCAAAATTGGCGCTTCGGGCGCGTTTGTATCGCCCGATGGGCTGATCCTGACAAACCACCATGTCGCGGCCGGTGGATTGCAGAACGCTTCGGGTCCGGGGAAGGATTACGTCAGCAACGGATTCCTGGCCAAAACACGCGCGGAGGAAATTAAGCTGCCGGGGCTGGAGCTGAGTATTTTGGAATCGATCGAGGATGTGACTGATCGGGTCAATCAGTCGGTTGATTCGCAGTTGAAGGGCGAGGCAGCCGTGAAGGCGCGCAACGCCGTATTTGCGCGGATCGAATCTGAATCGCAGAAGGCAACCGGCCTGCAAAGCAACATCGTCACGCTTTATGGCGGGGCCAAGTACGACCTGTACCGGTACAAGCGTTTCACCGACGTTCGCTGCGCCTTTGCTCCGGAAATGGCCGTCGCGTTCTTCGGCGGCGATCCCGATAACTTCGAGTATCCGCGCTACGACCTGGATATCACCGTTCTTCGCGCTTACGAAAACGACAAGCCGGCCCGCGTGCAGCATTATCTTCGACTTTCCACCCAGGGCGTGCGGGAGAACGATCTGATTTTCGTCAGTGGCAACCCAGGCACAACCGACCGTCTGCTGCCCGTGTCGGCGCTGAAGTCGATGCGAGACTTGAGTCTGCCTTTGGCGCTGGATGGGCTTGAACGTCAGGAGCGCGTGCTGCTGGCGTACTCGGAAAAAGGTCCCGAGGAACGCCGTCAGGCGCAAAGGGATTTATTTGGCATTCAGAATTCGCTTAAAGCGCTCCGCCCCCGGCTGGCCGCCTTGAAGACGGATCTGATGGCCCGCAAGTCCGAGCAAGAGTCGGCGATGCGGGAGCAGTTGCACCAGCGCAAGGGAATGAGCCACTTCGACTCGGCGTGGAATGAGGCCGCCAGCGCCGAGCAACAACGCGCCCGATTGCTGTTGCCTTATGCGTTTGCCGAGCAGGGCCGGGCGTTTTCAACGTCTCTATTCGGATATGCCCGGACGCTGGTGCGGCTGCCCGCCGAGTCGGCAAAGCCCGATGCCGATCGACTTCCCGAGTACACCCAGGCCAAGCGCGGACCCCTCGAACACCGTCTCTTGGCGGAAGTGCCCATCTATCCTGAACTGGAAGTCACCCGGCTAACCGAATCGCTGAAGTTCATGACCGCCAAAATGCCCGCCAATTCGGCGCTGTCCAGGAAGATCCTGGACGGCAAGTCTCCGGAAGATCGGGCCAAGGAACTGGTGACGGGGTCACACTTGGCCGATGCCGCGGAAAGAAAGCGCCTTTTGGAGGGCGGAGCCTCGGCGATCAAAGCCAGCGAGGACCCCATGATCAAGCTCGCGTTGGCGATCGATCCCGATGCCCGATCGCTTCGCCGCGAGTATGAGTCGCAGGTGGAAGAGCCCGAAACGCAGTCGCTCACGCAGATCAACCTTGCGCGATTCGCGCTCTACGGATCGCAGTTGTACCCCGATGCCACCGGCACGCTTCGTCTGGCATATGGACAGGTGAAAGGCTACGAGCAGGACGGCGAGCAGATCCCCGCGATGACCACAATGGGTGGCGCGTTCGATCACGAGCAACGCCACGACGGCAAGCCGCCCTACCAGTTGCCCGACTCCTGGCACAAGGCCCACGACAAGCTCGATCTCAAGACCCCGCTCAACTTCGTCAGCACCGCCGACATCACCGGCGGCAATTCCGGTAGCCCGGTCGTTAACCGCAATGGCGAGCTGGTCGGCATCATTTTCGATTCCAACCGCCAGGGCGTCGCAATGAACTTCGCCTATGAAGATGTTCAGTCCCGAGCAGTCAGTGTGGACAGCCGGGCGGTGATTGAATCGCTGCGAAATATTTACGGCGCCGATGCGCTCCTCGCGGAACTGCTAGGCATGACGCCCGCTCCGCTGAAGTAGCGCATGTGATTGCATATTTCTTTGAAAGCCGTGGGCGGAAGCACCGGTTCTTCGTCCAAAGATGTCAGTTCGAAAAATACAAGATTCACCGCGGAGACGCAGAGATCGCAGAGAAAGCAAATGCGTGATGTTTTCGGCGACGGAAGCTTTCTTTTCCCTCCACCGGTACGCCGGGGGAGGGTTAGGGAGGGGGTTCTTCTCTCCTGAATTCTCCGCGTCCTCTACGTCTCCGCGGTGAACAGTTTTGTTTTTAGCGCTCAACGCGCGGAGAATCTTCAAATCATCGTGCGCGCATCGCGCTGACAGGAAATCTCGATGAACTGGACGCAGCATTACCTGCCCGCGGGAAGCCTGGTCGTATCAGCCCTGATCGCCGCGGCTCCTGTCGTCGTATTGCTTGGCCTGCTCGCGTTTTCCAAACTGCCGGCATATCTGGCGGCGATAACGGGGCTGCTGGCTTCAATGTTGGTGGCCATTTTTGTTTATGGCATGCCCACCAAACTCGCGGTGATGGCAGCTTTCAACGGTGCGGCTTACGGATTGTTCCCGATCGGATGGATCGTGCTATGTGCCATCTTTGTTTACGACGTGACCGTTCACACGGGCCAGTTCGAGATCGTGAAGCAATCCGTGGCCGGACTGGCGGATGACCGGCGAATTCAGGCGATTTTGATCGCTTTCAGCTTCGGAGCGTTTATTGAAGGCGCGGCGGGTTTCGGAACCCCGGTCGCCATTTCCGCCGCGATGTTGATCGGCCTCGGATTCAAGCCACTTCAGGCCGCCGGCATCGCATTGATTGGCAACACGGCTCCAGTTGCATTCGGCGCGCTGGGCACGCCGATTACCGCGCTGGCCACAGTGACAAACATTCCCGCCGAAACATTGGGCGCGATGGTCGGCCGCCAATTGCCGATCTTCTCCCTGATCATTCCTTTCTGGCTGATCTGGGCGATGTGCGGCTGGCGGAAAATGCTGGAAGTTTGGCCGGCCTGCCTCACGGCGGGTTTGAGCTTCGCGGTGGTGCAGTTTGGCGTCAGCAACTATCACGGGCCGCGGCTGGTGGATATCGCCGCCTCGCTGGCGTCGATTGCTTCGCTGATGGTTTTGCTCCGGTTCTGGCAGCCGCGAGATACCTGGCGGTTTGATCATGATGATTCGGAGGCTAAGCCTTCGCCGGACAACTCCGTGGGGCGCGGATTTGAGCCAGTGATCCCGGAGTCAAGCACAGCGGTTTTGCAAAAGCCCGTGTTGTCTTACAACTCCTCCACCGATCGACCCGCCGGGCGTCAAATGCTCATTGCATGGATGCCGTGGGTGATCGTTTCAGTTCTCGTATTCGCGTGCGCTTCATTCAAAGCCGGGCTCGATCATATCTGGATGAAGAAGTACGCGATTCCACTTTTGCACGGCTCGGTGTATCGCGCTCCCCCGGTTGTCGCCACAAGCCGCCCCGAAGACGCGTTTTTTCTCTTCAATCCGTTCTCGGCCAGCGGCACGAGCCTGCTGGTGGCGGGAATTATTTCCGGACTGTTGCTGGGTGTAACACCTTTTGAGCTGGCACGATTGTTCGCCAGGACTTTTGCCCGCGTCAGTATCTCGCTATTGACAATCGCCGCGATGATGGCCATCGGTTTCACCACGCGCTATGGCGGTCTGGATGCCACCATGGGATTGGCCTTCGCCAGCACCGGCAGCCTGTTCCCGTTTTTCTCGCCCATCCTCGGGTGGCTGGGTGTCGCATTGACTGGCAGCGATACGTCGTCCAATGTGCTGTTTGGCAACCTTCAACAGATCACAGCCGGCCAGCTCGGCTTCTCTCCGATCTTAGCGGCCGCGGCCAATAGCTCGGGCGGGGTGATGGGAAAAATGATCGACGCCCAAAGTATTGTTGTGGCCGGTGTGGCCACAGGCCAGCGCGGAACCGAAGGTAAAATTCTCCGATACGTTTTCTTTCACAGTATTGCGTTGGCGGTGTTGGTGGGATTGCTGGTACTTATTCAAGCTCACGGCCCAAGCTGGTGGGTTCCGACGGCCCCATAATTGAGATCCCCCTTGATTTCCGAATTTCCTTAGTAGACAGAAAAAATAAAAGATTTTACGCATTACCCTCGGGCAACCGATTGGCTAGATTCGTCGCGCGGGCTTGGGGGCGTGTCTTTTGTTCCAGTCCCAAGTGGGAGAGTGTTTACGTGGCTGGTTGTGTACTGATAGTAGATGACGACATCGGAACAGGTCGTCTATTGGCGCTTCTCGTACGTCACCTCGGATATGAGGCGGCTCACGTAGACAGCGGGGGAAAGGCCTTGGATTATCTCACCCGCCATCAGCCGGATCTGGTCATTCTCGATGTGATGATGCCCGGCATTGATGGCCTCGAAGTGCTCTCCAGAATGCGTAAAAACCCCACCACCGCCGAAGTTCCGGTGGTTATGTTCAGCGCTCTGGCCGATCCGCAGTTCAGCCAGACCGCGATGTTGCGCGGGGCAAATGACTACTGGGTAAAAGCCTCAATCGACTTCCGAAACCTGGGCGAACGCCTGCAACCTTATCTGCCGGCACAACCCTTCGACCGCCCCAACTGATTCCATTCCCACGCGGCACTCGATTGATTCATGCCGGCATTCATCTGATGGCTCGATGTCGATGGCCTCGACTACCTGAACAACCTGCTTCAGGTGATGTCCACGCCCCCCGCACAATGAAGTTCGCCTTTCCCGGTGTGTTCAAAAGAAAGAAAATCCACCCCTCCCATTCGTCGCCGATGCTCACCCCCCCTCATCGATCCGCGGGAATGTATGGGATGAACCCCTTGTTGAAGGCGATCTCTTGCACCTCCCTGGGCGCATCGCGAATGTCCACCATGAACCCGTTGACCTCAATCATCCACACCCTCGGATTGTCCGCCAACCGGCTCGGTAACGTCCAGTTCGGGTCAAGCTGGTGAATCTTGAGCATCTTGCGGATCGCCGCCTGCTTCGCCCCCCCCGTGCTCTCGCTAATTCCGAACCATGCGTCGATATCACCCAGCCGCATATGCGGCTTCTGACTCCTATCGTGCAGAAAGTTCACCGACCCCACCGTGCGCACAATGCCGCTCGCCCACGCCTGGACGCTCCCGGTCAACAAGGGCGACGGTCGTTTACGCGCCAGCTTCTCGGCCAGCTTGTGACACAAAACGGCGTATTCTCCGTTCAGATGCTCACCGCAGAATATGTCGATCATGCTATTGATGGCCCGCACAAGCTCCGCCGCATCCTTCTTCGATGGTGGCTTCGCGATCGGCTTGGGCTTCCGCGCTTTGGCGCGGATCGGCGCCTCCGACATCGGCACAGACGTAACAATCCCGTGCCGTGCCTTCGCTTGCTTAAAATCCTCGTTCAAACCCCGTCGAATGCCAGGCCCAAACGAAATGTTGAAGATGGACATCAGCCCGTCATAAACAATCCGGTTCTTGAACGGCAAAAGAACCGTCTGCACCATCACCGGCAAATACGGGCCGATCAATTCCTCAAATGGCTGCGCCAATGCCACCACGCCATACGCAACCGGCGATTCCCCGGTCGAGAGAAAAACCGTGTACTTCGCCAGCTCTCGAAAAACGACGAACTTGCCCCGGACCAAATGCTCCCACGAAAGAACAATCCCCAGATCGTCCCCCGTCAGCCCCGCCGGGTTCTCATCAACAAAGCTCCGGATCAGGTCCATGTGACCCAGCAGCGCCTCATGCACCTTGATCCGACTCGACGGCGGAAGAGACGAATACTCATCCGAATTTGCCGCGCCGCCGGGCAGCACCTGCATCCTCTGATTTACAAAAAACATCAGCGACCGATGGAGTCTGAAGAATAAAACAAGCTCTTTCGGTTCCAGAAGCATGCCGATTCACCAATTCCTCTCTTTTCATGTCGTCCTACGCCATCCTCTGCTTTTGAAACTAACACCCATTCGTCACCAACGGCAACGCCCGTGCCGCGTCCAATCACTCGATACCATCAATCACGCCGGCCACGCCTGACCTTGCCCGATCCTCTATGCCATGAGGCTGAAGCCCCCTCAACAACCGCAGTTGCAGTTGTCGAAGTACCTCCCTGGTGCGTTTCCCACAGGACACCAGACAGTAGACTACGCTGATGAAGCTCTCGCGCGCCTTCTGGACAATCGTCGCCTGGGAGCTCGGCATTGCCTTTATCTTCTGCGGAATCGCCTGCTGTTTAGAATCATCCAACCTTCAGATCGCCAAGGGCAACATCCATTTACACGGGTCTGTTCCCACCCCCGCCGCCAACGCGGAATGGAAATTCCAATTCTTCGATTACGCCGTAGCGCTTGCTTGTATCCTCGCTCCCGCGTTGTTGCGCACGATCCCCGGTATTGTACTCGCCGGCTGCTGCGCCGCGTCGTTTTGGTTCGCCGGCTGGCTGATGTTCACGGTATTTTCCGAGTATCCAATATTACCCCAGCTCTATTGGTTGCTCCCTCTTCTTGCGATACCGATTACACTTACAGGATGGTGGTGCATTGAAAAGCTTGTAACAATAATCGACCGAATCTTCAGGTCTCCCTCACCCAAGTCGTTCGGTTTTCCGGTGGTACCGCTAAATCGAAACGACCGTCAATAGGCAAATGACTCGTAGTCCACAACACAATCGCGACGCTCGAACTCTAACCCCTTACCAGGCGCCATCCAATAATTGGGGACTCCATGACAACAATGGCCCCAACCCCCCCCTCCCTTGTGCAACGCCATGCAACGAAATGCAACACCGCGAAATGTTGGAAATGCCTGCGCATCGTCCCCTCTCCACGATCGCCTCCCCTCGGCGGTGAATCCCCCTTTCCCACCTTCACGCCACCATCACCGTTCCCATCCCATCCCGCTCAACCCAAATCTGCCGCGATCCAAAGATAAACCACAGCGCCACCCCCATCAGTGCAATGATCACGCTTAACCCCTCGCCAAAAGTAAGCGGCCCGAAAATATGATGCCCAAAAAGCGTTCCCGCCGGTTCGGCGCGAACGGTTTCGAGCAGGAATCGCGAGACACCTTCCACCATCAGCATCAGCGCAAACACCCGGCCCGGTGCATGAGGCAGCGTGAAGTACGCCAGAAGGAAACCCGCGATCAGCATCGCGGTCAATGTGCTGTACAACTCCGCCGGATGCACCGGAAGCGCACGTTGCGACTGGGCCAGCTTAACCAGGTCTCCCCGTTGCGCTTCGGACATCGTTCGATCACGGCGGATGTCTTCGATGGTCCGGGGAACGCCGGCGGCATTGAGCAATTCCGGCGGAACAACAATTTCCCCGTGATTGACCTGCTCCAGATACGCATCGCTTCGATAAGGGAACTGAGCGCCCCAGGCCACATTCGTTTCCGCCCCGTAGCAGCACCCGTTCAGATAACACCCGACTCGCCCCAACCCCAATCCCACCATCAAACACGGGGCGATGATGTCCATCCCCAGCCGCAACGGCACGCGTTTATACCACCCGTATGCAATCAGCGCCGGGAAAGCCAGCAGGAACCCGCCGTAATACGTCAACCCACCGCTGCGAATATTGACCGCGTTCCACAGGTTTTGGCCAACGCTCAGATCGCCTCGCGTGTAATCACTCAGGTTTTCCAATACGTGCGATAACCGAGCCCCCAGAACGCCCGTGACCAGACCGATCAACGCCGCATTGGCAAATACTTCCGCATCCAGACCAGAACGCTTTGCCAGATACTTCGCCAACTCCATCGAGAGAAAGAACCCCACCACCATCATCACGCCGTAGCCGTAGATTGGCGCGCCGCCAATAATCGGCAAAAACTCAGGGAGTCGGAATAGGATTTGAAACATCGCGCTCGCCTCCGCTGTCTTCGTGATCTACTTGCCTAACGCTCCAGGCTGCTGGAATGTTCGACAACCTCCGCAGCTTTGTTTTTGGCATCCGCAATAACCACGCGGGATCGGTGCCTGCCAACTTCATCGGGTGTTGCCAGAATAAAGCTCATGATGATCACCCGGTTACCCACCTTACTCAGGCGGGCCGCGGCACCGTTGATGCCGATCGTTCCGCTTCCGCTCTCCCCGGCAATCACATACGTCTCAAATCGATTGCCATTCTCGCTGTCGGCGACTATCACCGCCTCATTCGGCAGTAAACCGCAGGCGCGCAGCAAATCCGAATCAATTGTGATGCTTCCGTGATAGTTCACATCCGTAAATGTGACGGTCGCATTGTGAATCTTCGATTTCAGCAGCTTGATCAACATCGGACGGGCGATTGTAGGGAATCCGCGGCGGGAATTCGATTGTGCGCAAATATCAGCAAACTTTGCCTGCCCTTCGCCAAACCCACCGAAAACTAACCTCGCGTTCACGACTTCCTCGTGACCATCCTTCACGTCCCGCGATTCGGCACGAAAAGCTGACATTCCGCCATGCCGGACGCGATTACCGGCTGACGACCGTGAGTGGGAACGTGGTGAAGGATATCCTGACGTAGAGCCGATTCCGGTAACACCGTGTATACTGTGTTGCGACACATGAATTGATGGAGGTGTCGAGGTGCGCAACTACACATTGACCGCAGTGATCGAAAGCGAAGGCGATGGCTACGTTTCACTTTGTCCGGAACTCGATATCGCAAGCCAAGGCGATACGGTTGACGAAGCCCGGAAAAATTTAGTGGAGGCGGTGGAAGGGTTTCTTGAGGCCGCTAGTCCACAGGAGATTGCCGAGATGTTGCCCGGAGAGATCCACGTCGAACGTCTAGAGGTCAGTGTTGGGTAAGCTCCGCCGCATGTCGGGCTGGGATGTGCGTCGCATTCTCGAGTCCCACGGCTTTGTTCACGTTCGCACAAAGGGGAGTCACATGATCCTTCAATTGCGAACGAATTCCGGAACGATCACAGTGCCCATCCCCGACCACAACGAACTTCGAATCGGCACGCTTGCTTCAATCGTCAGGCGCTGTGGGTTGCCGCGCGAATTATTCGAAAATGAATAAACCCTTCCTTTACATCGGTGTTCAGGACCGTGGTCTGCTCGCCGTGGCATACACTTCACCGCCATGTTCGATCTAATGGGCGTATCCAAATCGTCCGGACGCGATTACCGGCTGACGGACGTGCGCGGGAACGTGGTGAGGGATATCCTCGCGTAGGGCAAATTGCATCGGGCAGACTGTCAGGGCAGAAGTTCTATCGACCCTAATTCCTCAAAATGGTGGTCGAACGCAAGCGCCTTGCGGATGTGAAGTTCATCCATAATCACTTTGCTTGTGCAGTCGGTGAAACTCCAACGCCGTTGCGGCTGTTGTCGAAACAGATTCCACGCCTTACGGGCATGGTCCGTCGTGATGGGAAAAACATTGGCAACGTCGTGGTCGAAAAACTGGGTGCCCATGGTAATAGCACGATTGAGTTCGCCGCGTGCTCGGAGAAGGGTAAGCGTTTCATCGACAACGTAATCGGTCGTCACCAGGGGAAGCGGATTGGATTTCATCCAGGATAGAACGCGCTGATGGCGCGGGTCATCGGGAACTATGCTGGCGAACCACGCCCCGGTATCCACAAAGACACTCACCAGGCCCCCTCCTTGCCATATAGAACGTCGTCGTGGTTTGCGCCGGAGAACCCGTCACGCGGACCTTGAAGTGGCATTGCGGCGATGCGTTCAATGGCCTCGACTAATGGGCCCGGAGGCTTCAGCGGGGTCTCGTTGGTGGATATGACTTCGACCCGTGTTCCTTCCTTGAGCGTTACCACCTCTACAGGACGGAACACCCCATTTTCAAAAACGGCTTGAAATCGATTCGTCATGGACCCACCTCACACTTAAAAGTTCCATACATTCTATCACAAGTCACCTGGCCACACATTAAAAGTGCTATTTCGACGGAAAGAATCTGGAAACCAAGTGCGGCCGTTACCAAGCAACTTAGCAACCTCGGATGCGCTGACGTAGACTTTGCCAAACCATGTTCGACCTACTTGATGCATCAAAATCGTTTGGCGGGCGGGAGGTTCTAAGCGGGTTTAATCTTCATGTTGAGCCGGAAACCACCACCGTTCTGATCGGGCCCAGCGGCTGTGGGAAATCCACCGTATTGCGATTGATGACAGGATTGCTGCGGCCCGACACCGGCCAGGTGATGTTTCGCAACGAGCCGCTGACCACCGCCAACCTCCTGCAAGCCCGGCGATCAATGGGGTACGTCATCCAGGAAGGCGGACTATTCGCCCACCTGACAGCCGGTCGGAATGTCACATTGATGGCGCGATATCTTGGGCAGCAGCCCGACAAGATCCAAAAGCGTCTTGGCGAGCTCGTCGAGCTCGTGCGGCTCCATGGTGAACTGCTCGCGCGCTACCCCACGGAACTGTCTGGCGGCCAGCGGCAACGCGTTTCGCTCATCCGCGCGCTGATGCTCGATCCCGATGTGCTCCTGCTCGACGAGCCGCTGGGCGCGCTCGACCCAATGGTGCGTTTCGATCTTCAAACCGACCTCAAACAAATCTTTCAAACATTGAAAAAAACCGTTGTCCTGGTGACCCACGATATCGTCGAAGCCGCTTATTTCGGCAATGAGATCGTGCTGATGCGCGATGGGCGCATTGTCCAGAAGGGGACGATGAAGGATTTGGTTGAACGTCCTTCGGAAGAATTTGTGGGCCGTTTTTTGGCGGCGCAGCGTGTGGGAGTGGGAAATTCGAATGACCCTTCGAGAGCCTCAGGGCGGGCGAATCAATGACGAATGACGAAACAAAGAAAAATCGCATCGCGCGGCGCAGGTCGCGTTCGTCTTCGTTTCGTCATTCCGTCATTCGAATTTCGAATTTGATTCGTCATTCGAATTTCGAATTTCGTCATTACCCTCCCCTTCTTGCCCTACTGACAATCGCCCTCTCATCTTGTTCCAAACCCTCCCACGTCACGATCGCCTCGAAAGCATTTACCGAGTCGGTGATCCTGGGAGAAGTTGCTTCACAACTCATAGACGCCAAGGGAGTCGACGTTTCTCATCGACGTGAACTCGGCGGGACCCGGCTGGTGTGGGACGCGCTGGTGAACGGACAGATCGATGCCTACCCCGAATACACCGGCACCCTCACCAACGAAATCTTCGCCAATCAGAAAATCGAAACTCCCGACCAACTCCAAGCGGCGCTGGCGGCCAGAGGCGTGATCATGACCGCACCACTGGGTTTTGATGACAGTTACGCCCTGGGAATGAAAGAGGATGCCGCCAAACGACTTGGGATCACGACGCTGACGGATCTTGCCGCCCATCCCCAGTTACGCCTCGGTTTCAGCAACGAATTTCTCGACCGCGGAGATGGATGGCCGGCCCTTCGCAAGGCGTATGGAATGACCCACGCGAGCGTCACGGGGTTAACGCACGATCTGGCCTACCGCGCACTGGATGGCGCCTCGATCGATGTTACAGATCTTTATTCCACCGACCCCGAAATCGACTATTACAGATTACGTGTGCTGGACGATGACCGGCATCATTTCCCCTCATATCAGGCAGTGTTCCTATATCGCGCGGATTTGAATGATCGTGCCCCAAAGGCCGTGCAGGCGCTTCGCGATCTGGAAGGGAAGATCGATCAGAAGCGGATGATCGCGATGAACGCCGCCGCGAAGATTGAGAAGTCGCCGGAATCCGCGGTGGCCGCGGGATTCTTGAACAAGACCCTGGGGATTGAAGGGCGATCCATGGTTGCGGGATTCTGGCAGCGCCTCGGACTGCGAACACTTGAGCATCTGGAATTGGTCAGCGTTTCGCTGCTCGCGGCAATCCTCGTGGCTATTCCCTTGGGTGTTGTCGCGGCACAATACACGAAGGCGGGCCAGGTCATCATTGGCGTCATCGCGGCCATCTATACCATTCCCTCGCTCGCGCTGCTGGTGTTTATGCTGCCGGTATTGGGCATCGGATGGCGGCCGGCCGTCGCCGCCCTCTTTCTATACAGCTTGCTGCCCATCGTACGAAACACGCATGCCGGCTTGTTGGGGATTCCCCTTGCGGTCCGCGAGTCCGCCGCAACACTCGGATTGCCTGCGCTCGCACGCCTCATGCGAGTCGAAATACCGTTAGCGACCCCATCGATCCTTGCCGGGATCCAGACGTCCGCCGTGCTCAATGTGGGAACAGCAACCCTGGGCGCATTAATCGGCGCCGGTGGATATGGCCAGCCGATCGTCACGGGAATTCGCCTCGACAATACCAGGTTGATATTGGAGGGCGCGATTCCCGCGGCGATCATGGCGCTGGCGGTGCAGGGAGCCTTTGACCTGTTCGGCCGGTTATTTGTTCCGCGCGGTCTGCGGATCCAAAAGCCCCAATAGCCGAAAATCAGATCACGTGCTTAATCACCCGCCGCAGCACATCCGTCGTCACGCCATACATCAAATGGGCCGCCAACGCATCAGCATGCGCGTCCACCGGGGTTTCAGTCGGAGACTTTCCAAGCCCCAGGGCCGGGACGGCAGTCTCATCGCCCAGAAGCCACAGTGCAATAGCGAACGGCATCCCAAACCCCGCCGCCGTCACAGGCAAAAGCTCAGCGACGCCGCCGTAGAACGCGCCCACCATCGAGCCATAAGCATAATGCACCGCGGGACCGGCGATTCGTTTTTCCGCGGTAGACAGTTCATGCTCAAACAGGTTGCGGGATACCGCCACAGCAGTTTTTACGGTGGCGTCCTCTTCGCCTTCCTGCTCTTTTGACGCTTCGCCCCGCCGCCCATTACCCGCTTGACCCCCCGCCGACTTACCGCCGCGAGGTGAGTCCTTCTGTCGCGGCATCGGATGGACGGGTTGCGCCTTCGCAAACGCATTCATCATCCACGAAGCCGCACAACCGGCTAATAACCCCGCCGCCATTCCTCGAATCACGTGTGCCATAGTCAATACTCCTGAGAACGAGCAACCGAGCAATCATCGTGCCGAACGCAAAGGCTTCTTCTAGCATTTTCCCTCCCTCGGTACGCCGGGGGAGGGTAGGGAGGGGGGGTTTTTGCTCGACAGAACGCACTTGCCAAATGATCCACCGAAGTGAGAAAGGGATCGCCCCCGACGTCTTGCACCCCCGTCTAAACCTATCATCCGCCCCACTTTGCCTGTTTGATTGACCCGAAGCAAATGAGTTTGAAAACGGCGGCATTTTGACAGTTGCCCGGACGACCGTCCTAAGATCATCCTGCCTATTGAAAGCGAGGTCGCGACTTGGGTCACCAAAGCAGATCGGTTGTGCAGCCGCGGCGCATGGAGGCACCGACTATCGATTGGGTGGAGCGGTACCTGGCCGTTCGCAAACAGACGGAGTTGATATGTAGACCGCTCGTGGCCGAGGACTACGTCGTGCAGTCGATGCCCGATGTAAGCCCAACCAAATGGCATCTCGCCCACACGAGCTGGTTTTTCGAAACGTTTCTCCTCACGCCCCACCTTCCCAATTATCAGCCGTTCGATCCGCACTTCGCATACCTATTTAACTCTTATTACGTCACCGTGGGTGATCGGCACTGTCGGCAGAATCGCGGCTTGCTCAGCCGCCCCACCGTCGCCCAGGTGTACGACTATCGCAAGCACGTTGATGAAGCGATGGTGCAATTGCTGGCAAGCCTCGGAACCGCGCAAACGGCCGAGTTACGCGGCGTGATTGAAATCGGCCTTCATCACGAGCAACAGCATCAGGAATTGATGCTCACCGATATCAAGCACGTCTTCTGGGTCAACCCCATGCGCCCCGCCTACCTCGCCCGACCCGAGGCTAAAGCGGTGGATGTCCCGCCGATGCGCTGGGTTGGCTTCGACGAAGGCATATACGAAGTAGGCCACGCTGGCGACGAATTCGCCTTCGATAACGAATCCCCCCGCCATCGCACCTTCCTCGAGTCCTTTGCCCTGGCCTCGCGCCCCGTAACCAACGGCGAATACAAACAATTCATCAACGACGGCGGATATCGACGCCCAGATCTTTGGCTGTCGATTGCGTGGGCGACCGTGCAGCAGGAACAGTGGAACGCGCCCCTCTACTGGATCGAGCAAGACGGCAAGTGGCAGAACCACACGCTCGCCGGATTGCGACAGGTCGATGATTCCGAGCCGGTATGTCACGTGAGCTATTTTGAGGCCGATGCCTACGCCCGATGGGCCGGGGCAAGATTGCCAACCGAATTCGAATGGGAAGCCGCATCGGCCGGCTTGGCGATCGAAGGCAACTTCGTCGAGAGCGAACGCTATCAGCCCCAGGCCCTGACCACCGCCCGGGAGTGCGAGGCTCCCGCCGAGCCGCGTCCGTCCACGCACCTATCCCAAATGTTCGGCGATGTCTGGGAATGGACCCGCAGCGCCTATCTGGCCTATCCGGGCTATCAACCGGCAATCGGCGCGCTCGGCGAGTACAACGGAAAATTCATGTGCAACCAGTTTGTGCTCCGAGGCGGATCGTGCGCGACACCCGTGAACCACATCCGACCGACCTACCGAAATTTTTTCCCCCCTGACGCCCGCTGGCAGTTCATGGGGTTCAGGCTCGCTCGAGATGTTTAGAGGCTCTTAAGGGAAGTAATACGTGATCACACAAACTAAAAACGACCAGGTTGCCGGCCATCGCCGCGCAGAGCCCGAGGCGCGCCCCACCCGGCTTCACGATCTTTCTCCCAAGCGCGATGACTTCCGCTCCCAGGTCATCGCTGGCCTGAGCCAGAAGCGAAAAACTCTGCCCTGCAAGTTTTTCTACGACCAGCACGGCTCCCAACTCTTCGATCAAATCTGCGAACTCCCCGAATACTACCTGACCCGCGCCGAGCTTGAGATACTCCTGGCCAACGCCTCGGACATGGCGACCGCCCTCGGCCCCCACTGTCGTGTGATCGAGTATGGATCCGGGAGCAGTCTCAAAACCCGCCTGTTGCTCGATGCGTTGCACGAACCCAGCGGGTACGTGCCATTGGATATTTCCCGCGAACATCTTCTCGAAGCCGCGCGAAATCTATCGGCCAGCTATCCAAACCTGAACGTGCTCCCGGTTTGCGCCGATTACACCCGCCCATTTTCCGTCCCCGATTGCGATGGAGCCCGTCGCACGGTGGTTTATTTCCCCGGCTCCACGATCGGGAATTTCGAACCATACGATGCCCGATCGTTTCTGCGCGCCGCCGCCCATCGGTGCGGCCCAGGCGGAGGATTGCTAATTGGCGTCGATCTGAAAAAAGACCCCGCAGTCCTTCACGCGGCCTACAACGACGCCGCCAAAGTCACCGCGGCCTTCAACCTCAACCTCCTGCACCGCATCAATCGAGAACTCGAAGGCGCCTTCGCGGTGGATCGCTTCGCCCACTACGCCTTCTACAATCCCCGCCTCGGCCGAATCGAAATGCACCTCGTCAGCCAGGCCCGCCAAACCGTCCGCGCCGGCGGTGCCCAATTTCATTTCCGCGACGGCGAAACGATCTTCACTGAAAGCTCCTACAAATATACCCTCGACGAATTCGAATCCCTCGCCGCCGCCAGCGGCTGGATCGTCCACCAGGTCTGGACTGATGACCAAAAGCTGTTCAGCGTGCAATACCTCACGGTAAGCTAAATGCGCGTGCGCGATTCGTGTATCATGGTGGTGCAGGCCTGGGCTAATCGGGAGGCGCGCCCTCTTGCTCCCTCTCCCTTCGGGAGATGGGTTGGGGTGAGGGGGAATTCCAGGCGCCGTCCCTCTCACGGATTGCTGTTTTTCAAGGCTTATGGACGCAATAAAACGCCATCTGGCGCCGAGATCAAAAACGACTCCTTTCCATCTGCCCAGTACAAGCCTCCACGCAGCGCAGGCATCTTGTGGTGCGGGCCTCCAGGCCTGCACCCACGGCGCGGAATCACGCACGATCATTTAGTCCCGAAAATTCAGGATTCACCGCAGAGCCATTTTCGGAGCAGACGCGTAGAACGCAGAGAAGAAATGAATTGCCACAGATGGACACAGATAAGAAATAATGAACCACGGATAACGCGGATAACGCGGATGACTCGGATGACTCGGATGACTCGGATAAGAGGAGATGGCCATTTAACTCTTACTGTATTTGAGTTTCATCTTTACTGCCAACCATTTAATTCTTCGCGGCGTACGCGGATTTTCCGGGCAACAAGGATCGCCTATCTCATCCGCGTCATCCGCGAAATCCGCGGTCCATTTCTTCCACGTACGCATCGAACTTATGTCAAACCGCCCATCGCCTTCCAAGTGACATGGGAGAAGAACTTCTAACGTCGAGTAGAGAAGAGGCGCAGTCATGTTTAGACCAATGACTTCCAGTGT
>DAIRGS010000382.1:1933-6443 GCA_036794395.1 Tepidisphaeraceae bacterium | reverse complement strand
ACGCTGAGGTTGTCGAGTCGTACGTCTTACTCGCGGCGGTGATGCTGCCGGTGAGCGGTGCGGGGATCACATCGGCCGTCGCTGTCTCGGTGGGATTGAGCAGCAGGTAATTGCCGGCATCGGCTCCGGAGAGGACCAGGCCTGTTGCAGTGACGGTCTTACCGGCTTCCACGTCCTCTGTGTCAAAAGAAGCACTGCCACCGCCGAGGCTGACCACATCGCTGCCAAGGACTCCACTGAGCGATCGGGTCAAGAGCGTCGCGGCGATTGTGTCATCATAAATCTTGTTCGATGCCATGACCGAGCCGGTCAGCGACGCGGCTGTCACGTCGGCGGTGGTGGTTTCAGTGGCATTGCCCAGAACGTAGTTACCCGCATCGGCTCCGCTGAGGGTCAGGCCGGTCGCTGTTACGGTCTTAGCGACGCCGACGTTCTTCGTATCGAAGGTAGCGGTTCCGCCGGTGAGGTTGACCACATCGCCGCCCAGCACGCCGGTCAATGTCTGTGTCGCGAGCGTGGCGGTGACGGTGGCGTCGTAGATCTTGTTCGCTGCCGTGATGGTACCGGTAACCAAGGCGGCAGTGACGTTGGCCAAGGCGGTTTGAGTGGGATTGGATAGCGCGTAGTTTCCGGCATCGGCGCCGCTGAGCGTGAATCCGGTTGCGGTAACTGTTTTGGCGGTACCGACGTTTTTCGTATCAAACGTCGCGGCGCCACCGGTGAGCGTGACCCCGTCGGTTCCCAACACGCCGGTCAGTGAGCGTGTTGATATCCCGGCGGCAGTGGTTGCATCGAACACCTTGTTCGACGCCGCGATCGTCCCGCTTAAAGACGCTGCGGTGACATTGGCCGTCGCGGTTTTCGTTGGATTGCTCAACGTGTAGTTGGCAGCATCGGCGCCTGCGAGGACAAGACCCGTTGCGGTGACGGTCTTGGCGATGCCGATGTTCTTGGTATCGAAGGTGGCAGTGCCACCGGTGAGAGTGACTGCATCGCCGGCCAGCACCCCGGTTAAAGTTCGTGTTGCGAGCGTGGCGGCGGTGGTCGCGTTGTAAACCCTGCTCGATGCGGTAACGCTGCCGGTGATCGCCAACGCTGTGATATTTGCAGTGGCTGTCGCAGTGGTGGTTGTCAGCGCGTAGTTCGCGGCGTCGGTGCCTGCGATCGCAATACCGGTGACGGTGATTGTAAGACCGGTTCCGGTGGTCTTGGCGGGGAACGTCGCTGAGGTCTGGGAGACTGTGAGTGTATCGCCGGCAACGCGATTGTCGGAGAGCGTTACGGTCGCGGCGTTTGTCGCATCGTAAACCTTATTCGATCCAACCGCGGTCACCGTCAAAGGCAGCTGATTAATAGTTGCGGTGGTAGCGGTGGTAGAGTTCGCCAGGGTGTAGTTCGTAGAAGCGGTCCCCGAGAGGGCGATCCCCGTAACATTGACCGTCTTGCCCGCGGCGGCGGTCTTGTCGAGGAAAACGGCTGATCCATAGTTCAGCGTCAGCGCATCGCCGTTCACGCGATTATCGAGCAGCGAGACGGTTGCGAGCGTAGTGCCATCGTACACGCGAGCGATGCCCGAAGCCGTCACGTTGAGCGCTCTCGGTGTGATTGTCAGCGTTCGCGTAGCATCGGACGTGGCGTTGTAGCTTGAAGTGCCCGCGTAGGAATAGGTGACCGTGTAAGCCGTTCCCGAAGCCGGCAGTAGATGAGTGTCCACGCTGGCGGAAAATGCTCCGGTTGAAGCGTTGATCGCAGCGCTGGTGCCCACGCCATTGATCGTGACAACGACGTTACCAGTGGGAATGAGCGTACCTGCGGCGAGCGTGCCGCCAAGGGTAATCGATGTCGTGCCGTACGTCAGTGAGGAAGAGGCCGTCAATCCTGAAAACGCGGGGGATGCTTTTAGTGTTGCAGTTGAAAGCTCGGTGCTGCGACCACTTTCGCCGGACGCGCTGACCGCGGTAACCTGATAGTAGTATGTAGTGCCTGGCGTCAGTGAACTGTCAACGAAATGAGTGGTTGAAAGCCCTGACGCGATAGGCGTTCCGCCTTCCCCGCCGGGCGTTACCGCGCGATACACCGAGTAACTGGTGGCGCCGGCGCTGCCTTGCCAATCGAGCGTGATCTGACTGACGGCCGGGGTTGGCACGAGGCCCGTCGGGGGCGCGGGGGCTTGCGCGACACTATTCCAGATATCCTGGATTGCGGTGGCGGAGGCGGCGCCGCCCAGGGCCGGGAGGCCATATAGATCTTCGATGGTGCGGAGCAGACCGTAGTGGCCGGTGTTTTCGGAATAGGTGCCCGGGCGAATCTGCTGTCCAACAATGGCGGTCGGGATTTGATTGCCGCTATCCCCGGTACCGTTCTCGTCCCAGGTGAGAACGAGCAGGCTGTTGTGCGCTTTTGCCCAGGTCACATAAGCGCCCAGGTTGTTTTGAAGCCAGGTGTCACCCGTGGCGACGTTACTGTCGTGCATGTCGTTGTCGAGATTCGGGATGACAAACGACACCGTAGGCAGCAGATCGAAATTAGTTGGGAAGGCAGTGAAGGGTTGATTCAACGAGCCTGGCGCATTGGAAAAATCCGACCAGGGATTGTGCTTGCGTGCGTACGAAGGGACGCCAATGGAATCGAGCGGTCCGCCGGTCTCTGCCAGGGAGCCGACTGCGGGGAGATCTTCCGAATAGCCCGTGAACGTGAGGCCGGCGGAAAGCAACTGCGCGGCGAGATTGGGGCCGTTAAATTGCAACGCGGGAACGGTATCGTCGATTACACCCTGAGCTGAGCCGGAGAACATCGCGAGGTAATTGGGCTGACTGGGATGCGCCACTGCATGATAGTTCGAGAAGTATGCTCCCTGTTGGAAAAGGGAGTTGATGTAGACCGCCGTCGGGAACCCCACGATATTGCTGTTGTCCTTGTTCTCTTCAATGACAATCACGATATGAGCCGGCGCCTGGAGAGTGCTGACGGCGACCTCGCTGCTCTTGCCGCTTTCGCCGAAGGCGTTGACCGCCGAAACTTTGTAGTAATAGGTGACCGATGGGGTAATGCCGGAATCGATAAAGCCGCCCGGGGGAACGTTGATGGCGTAGGCGGTGGCAGATTCGCCGCCGGCTGAAGTTCCGCGATAGATTTTGTAAGAGGCCGCCCCGGCAACGTTGGGCCAGCTTAAGGACACCTGGCCAATTGCCGGAAATCCTTGAACGCCTGTCGGAGTGGCGGGTGCCTGGGAGTTGGTTGGGGCCGCGGAGGCCTCGTTACTCTGGGTGCTGGCGCCTCCGGCGTTAACCGCCGCGACCTTGTAATAGTATGTGACGCCAGGAGTCAGGCTGGAGTCTGAGTAGTTTGTTACCGAGACGTTGGTGGCGATGGCAGTAGCCGATTCACCGCCGACGGTTGTGCCGCGATAGATGTTGTATGTTGATGCGCCAGGGCTGGCAGTCCAGGTCAGATTGACCTGATTCGGGGCGGACGACGCCTGTAAATTGGTTGGAGCAACCGGCGCGCTCTGAATCAAAACCGGACCCGCCCAATCCGCATGGTCAAATGCATTTGCGTCGCCGGCATCCCCGGCGACAAGCGTGAGCTGCTGCATGCCCGCCACGCTGATACTCACGTGAACAACAGCGCTCGCTTTGGTCAAAACCGGGCTGGTGTAGAGAACAGAATTGTTATCGCCGAGGATCTGGAAAACAACCGAACCGGGGCTAGCCACTTCATCGTCCACACCGATATCGGTAGTGAAGCCGCTATACGCTCCACCCAGATTGTAAACGATCTGCGAAACGGCATGGGTTCCAATTCCACGAGGATAAACCGTACCGCGAAGCGTAATCGGGTTTCCGTTGATGCTCTGATCGAGATGGATCACACCAAAGCCGGTGGTGGCGCTGACCCAACTGATATCGCTGAGCTGTGTGACCGATGGAGGAACCGGAGTCGTCACGGTCGCGACATTGGACGGCGAAGAAGCGCCAACGCTATTGGTTGCTTCGACACGATAGAAGTACGAGCGGCTTGGCGCAAGACCGGGATCGGCGTAGGCAGTCGTTCCGCCGGACAAGGTCGCCAGAAGGGCAAAATTGGCGCCATCCGTTGAGCGTTCGACCGTAAAACCGGTCTGATTGACGGCGTTATTGCTCCAGGTCAAATCGACCTGCGACGACGTAACCGGGATCGCGGTGAGGTTGAGGGGCGCGGCAGGCGCCACATTGGCTGGGGTTACGGTAACCAGCGTCAGCCAGTGGAGGCTGACAGTTGAACCCCCGGAGCCGTTGGAATCGAACAGGATCTTGAGCGAATGCTGGCCGGCTGTCGCGGAGAAGTTTCCGCTGGAGAGTGTTTGCCAGGTTTGCGAGCCACCCGTGTTGGGCACAGATTGCGTGCCGCCGACAGACGAGCCGTCGATCGTAGCGTGAAATGTTCCGCCGGCCGAGGCGCTGGCGATGCGGAAATCGACTCGATACGTGCCGGAAAGTGGAATGATGACCGAGTAGGCAAGCCATTGCCC
>DAIRGS010000382.1:0-1923 GCA_036794395.1 Tepidisphaeraceae bacterium | reverse complement strand
AAGCCTTTGCCCGGCCGCCATATTCGCGACATCGTATGGGACATCATACGCACTGCCGGGATCAGCGGTTGTTTGAGTTGGGACGCCGGTCGCGCGATATGGCATCGTCGCGTTGACGGATGTGGCAGCAAGATATCCGATGTTGGAGCCGCCTTGATCGAATGTTACGGCCTGGATCTGGCTGTCGGCGGTCTGCGCCTTGCCGGTAAAAGGAGATTGCTGTGCGACAACGGGCGTGGTGTTGAACGGCTGATAAGTAACCGAAGCCCCATTGGCACGAACGACATCGCCCGAGCCCACGTAGTCGCCGGCGGGTCCATTCGACGCGCCCCACCAGTTATTTTGAATGTTGAACGAGCCCGTATAGGTGCTGGATGCGACAATGACCGAACCTGGCTGAATAGTTGGCGGGGGACTGGCCAGATCAACGTAGCCGTTGCCATAGATGTTGTTGTAATTGATCGTGAATCCCGAGCTGCTCGTGCCTGTCACTTTGCTGTCGATGCGGATGGCAGGCGCGGGATTGTTGTAGATGTTGTTGCTTTCAATCAGCACATTGGTGACGCCGCCTTCAAATCGGAGCGATCCGCTATCCACATCGGAGCTATCGGTGATGGTGTTATTCTGGATCGTGAGATTGCTTGCGTTGTAAGCGAGGAGGGCCTTTCCGTTCCCGTCCATCGTGTTGTTGGTGATGCGGATATTGGACTGGACCGACGACCCGGCCTGGAGGGCGATGGCGGCCTCAAATCCACTGCTGTTGACGCCGCCGTGGTTGTGGATGAAGAAGTTTGAGTCAATCGTGACGTTGGTCAGAACAACGCCGGAGATGCCGCCGTCGGTGTAGATGCCGCGGCCGCCATTGTCACCGTTATTGTTGTTGGAGGCGAAAACGTTGTACTGGATGATCGCCGGATCGGTGGCACTGGAATTGGCGAGAAACAGTCCGCTGACGTTGGTCTGCACAATGTTATCGAGGATGTGCGTTCCAAACTTATTGGGGGCGATGACGATGCCGGCGCCATACACCGTTGGACTTGTATTGCCTTGCACGGTGAAGCCATCGATGGTTACATCATTTGCGATAATGTAAAAGCCGGTACTTTGACCGCTTCCGCCCGAAGAGCCATTGACGACCGACTCGGTGGCGCCTGCCTGGCGTGCATTCGTGCGGGCATCCATGCCAGCCTGAGCACCACGAATCGTCAGGGACTTACCAACTGTAACGAGTTCGGAATAAACCCCGCTGTCGACCGTAATAACTGCCGAAGGCACAGCGGCATCAACGGCAGCCTGAATGGTAGAGTAGACGGTTGAACTGCCCGCGATATGTGCCGCCAGATGGATGCGGCTTTCGAGGGTTTCATAGACGTGCGCGACATGGGTGGACGCAACGACTGCATTGGCCGTCGCAATTCGCTTTGCGCGTTTGTCACCCGTCGCAGTCTTTGCGCGAAATGGGCCACCGCCCAGCATTTTTCTACCCATCGCGCCCTCGAATTCCCGTACCTACAGATCACGGCCCCATGAGATTTGCGGCTGCGTCTAACTCACATGGATCGGTGCCGAGTCGCAACAATCATACAACATTGAAGGCGATGTGGAACTAAATTTGGGGCACCACGGGCATACCCGATGACTCGTACCCGTTCCTCTTTCGCCATCATTTCCCAGCTTGCCCAACATTCGGCGCAGCCGGCATATCCCGATTTACTTGTGCTTCTTCGCAATTGCCTTATGCACCTGTGGGGCCGGGGACTTTGGCTTTATCGCCGGTTTAACTGTCGGGTGATGCTTCGACTTATCCGACGTTCCCACCGAATCAACAATGGGTATCTGGGTAACCCCGACGACGAAGATCGTCGGCGTGACCGAAGCCGTCGCAGTTACCACCGGGCTGGATTGCACCGGTGCGGTCGTGGA
>DAIRGS010000381.1:0-6463 GCA_036794395.1 Tepidisphaeraceae bacterium | reverse complement strand
TTTTTGTGCGCGGCTCACGCCGCGGGAAAGAAAATCACGCTTGAATAGGGCCTAGGCTAAGCGCAGTGTCAATATAACCAAGCGCAGTCCACGTTCTATGGTTTTGCGGTCCCTCGATAATCGGAATTCCCGACAACGCAATAAAGAACCCCAACACCAGTGCTGTCGCCAGACATACAAACAGGCTGATGCAGCTTCTGCTGGTTTTGTACATTTCTTGTTCTACCTGCTGCCGTTCGTCTTGTCGGGCCTGCTCTGCTCGCAAAGGTCGGCTTTCTTGGTGGACTACAGGGTATTTCTCCTGCAATTGTTTCGTCTGCTGGGCTAAATTCCTTAGCGTTATGGTCTCTCGCTTCGCCGCTTCGACTTGTTCCCTGAATTGTTGCTGTTGTTTTTTGACGTGTTGTGAGTCGAGGCGTTCACGCTCTGCTTGGCCGGGCACGACGAAGAACTGCTGACAATGAGGACACTGTTCACGGTTTCCAGCCTCGTCGAGTGGTGAGTCAAGGGCAACACCGCAGCTAGGACACGAGTAGCGGACTGATTTGGACCCATTCCATGTGGTTTCAATTGTCGCCTTCCCCGACGCGGCCGGGAACGCCCGCGTTAGAATTTCCGCCATTTCTTCGACGGACGAAGGGTGCGGCGTCCGCAAATCTGCCCAGCACGTCTCGCATAAATAATTGCCATTGTTGTCCTTGATTCGCTTCGCATCTGAGATGTCTGCATCGCATGAAGAGCACAATCGCCTGGGCGGCGGGACACGCACGATTCCCCCGCACACGCGGCACGTGCCTTTGCAACCGGCGGCCGAATCTGGAACGACGGCCTCTGTCTGGCACTGAGGGCAGGTAATCGAGATAGCCATAAAACCCAACTTTCGCAGTTTTTGCCATATAAAGATAAGTTTGACGAGACCGGTGATGCTCTTGCGCGATCACCCGCCGGCGTTCTATCCAAGAGACCGTATTTGGTTTTCACCTACCTACTGCACGCTCATTCGAGCAGTTCTGCGCAAAACCGGCATTTTCTAGCGCCGATTTTGATCGTTTCGTCGCAGAACGGGCATAATTTTTCGTCAGAACCGACCACGCGCGAGTGTGCGGGCGGGTGGGTTCCACTCGGCCCCTTGTAGCGGGCGTTCTTGACGTCCGCCTGTTGCTTTCTTACCGCTGCATACGCAACAAACCCTAGGGCGGCGGCCGGAATGATACCGATAGCCAGACCCGCGAAAACTCCCATCATATCATTAATCCAGTAGCCGATCAGCGCGCCAGCACCGAGTACCACCATAGCAGCCGTGTAATATGCTTGATCCGCCGATTTATCCGCATGACACCACGGGCATACGTTCCCGCTAAACGGGATGTCCTTGCCACAGTTCGAGCAGCGTATTGACATGTTTGCTCCGGCCCTCTCGCCTTGAGCGGCGGCACCGCATCATCGTGTGTCCGGCACCTGGCCGATCCCTTTGCAGAGCGGGCACGCGATTCGGGCTGTGGGAATCTTCGTGATGCCATTGGTCCCGACGGTCATAGAACCCACCACGCTCACCCGTTGCATGTTCTCTTTGCGCTCAGCGTCTGCGTCCCGGCCGGTTCCATCGCAGATTGGGCAGCGCTTCCACGGCCCATCCCATCCGGGAAAGGCGGCGGCACGGGTGCGTGCGACGGCGGTAGCCGTCTCGGCCTGTTGTCGTGTCCGCGCGGCAGCTTCATCACTCATCATTTGCGCGATCTGTGCGTCCGTGAGCTTTTCAGCCTCATCCTTCTGGGCACGGAGAGATCGAATGGTATTGGCGGCAGCCTGCCGCTCCGGCGATCCGGGTTTGAGCCGTTGCAATTGCTTCGTACCCTCAGAGATTTGAGATTCCAATGAGTCGAGCAATTGCCGGCGCGTTTGCGACACCGCCGACACCCCGTCAGGCAACGACGGCTGCGTGGCCGCGCCGACATAGCCTGGACTGCCTCGGACAGATGCGGAAGTGGCCGGCGCATTGGTCTCTATGCCAGCCGGGCCAGCAACGACATCTCCCACGGTTGCAATTTCGATCCGAGTTTTCTTAGACGTTGCAAGTGCGGCGGCACGCGCGCGAACCTGCGCGAGCTGCGGAGTTGAGGCCGCGATGAAGACACGTATTTCGTCCGGGCGCAGTTCGATAGCCGCTTGAATGGTGGCCAAAACATCGGCTTGTCCGCGGCGGAATGATTTGGCGACTAAGCTCTTGCCATCAAGCTTGTGGCGTGCATCCGCTGGCGCCAGTGAATCGTCAAGCTTCTCGATGAGGCCACCATGCATAATCAGGACGTCGAATGTCTGGTCCGCCTTCAACGACTGAATTTGGCTCCGGACTTCCTGTTGCAGCGCGATCCAGGTGGATTCCGAGGTTTCACTGCCATCGCAGATGAATACAACACTGCCAGGCGAAGGCGTTTGTGCAGGCGCACGCGACAGCGCCCCGAGACAGCCGCAAATTCCCGCGGCAAGCAAGAAGCTCTTCCTAACGAAACGGATAATGTTGTTCATTATGGTCTCCTTCCTGTTGGATCAGCGGGTTCGTCTTCCTGACGCGCCGCAGACTGAGCATGTGTCCCATCCGTCGTAGTCGTATATCCCCATGTGATGCATTGACTCGGTGGTGCCGGTCCGGAAATTGTGAATCTTCCCAATACCGGCGCACCGAGGGCATACTTCAACGGATCGCACGGCGGGGACGCGTGCGGGCGCTGTCGCTCGTTCTGCTACTGCCTTTTGGGCAGCAACAGCCGCCTGTGTAGCCCTCGCCAAGTATGCCTGGCGGTCAGCTTCTTCTTCCACCCCGGCTTCCCTCCAATCAGCAACATCAGCCCGCGCCGTCACAACATTTGGGTCGCCATCAAGCGCGTCCTTCTCCATCTTGGCGACCACCAGACGCGCGGCCACGAAATCGTGGCTTGCCGATAGTTTCTCCTGCGCCGTGCCGTCCGCTCGCGCGCTTGTCAGTCGCACGTCAGCTTGCGCAAGCACACATTTTGCGAGTTGATAATCGGCGCGCGCAGCGAGTTTGGCCAAACAAGACTTTTCAACCGCTTCCCGAACATTGACAAGATCGGCGATCTTCGGATTTCCGATGTCCTTAGTTCCACTCGCGTATGGATTATCTTGAGCGGTCACCGGCCTGACCGTTACTTTCTCGATGAACTGACGCTCTCTCGGCGTGCCTTTTTGCGCATCGAGAAGCGGGCTGTGCGCGATCTTCTTTACCGCATTCATTCCGCCCACGACTTTGGCGAAGGCGGTATACTTGTGATCGAGACTTGCAGTCTGGGAGTAATCGAGACAAATGAAGAATTGACTGCCGGCACTATTTGGCTCACTGCTGCGGGCCATTGAAATAACACCGTTCTCGTGGGGCCGGTCATTGAACTCGTCGTGAATGCTGTACCCTGGGCCGCCGGTGCCGTCGCCGCGCGGATCACCGCCCTGGACTATGAAGTCGGGAATGATTCGGTGGAACGTCAGATTATTGTAAAAGCCGCTCGATGCGAGTTTAAGGAAGTTGTCAGTGGTCAGAGGCGCTACGTCGTAATAGAAGACTATTTTGAGCGCGCCTTTAGCTGTCTGCATCACGGCGTACTCCAGCGACCGGACAGACGTGACGGTCGGATTGGCACCATCGTTCCTCTGGCCGCGAACCTCAAACACCAGTGGCGTGCCCTCAAATTCTGCCAGTGCTTTGCCTTTCGGCACGGCATAAACCAAATAAGTTCCAGTATTCAAAAGTTGAGGGAAGATCGTTTTCGCGTCCACGGTCGTGCCACCCGTTAGCCCAACCGGATCACTGGTTGCGAGAGCGCTTCCGGAAAACGCGGTCAGCACGAGCGTGCAGAGTTGTTGGGAATTCAGTTTGATTTCGTACGGGTCTATTTTTTTGAACGACGCTTTTGTGGGGACGAGTACCGAATCCGCGGAATCTCGGTTGGGCACTCCTGCCGGCCCTTTGCCCTTGTTTGCAACTGCCGTATCCGCTGCCGGCCGACCCGTCCCGAAGTTCGAATCACCGACACGAGCGGGTTGATTCTGAGCGAGGGCGCCTTCACCCACACCGATCTCGTAGGTGATAAACGCATGTTCGTTCCACCAGCCGGTCGCACGCACTTCGATGCCGACGCCGTTCTGGCGGAAGGGAACACGCACTGTCTTCCATTCATCGCCGCCGACGGTGAGATGTGTGAACTGGGCGCCGTCAACCTTTACGTTCGCGTCACAGTCGCCGGTGGGAAAGTTGTGGAAATACAGGATGAGGGTTCCGCTGGCCGACTGGGTTATCTTCGAGAAATCGACGTAAGCAGGGGTTTCCGGCGACAAGGGGTGGGCACAGAAAACATCCCGTTTGCCCCACAGTTCCTTGGCAAGCCTCAGCGAGCCTCGTTTGTAAATCTCGAACCTTCGGCCCCCGTTTGACGCCACGAGTCGCGGCTCGTCCGTACGGAAGCCGTGATAGTTGGCGACGGGAGAGTCGATCCCGTTATTGTGAATGACGATTAGCGTGTCGGTGTGCTCCCGGTTGTGCAGGTCGGCGACAACTGCCACGCCGCGGACGGTCGATTGCTGCGCCGGCACTTGCGATAAAGCCGTCCCAAGGACCACCGCCGCTATTACCAACCCAGTGGAGCGGATTGCGCGAGTCATGCGTTCTCCTGCTTTCTTCCTCAATTCCCGTGGCCAGCCGATGCCCGGCCAAGACGTGACGGCCCCTTGCCAGGCCAGACAGACCGATCGTCCGGCTAAAATACCGTCTATAGGACAGCAATTTCAAGTGAATATGACGTAAATAAGACGGTTTAGACCGTCCGGTTCCCTTCCACAATCTCCGTGCTGAAGGGAACGCGATGGATGGCTTGGCGAAAATGTTCGGGCGGCAATTGCGGGCAATGCGCAAAGCGCGCGGCATGACGCAGGAACGGTTGGGCCGGGCGGCGAAGCTGGATTACAAGCACATCGGCAGCATCGAGCGCGGTGAAAAAACGCCGTCATTCGACGCAATTGAACGGATCGCCACGGCGCTCGGCGTGGAATACTACGAGTTTTTTCTGCCGGATCGACTTGCCGCCGATTTCTTTGAGCGGGGATTGAATCACCTCACGCACAGTCTCGGCGAAATCGACCGTTCGCGCCTTGAGCGGTTCTGCCGGGACGCGGCGACTGCCATGCAGCGATTGAACAAGAGTTAATCATCCGCCACAAGCCCGAGCGTCGACTCAGCCGACCTTCCGCGCGATCAATTTCTGGACTTTCGGCACCAGTTCCACAGGAACCGCCATCATTGTTATCTTCGGACGCTATACAATGACGTTCATCAATGTGTGGACCCGGGGGCGAAACGATCCGCGGATTTCGCATCTCTCTCGCTCTAAATCGTGATATGATAACCAGCAGGTTCATCATGCATGTGACGATTTCACTCAACCCTGACCACGAGAAACGCCTTCAGCGGCGGGCCGCCGCCGCTGGCAAAGATGTCTCCGCGTACATCGAGCAGTTAGTGGATAAGGAGCTTGCTGCTACGCAAAGTTCGGATGACTCAACGCCCAATCAACGGGTCGTTGCGTGGGACCGTTGGGTAACCGTCATGCGTCAGTGGGGCGTCGAACACCTTCCCGAAGGACATGTTATTGACGATAGTCGGGAAACCATTTACGACGGACGCGAATGAGTATCCTTGTTGATACGAATCTGCTTTCGCGCATCGCCGCACCTCTCAATCCTCAAAACCCCATTGCTGCTGAATCCGTGAAGCGGCTTCTCCTCGCGGGCGAAAAACTCTGCATTGTTCCCCAGGTCATTTACGAATTCTGGGTCGTTGCCACCCGCCCAATCGCCAACAACGGCTTGGACATGAGTACGTCGCAAGCCAAAGCGCAAATCGACGAGTTGCGACTCGTTCTGGACATGCTGCCCGACACGGCCGACATTCTTCCTGAATGGCAGCGGCTTGTCGTTGACTTCGATTGCAAAGGAAAACCAGCACATGACGCCCGGCTCGTAGCTGCCATGAACGTCCACAACATCAAGCAGCTTCTCACCTTCAACTTGCGAGACTTCACACGCTACCCCGGAATCTCAACGCTCGACCCGAACGTCATCGCCAAATAGACGCTGCAAAGATGTTATTCACCTTCCTACAAAAAAGAGCCCGCCAAAACGCCGTCGCTGGCCCCCGGTAACTGTTTACCGTCCCGCCAGATTCCCACAATACGCCCGTTGTAGCCCACTAACTCCCCCGCTCCGCCTCCGCGCACCCTTCCCATTGAAGTTTCCCAGGCCTTGTCGTAAAGCAATAATCAGATAAACCAGACCCCGAAAAGCGTGCCATTCTGCATCCAGGTGCGCCACAGTGTGCCGCCCGCCTCCAGCCCATCCATCCCCTGCAACGAAATGCTAATCCGCTTCGGCCCACCGTTTGTAAAATAGGAATGTGGGC
>DAIRGS010000066.1:0-26029 GCA_036794395.1 Tepidisphaeraceae bacterium | reverse complement strand
GGATGGGGCGAAGGCACGGAGGGGAGACATGGAGACAAGGAGGCCGGGGAGATTTCAGATTTGAAATTTCAGATTTGAAGATTTGAGATTTCGGGTGAGGAGGTGGGTGCGATGGGAAGTGGGTTTTGTGGACGGTTGGCGGCGTTGCGACGGTGCAAGTTGGGGGTGGGCTTGCGTTTGGGGAATAGCCGATTATTATCGGATGTGACTTATTCGGTGCGCTGGCGGGTGGTTTTGGGCACGCGGCTGCCGGTTGATGTCGTTGCGGGCAACGGATTGTCTGCGAACGACGGGCGCTTATGAAGTGCGTCGGCGTGTAAGGCAAGGAAGCCAATGTCGTCCTCGTCGGGTGGAAATCCTCGATTTGCACACCTTTGGCAACTTCCGTTGCTGGTGCTGTCGGTGGGGTTATTCGGGGCGGCGGGATACCTCTTCATTAATCCGGGTCATGGGCTGACGATCGACCAGAAGATTCAGGTCGCGCGGATTTACCTCAATTACAATCGCCCGGAAGCGGCGCTGGATCAGCTCAATAAGGTCCTGACGACGGAGAAGTTGACGCCGGATCGCGAGGGGAAAGTCCATCTGATGATGGCCGAGACGCTGGAGCAGGCGCAAGCGCAGCGTCATCTTTCACTGGCAACCAACCACGCGAGCATCATTGAACAGACGCGCCTTGCGATGGGCGACGGCGTTAAGCCCGATGCCGATACATACCGAAGGCTTGGAGACAGCTACGACGCGACCGGCGAGCCTGAGAAGGCGCTGGAGAGTTATCGCCGGGCGATGGCGATGGACCCGCGGCGGTTTCCGCACCTTCAGCGGAAGGTGATCGACCTCCAACTGACGCAAGCCGACAAGGCTCCGGCGGAGGCATCGATCGACGAATACTTGAAGGAGCCGAAGCTCGCGGATGGGGAACGCGCGTGGGGATTGCGCCAAAAAGGCCGGCTGCTTACCGCACGCGGCAGCTACATCGAAGCCAAAACACTATTCGATGAATCAAGAGGCCTGAGCCAGGACCCTGGCGCGCAGGGCGAGAGCAACTACTGGCTGGGCTACGCGATGTGGAAGCTGGGGCAGATTCCGGAATCAGAAAGACTTTTGCGGCTGGCGCGGAACCAGTTGAAGACCTCGCACCCGCTGGATGCCGACGCCGCGTACCTGCTGGGAAAGATTCGCCAGCAGCAGGGGGACATGAAAGAGGCGGGGAGCTTTTATCAGGCGGTGCTGACGGGCCACCCGGGCTCGCCCATCGCACGGCTCGCGAGGTTGGGCCGGGCTCAGACTCGAATTGGATTGGGACAAGATGCGGGCGGGCTTTCGGATATACACGAACTGGCCAATCAGATGCTTGGCGATGCTTCGGCGGCCAAGGACAAGCCGGAGGTGGTGGCGGGCATCCGGCAGGCGGCGGCGGTGATGGTGGGGCAGCAGAAGCTCAACGGCGCCCTGGAATTGCTCGGATACGAGAGATTACTTGAGCCGACGGTGACTTCGGATTTCTACAGCCGGTTGGCATCAACTTACGAGAAGCTATCGGATCAGGTTGAAGGCTCCCTGCTCGAAGCACCGAACGCGGTGGAAAAGCTCAGCCGTCAGCAGATGGTTCGGAAGTATCGAACTCTCGCGGCAGACGCGTACACGGGATACTCGCACTCCCTGACCGTTTCGAACGACAAGGAACATGCCCAGGCGATGTGGAAGGCGGTGGAGTTGTATGACCGCGCGGGCGAGCTTCAGATGGTGACATCCACGCTGGAGCTGTTCGCTGCCGAGCGGCCTGATGATGGGCAAACTCCTGATGCACTGCTGCGGCTTGGGCGGGGGTATCAGGCGATGGGGTTGTTTGATAAGGCGATCGGGGCATTCGAGCGGAACCAATTCCGATATCCGCAAAGTCTCGCGGCATCAAAGTCGGGGGTTCCGCTGGCGCAGGCTTACATCGCCAAGGGGCCGGAATTTTATGCACGCGCTGAAAAGGTACTGATTGGAGTTTTGCAAAGCCCGGTGCTGTCTCCCGAAGCTGAGGAGTTTGGGCAATCATTATTCGAACTGGCTCAGCTCTACTCGCGCACTTCTCGCTTTGAGGATGCGATCCAACGGCTGGACGAAATCGCCCAGCGCTATCCGAACGACCCTCGCATGCCGCAATTGGTTTTCCTGACCGCCGATGGTTATCGCAAGAGCGCGGCGGCATTGCTGACGGGAAAGTCGGCCGATCCGAAATCCAATCAGGCCGAAATCCAGGCGGCTCGCGCTGAACGACTCGGCAACGCCAAGCGCTACTTCGAGAAGCTGATTGAAATGTTCAAAGACCGCGAGCCGGGCGGGGAGCTGGATCGGTTGTATCTGAAGCTGGCGTATTTTTACCGGGCCGATTGCATGTATGCCCTGAAAGACTACGACGGCGCCATCTCCGCGTACGACGTGGCGGCCATGCGATACAAAGACGATGCGTCTGCCTTGTCGGCATACGTGCAGATCGTCAATGCCTATTGCGAAAAACGCAATTTCAACGAAGCCAAGCGCGCCAATGAGCGGGCGATGACGCTGCTGTCGCGGATGCCGCAGGAGGCATTTACGAACGGGGCGTTTTCGATGCCGAAGGAATACTGGCAGCAGTGGTTGAAATGGACCAACGGCGCAGGTCTTTGGAACGGGCTGGAAGATGAGAAGCAGGCCGCACAGCGGTTTGCCAACAGCGCAGGAGGTTACCAATGAGCGCCCAGGCGACTCTCGAAGCATTGACTGAACAAGTGGAATGCTGCCAAAAGCTGGCAAAGCTGGCGCAGATGCAGCACGAGCACATCAGCAACGGGCGCGTCGAGCAGTTGCTGGAGGTGCTCAAGAGCCGCCAGCAGGTTGTCGAGCAGATGTCGGCCTGTGAGCGCGTGGTGGGGCCGGTGAAAAAGCAGTGGGGGGAATTTGTGGCCGGGCTGGATGAAACGATGCGGCTGAAGGCCGAAGCGTTGCTTGCCGAATCCAGATCATTGCTCGAGCAGATCACCTCGGCGGATCGCGATGATGCGCTGGTCTTACAGCAACGGCGATTGAACCTTGGGAAAGAGATCCGGCAGACTTCTTCGGCGCGTCAGGTGCATCGAATGTATGGGGCCGCGGCTTATGGACACCGGCCGCCGCGAATGGATTTGCAACGATGATCGCTCAGGCCGATCAACCTCAGGAACAAGCGCGACCGGTGCCGGTTATGGGCCGGCCCGCGCTGTCGCCGGCGGAGATGGCCAAGCGCGTGGAGGAGCTGGGGCGGATCATTCTGGCGTATAGCGAAGTGACTGAGCGATTGCAGCGATCGCATGACCAGTTGAATCAGACAGTGGAATCCCTGCGGCGCGAGTTGGGCGAAAAAGATCGGCAGCTCGAACGGCGCAACCGCCTGGCTGCATTAGGCGAAATGGCGGCGGGCTTGGCCCATGAGATTCGAAATCCATTGGGCGGAATACAGCTTTATGCGTCGATGCTTGCCAAGGACCTGGTGGGACAGGAGCAATCTCTTCTGATTGTGCGGAAGATTTCCGGCGGCGTGAAGCATCTCGAATCGCTGGTAAGCCAGGTGCTGCACTTTACGCGGGAGATCGCCGTCAATCCAAAGCCGACCGATTTGGCGGAGGTTGTGGATCAGGCGGTCGAGTTTGCCTCCAAGGCGATGGAAGACAACGCGGTCAGTTGCCGGGTGATCGGTGGAGGATCGACGCTGGTGAACGTGGATCCGCTGCTGATGGGACAGGCGATATTAAATCTTCTGCTGAATGCCGCCGAGGCATGTGAAGGCGGCGGCTGCGTTTCGGTGCAGTTTGAGGCAACCGCGGGCGCGGCGGATGCCAGGCAGTTTCGGATAGCGGTGCGGGATACGGGGCCGGGCATTCCGGCGCAGATTCTCGATCGCATCTTCAATCCGTTTTTTACGACCAAGGACAAGGGCACGGGCCTTGGCCTGGCGATTGTGCATCGAATCGTGGAAGCGCATGACGGAACGATCGTCGCCCGCAACGTTGAAGGCGGCGGCGCGGAGTTCGAAATTCGCGTGTAGTGCTGGAGAAGTGCAAATGGCAAGAATACTCATAGCCGACGATCAGGAAATGATGCGGGATTCGCTGGCCGGAATTCTGGCGCGGGAGGGCCACGAGGTGGTCGCGTGCGGAGACGGCGCGGCGGCGGTGGCTCGGTTACAGGGCTCGCGGTTTGATCTGCTCATCACTGATTTGAAGATGCCGCGGATGACGGGAATGGAACTGCTGGCCGAGGCCAAGCGCCTACGGTCTGAGATGCCGGTTGTTTTGATGACGGCGTTTGCGACAGTGAACACCGCCGTCGAAGCAATGAAGCTGGGGGCATACGACTACATTCAAAAGCCGTTCGATGGGGATGAGATCAAGATGCTGATCGAGCGCACCCTCGAGCACAGCCGGCTCATTCGCGAGAACCAGGCGCTGCGCAGCATGACCGAGGTGACCACGCCGCGCCCGATGGTGGGGGCTTCGGACGTGATGAACGACGTTCGCAGGAAAATTGAACTGGTCGGGCGGAACAGCGTCACCGTGCTGATTCGTGGTGAGAGCGGGACAGGTAAAGAGGTCGTGGCCCGCGCGATTCACCAGGCGTCTTCGAGAGCCGAGCGGCCGATGTTGGCCGTGAATTGCGCGGCGCTGAGTGAGAATCTGCTGGAATCGGAATTGTTCGGTCATGAAAAGGGGGCATTCACCGGAGCGGATCGATTGCGCCGCGGACGCTTTGAACTGGCCGATGGCGGGTCATTGCTGCTCGACGAAATTAGCGAGATCGCTCCATCGCTTCAGGCAAAGCTGTTGCGCGTGTTGCAGGAAAGTACGTTTGAGCGTGTCGGGAGCAGCGTAAGCCAGCAGGTGGATGTTCGCGTGATTGCGACGACGAACCGGCATCTGGAACTGGCGGTGGCCGAAGGAAAATTCCGGCAGGATTTGTTCTATCGTTTGAATGTGGTGCCGATTGAATTGCCGCCGTTGCGCCAGCGATCGGGAGACGTGGCCGAGTTGTGCAGGCATTTCCTGCATCAGATTGCCCGGCGGGAGAATTCGACCTTCAGGCACATCGAGCCCGAGGCCCTGCGGCTGCTTCAGCGATATCCGTGGCCGGGCAATGTGCGCGAGCTTCAGAATATCATCGAGCGGGCCTGCGTGCTGGAGCAGGAAGAGGGGGTCATTCGGGCCGAGACATTGGAGCCGTGGCTACAGATTGGCGATACGCGCGGATCCGTGATTGAAGATCTGGCCGGCAAACCGCTGGCGGACATCGAGCGGCAAGTCATTCTTTCGACACTTCAGCAGTTTAAAGGACACCGCCAGAAGACAGCCGGTGCGCTGGGCATTGGTGTCAGAACACTGGGCATGAAGCTGAAGCGCTGGAAAGACGAAGGCCAGTTAGCCGAGAGCGCATAGTAGCGCAGTTTTTGCCGGTGACGGCGAAAGTTGCGCGGTCAATCGGCGCGAATGTAACGAAAGTCTGCAGCGCCGGATGTGGCATGCGGTTTGAAATGGGATGCGTGGCCGATGTTTATTGACCGTCTACTCAACCAGGGCAGTACGCCGTTGCTGGAGCAAACGCTTCAGTTCACGACCGCGCGCCATCGTTTGATCGCGGAAGACGTGGTCAATGTCAGCACGCCGGGCTATCAACAGCGGGACATGTCGCTTCCGAAGTTCCAGAAGATGCTGGCGGATCGGGAACGACAAGCTGATGGTTCATCGCCGGGATCGGTGAGTTTTTCCGATGTGACTTCGGAGATTGAAAATCGGCACAATGGAATTTTGTTCCATGACGGGCAGACGCGGTCGATGGAAGAACTGATGAGCGATCAGGCGAAGAACGCCATGATGCATAACCTGGCGATCGAGCTGCTGCGGCATCAGTTTCAGCAGATACAGATGGCGCTTAAGGGTCAGCCATAATCGGAGTATGAGACATGTTTGATGCACTGGATATTGGAGCGAGCGGGCTTACCGCGCAGCGTACGCGCCTGGATTTAATGGCGCAGAACATCTCCAATGCCGGTCTGGTGACGTACGACGCGCAGGGGAAGGCCAATCCGTACCGGCGGCGCTATGCGGTGATCGCGGCGGGGCAGTCGGGAGACAATTCGAAGCCGGGCGTCCACGTTAAGGAAGTGAAGCAGGACATGTCGCCATTCATTCCGAAATGGGATGAAGATAAACATGAGTACGTGATGTATCCAAACGTAGATCCCACGATAGAATTTGTGAACTCAATCGAAGCTCAGCGTGCATACGAGGCAAATGTAACGATGATGGAAGTGTCCAAGGCGATGATCAACGCATCATTGAGATTGCTGGCATAACAGGAACTTGTGCGCGAGTTTGGCGTAGTTGAGTGATGAGGCCGGTTTGCGGGCGGCCTGAATCGGCGATGTCGGGATTTTGATGATCAACGGTCTAACTAACAATCTTGTCTCAAAAGCAGCCGGTGGCGGCATTACGCCAAAGACCGACGGCGCTTCGCCGGCATCGGGGACATCAGGTTTTGCGGATGTGCTTAAGAGCAGCATTGATGAGGTGTCGCGGCTTCAGCAGGATGCAAGCAACGCCGTCGCGGGCCTGACGACGGGCAAGACTGACGACGTGACCGGGGTGATGACGGCAGTAGAAAAATCTGACCTGGCTTTTCAGACGCTTCTGGCGATTCGATCGAAGCTGATGGAAGCCTACGACGAGATCAAGAACATCGCGGTGTGATTGTGCGGCACAACTAATGCCGCTGATCTTGAAAGTCTGTGTGTGGCTGTTTTGCCGCACGTGGTTGCAAGGGTGGAACCCTTCGCACGGGAGAGACCCGGGCGCTTCAAATTCCGGGCCTTGACAGTTTGGCCAAGGAGGGCCGCGTCATGGATTTTATTAAAGCGCAGTTGGATCGGATTCAGCAGCAGCTTAACGGGCTGAATGCGACCCAGAAGATGCTGACCGCCGCCCTGGTCGCGATCATGCTGATCACGGTGGTGTGGTGGGGCAAATACGCCGGCGAAGCCGAGATGGTTCCGCTGGTCAACCAGCCTCTATCGGCCAATGAGATTGGGCACATGAAAGATGTGCTCGACGGCAAGAGCATTTCCGCCACGGTCACCGGCGATCGAATCATGGTGCATTCGGAAAAGCGGATTGAAGCGCTCAGCGCGCTGACTTTCGCGCGCGCTCTGCCGCACACGATCGACGATGGCTTCAAGGAAATGCTTGCCCAGATGAACCCGTTCGATTCGGAGGATAAAGGCAACAAGATCTTTAACAATCATAAGCAGACATTTCTGTCGCAGGTCATTGGCGGGATGAAAGGCGTGGTGAAGGCGGCGGTAATGATCGATCCGAACAGCATCCGCCGGATTGAGGGGAATGTCGCGCCGTCGGCAAGTGTTTCGATCATGCTGGAAGATGGGGTTGGTGAAAAGCAGAAGTTTGTAGACGCGGCCGCCGCGTTGCTGGTCGGCTCGCAAGCGGGGCTGAGCTACAACCACGTGACCGTCGTGATCAACGGCGTCGTTCAACGGGTTCATGACGCTGAGCATGATGAACTGGGGTCCAGCGCCGATCAGCTTGAGTATCGCGAGCGCAATGAAGCCCACGAAGAACAGAAAGTCCGAACCGCTTACGGCTTTATCCGCGGGCTGGCGGTTCAGGTGACGGTGAGCCTGAACGTGACGAGCATCACGCAGGACAAGACTGAGTTCGATCCCAAGGGCACTATTCAGAAGGCGATCAGCACGAGCGAAGATACGGATGAAACCACCGGCGGTGCGGCGCAGGCCGGGGGTGATGCCGGGGCCGTTCCGAATATGGGCCTGCCACCGGCCGCGCCGGCCGCGAGTCAGGCGGGGCCAAGCCAGACGCATTCCCGCAATGAGGAAAAGTTCGTGGTCAAAGTGCCTGAGACACACACCACCAGCAAAACGCCGGCCGGGTTGGCCACCCCCATCAGCGCGACGGTACAGGTTCCCTACAGCTATTTCGTTCACGACTACAAGACCCGGAATCCCGGGGCCAAGGAGCCGACGGAAAAAGAGCTTGGGCCGATGATTGAAATGAAGTTGGCCGACATGAAAAAGGCGGTGGCCACGCTGCTGATTCTTCCGTCACTGGATAAAGTTTCGATCGGCACCTATCCCGACATTTCCACGGACAGCGATGTTCTCCCAGTTAATGCCGGGACCGGCATGGCAAGCGTTTCGTTGCTTGTCGGCGGGCATGCCAAGGAAATTGCGTTGGGCACGCTGGCCGTGATGAGCCTTTTCATGGCGACGATGATGGTGCGCAAGAGCGTGCCGCTGGCCGTTTCGGCGCCGGCGGGTGCAGCGGCGCAAACAAATCCTGCCGCGTCAACGATCCTGTCAGGCGAATCGACCGTGGGTGAAGCCACCAGCGGCGGCGCGATGCTCGATGGTATGGAGCTGAACGAGGAAACCATCAAAGCGCAGCAGATGGTGGAGCAGGTGAGCACACTGGTTCGCGATAACCCGGATGCGGCGGCATCATTGGTGAAGCGCTGGATGAATCGAACTTGATTGTTGCTTTGTTGAAATCCCTAACCCTGTCATCCTGGAGCGAAGCGAAGGATCTGCTATTCGAGAGGTTCACCCGCACCGGATCCTTCGCTTCGCTCCAGGATGACAGTCAGTGCCTTGTCCGATCAAGGATTTCACAGAGCAGTTGAAGTCAGTTGGACTTGGCGAAGTCGAGTTGGGCGGTGGATCACTATGGCGGAAGATCTCAATGGCGTTCGCAAGGCCGCGGTGCTCTTGCTCTCATTGGAGCAGGACGAGGCCGCGGAGATTCTCAAGCGTCTACCGGCCGAGGCGGTTGAAGAAGTCAGCCGCGAGATCGCATCCATGCGCGAGGTGCCGGTCAGTACGCGCGCCGAGGTTTTCAGCGAGTTTTACAACCTTGCCCTCGCGAATTCTTACCTGGCCGAGGGCGGACTGGAATACGCCAAGTCACTGCTTCGAAAAAGCCTCAACAACGACGAGGCCTCCCGCATTATCAAGCAGGTGACCCAGCAGGTGCAGACGACGCCGTTCTCATTTTTGCAGAAGGCCGAAAGCGAAAACCTGTTGACGTTTATTCAGGATGAGCACCCGCAGACGATCGCATTGATTTTGGCGCATCTGCCATCGCAAAAGGCATCGGAAATTCTGGTCGGTCTGCCGGGGCAAAAGCAGATTGAGGTGGTCAAGCGCATCGCCAACATGGAGCAGACCAGCCCGGACGTGATCAAGGAAGTTGAACGCGGCCTGGAACACCGGCTCAGCGATATCGTCAGCCAGACCTTCGAGAAAGCCGGCGGCGTGGATACGGTCGCGGAGATTTTGAACCTCGCGGATCGATCCACCGAGAAGGGGATCATGGAAGGCCTCGAGGCCGAAGATCCGGATCTGGTCGAGCAGATCAGACGGCTCATGTTCGTCTTCGAGGACATTCTGCTGGTCAACGACAAGGGCATTCAATCGGTGCTTAAGGAAGTCGAGAACGAGGAACTGTCGCTCGCCCTGAAGACCGCCAGCCAGGAACTCAAGGACAAGATCCTCAAGAACATGTCCGAGCGGGCCTCGCAGCTGATTCAGGAAGATATGCAGTACATGGGCCCGGTGCGCGTGAGCGATGTGGAATCCGCTCAGCAAAAGATCGTGGACGTCGTCCGCCGCCTCGAAGACGCCGGCGAAATCATCATCGCCGGTCGCGGCGGGGAAAAGGAAATGATCGTGTGAGGATTGCCGATTTGCGATTTGCAATTTGCAATTGGAGATACGGCTCTTCAATTGCAAATCGCAAATCGCAAATCGTAAATTGACCCATGGCCGTAATTAAATCCGCAAATGCTCCCAGTCTTGTTCCGTTTTCGATGGCGGATATTGAGCGGCACGCGAAAAGCGTGTTGCTGCGGGCGCAGCAGCAGGCCGAGCAACTACTGGCGGCGGCGCAGATGGAGGCCGAATGGCTGAAACAGCAGGCCACTTCCGAAGGTCTCATTGCCGGCCGAAAGCAGGGCACCGTCGAAGGACTGGCACAGGGCAAAGAAGCCGGCCAGCAGCAGGCGCTAAACGAGCATCGCGCGCAACTCCAGCAGGCGATGGCGGCGCTCACCACGGCCGCGAGCGCCATCGAACAGGGGCGAAATGAATTGGAAGCCATCGGTCTTGCCGAAGTGGCGCGGCTGGCGATTGCGATCGCACGCCGCGTCACCAAGCGACAAGGGCTGATCCAACCTGAAGTGCTGACGGACAATCTTGCCGAGGCCATGAAGCGGGTCGTAAAATCGGCGGATGTGCGCGTCGCAATCAATCCCGCCCAGCGCAAGACGCTGGATGCGGCGCTTCCGCGCCTGGCGATGCAGTGGCCGGCACTGGAGCACGTGAAAGTGATCGAAGATGCGGGGATCGCTCCCGGTGGATGTCGAATTCTAACGGAGAATGGACTTGTCGATGCGGATCTGGATACGCAACTGAATCGGATCGCCGAGGAGCTGTTGCCGGAAGCGGCTGCAACGGGCGATCAAGCGGGGGCCGTTTGAGATTTCTGGGCGCTCAATTCGATACAGTCGAGAATTCGATGCCGTTCGGCGTTACGGGCACCGTGCAGGCTGTTGCGGGATTGACGATCGAGGCATCGGATTTGGCCCTGCCGCTGGGCAGCTTGTGCCGGATCGAAAGTTTTGGGCGGCGTAAATCGATGGCGGAGGTGATCGGGTTCCGGCAGGATCGCACGCTGCTGATGCCGCTTTCGACAACCTCCGGCGTGGCGCGCGGCGATCGGATTGAAAACCTCACCTCCGCACCGCGTGTATGGTGTTCTCCGCAACTGCTCGGGCGGGTCCTGGACGGTTTTGGTCGGCCGATGGATGGCAAGGGCCCAATTCCCATGGGCGAATCGCGCCGCCTCGATGCGCCGCCACCGGCCGCATTGGATCGCGATAATATTCGCGAGGCGATCAGCACCAGCATTCGATCTATTGACGGGCTGCACACCTGCGGGCTTGGGCAGCGCATGGGCATTTTTGCCGGTCCTGGTGTTGGCAAGAGCGTGCTGATTTCCAGTATTGCGAAGAATACAAGTGCGGATGTTTCAGTTGTTGCCCTGATTGGAGAACGCGGACGAGAGGTTCAGGAATTCCTTCATACGACGCTGGGCGACGAGGGTCGTAAACGGTGCGTAGTGGTCGTAAGCACGGGAGATGAACCGGCACTGCTTCGCGTTCGAGCTGCCAAGGCCGCCTGCACGATCTCTGAATATTTTCGAGATCGTGGGAAGCATGTTTTGCTCATCATGGATTCGCTGACGCGCTTGTGTCATGCCCAGCGCCAGATCGGGCTGGCGGCGCACGAGCCGCCCGCTACCAAGGGGTTCCCGCCCAGCGTGTTTTCGCTGCTGCCACAGGTTTTGGAGAGGGCGGGGAAGACGACGACCGGATCGGTGACGGGATTTTATACGGTGCTGGTGGAGGGGGACGATTTTAATGAACCCATTCCCGATGCCGTAAAAGGGATTACCGACGGGCATATCTGGCTGAACCGCGCGCTGGCCAGCCGCGGGCATTACCCGGCGATTGACGTTGCCCAAAGCATCAGCCGTGTGCGCGGCGACGTCTGTGAGCCCGATCATCTGCGCGCTGCGCGTCGCGTGCTGGGATTGGTCGCAACTTACAACCAGATCGAGGATCTGGTGAACATCGGCGCTTACGTGGCGGGGGCGAATCTGGAATTTGACCTGGCGGTGCAGGCCCGGCCAAGAATCAACAGCTATCTTCAACAGGGCATCGTCGAGGCATGCAACCTTGCCGACGCCAAAAAGCAGTTGGCTGAATTGATCATGTGGATCGATCAAATAGACAAAGTCCTTCGCACGCAGGCGGCCAAAGGAACCGCTCGACCACCTGCCAAGGCTGCGGCGAATTAGAGCGTTTATCAGGAAGGTGTATCGTTGCCATCCCAAGTTTAGCGGCCCCGCTCGCGGGGCGCGGAATGCCTGGACGCTACACCAACACGGAAACTGCTTTTAGGAGTAATCGTTGGCGCGGTTTGAATTCAAGCTTGAAGGAGTTCTTCGCCACCGGCAGCGCGTGGAGGAGGATCGCCAGCGCGCGCTCGCCATCGTGCAGGCGGAACTGGTTCGATTGCAATCCGCGGTTCGCGGGATTGAAGAGCAGATGCAAAGCAGCACCACGGACGTACGCGACAATCATCTGGTGGGCCGGCTGAACATGGCATACCTCGCAGCCCATCGGCGCTACATGCTGGGAATGCAGCGCCAGGGCCTGGATCTGGTCGAAAAAGTGAACGTGCAGCAACGCCAGGTAGACGAGGCCAGAGCGGCTTTGGCCGAGGCGTCGATGCAGAAGAAAATTGTTGAGAAGCTTCGTGAACGGCAGCATGCGCAGTGGATGTCGGATGTGGCTCGGGCCGAAGCCGGGGCCGCCGATGAACTGGCGACGCAGATGAGTTACGCCTCCCTGGTCGAGCGTTCGGAGGATGAACAATGAAACGCCTTCTGAATGTTCTGATGTTGACGCTGGCGATGAATTTCCTGGTGGTGGCGGGCGCTGTCGGCTGGCTGTATCAAGGCGGCCGCCTCAACCGTGAGCGTGTCAACCAGATCAAGTTAGTTCTCTTCCCGCCGCCTGAGGCGCCTGCTGGTCCCACATCACAGCCCGCGCCCGATCCGACAACGCGGCCAACGCTGGTGCTGGAAGAATTGCTCGCCCGTCGATCCAACATGACCGCCGGGGAGCAGGTGCGATTCATCCATGAAACCTTTGATGAGCGGCAAGTCGAACTGGGCCGGCGCGAGCAGGTCCTCGCGGCTCAGCAGAATCAGTTGGATTTGGCCCAAGGCAAATTCAAAGAAGATCGCGACGCCTTTGACGCGGCGGTCAAGAAGTTCCGTGAGGAACAGGAACAAGCTAAAAAGCTCGCCACCGATAGCGGGTTCCAAACCACACTAGCCGACTATTCCTCATTGCCGGCCAAGCAGGTGAAAGGGATTTTCGCCACGTTGGATGATGACGTAATCCGCATGTACCTGGAGGCCATGGACCCCCGCGCCGTTGCCAAAATCGTCAAGGAATACAAAACGCCGCCCGAGTTGGATCGAATTCAGCGAATTATGGAAAAGATTCGCAAAGCTGAACCGACCTCGCGTCCGATAAGCGGATAATATGGCCCAGTCCGTTGCGAAGCTGCTTAGCGCACCCACCGCGTCGTCCAAGTTGCATACATCTACGACCACTTCCAAAACGATTGACCCGGTAGGGACATCGTTTCGCGAGACTCTTAAGCAGGTCAAGAAGAAGCCAGGCCCCGAACGCCAGGCAACTGCCAAAGAACCTGCCGCCACGAAGGCGGAATCAAAAAAGCCGGTTGCTGCTGCCAAACCGGCCGACACCGCGGCTAACGCAAAGCCCGCACCCGACAAAACTCACAAATCACAGCCCACAACAGGGGCCTCCAAAAAGTCCCACGTTTCAGATCATGCCGAGGAGGGGAGCCAGGGTAAGGGAGATTCCAGCGACCCATCAGCGAGCCAGGACCAACCTGATGGTCGGCCCAAGGCGCAAAGTGAAAAGGTTAACTCGACGGCGGCTGACACTAGTGCCGCGGCGCTAAGCGCTGTACAGATGGCCGCAGCCGCGCAATTGGCGGTTCCCGCATCGAAAACTGCGACGCCTGCGGAAGTGCAATCCACCAAATCATCTGCCGATCCAAAAACAAAGACTGATCCGTCGCAGAACGCAGCAGTAGTTCCGGCGGACAATACAAGCCGCGATTCAGGCGTGGCAGCGGGCACGCTGACCGCCCAGGCAATCCAAGGATCCGACACTCCGCAAACGACCGCCGGGAATGACGGCTCGGCCAGCGGCCAAAGCGACAATCCCGCAACGCCCCAAGCTGTTGACACGCCGCAGGCTGCTGCGCGCGGTAAGGCCAAAGGCGTCCAAATCTCAAAGAGTTCCGATAGCGGGGCTGATCAAAGCGGCACAGATCCGGCAGCTGCTCAACTCGCTCCGCTGGTTAGCGCCAACGCAAATACCTCCACCGATGAAGGCGATAACGCCCAAAAGAGCGCTGGCGCCGCGATCAAGGCAGTTGACGATATTCTGTCAAAAATCGGCATGGCCGAATCGATGGGAGACGCACACGCGCCCAAACCGCTCGAACAAGCCAAGGGGGCTGCCGGGTCACCCGCGGTTGCCACTCGACCGGAAGCACGGTTCGCGGAGCTGAACCATCCCACCATCGTTTCGGGCATCCAGGGAAAACTACTTCCCGATGGAGGCGCGATGGACATCCATCTTTCGCCTCCGAATCTAGGCGCGATGCACGTGCGAGTAGAGGTACGTGATGGGGCAGTGACCGCTTCATTCCAGGCGGAAGATGTTCAAACGGCCAAACTGTTGAGTCACAGCCTCGGAGACCTTAAAACTGCGCTGGAAGCGCAGGGCATAAATGTCGAGAAGCTGCACGTCAGCCAGATGCCCAAGGATCATCAACCGACGCAGGATGGCAATAAAAACAACGCCCAGCGCGAAGCCGATCGCGGCCAGCAACATGCCGCCCAGCAGGAACAGCAGCGCAAAGACATGATGCGCCGAATGTGGCGTCGACTCATGAAGGGCCAGGACCCTCTGGACCTTGTGGCCTAAGCCCGCTGATCACTTCAATCCGCCATACAACATTCCGCTCTCCAATCTGGCATTCCGTCCCCCTGCGCGTTATTCCGTTAGGAACCGAAGGAGGATTGAATGTTTGATCGAGCGGCTGAAGTGTATGAAAAGGCGCTGAGCGAGATTCGTGCTGCCGGGTTGAGTAAAGACGAGCGGATAATCGAATCGCCGCAGGGGGCGCATGTGAGCGTGGGGGGCCATGAGGTCCTGAACTTCTGCGCGAATAATTACCTGGGGCTTTCCAGTCATCCGAAGGTGATTGAAGCGGCTCATCACGCTTTAGATTCGCGCGGCTACGGATTATCCAGCGTCAGATTTATTTGCGGCACTCAGGACCAGCACAAGGAGCTCGAAGCAAAAGTCTCCAAATTCCTCGGCATGGAAGACACGATTCTGTACGGCTCGTGCTTCGATGCCAACGGCGGACTGTTTGAAACATTGCTCGGCCCCGAAGACGCGATCATTTCCGATGCGCTCAATCATGCCTCGATCATCGATGGCATCCGTCTGTGCAAAGCCAGGCGCCTTCGATACGAACACGACAATCTCGATGACCTCGAACTGAAGCTCAAGGAATCTCAGGATGCCCGGCTGCGAATGATCGCGACCGACGGCGTCTTCAGTATGGATGGAGACATTGCCCGGCTCGATCGCATTTGCGACCTGGCTGAAAAGTATCGGGCGATGGTGATGGTGGATGACAGCCACGCCACTGGATTTGTCGGCAAGACCGGACGCGGCACCCACGAACATTGCAATGTGATGGGCCGTGTTGACGTCATCACCTCAACATTGGGCAAAGCGCTGGGGGGCGCGTCGGGTGGATTCACCAGCGCACGTCGCTCGGCAGTGGAATTGCTCCGCAATCGCTCTCGGCCTTACCTCTTCAGCAACACTCTCGCGCCCACCATCGTGGCGGCCAGCATCGCCGTACTGGATTTGATTACACAATCCGACGAGCTCCGCCAGAAACTGGAACGCAATACCCAACGATTCCGCTCCGCGATGACCTCGGCCGGTTTCCAGATCCGCCCGGGTGTTCATCCCATCTGTCCGCTGATGCTTGGAGAAGCGCGCCTCGCGGCAGAAATGGCGCGCAGAATGCTTGCCGAGGGAATCTACGTCATCGGTTTCAGTTATCCCGTGGTGCCCGAGGGCAAGGCAAGAATCCGCGTGCAAATCTCGGCCGGCCATTCCGAGCAGGATATCGATCGAGCCGTCGCCGCATTCACAAAGGTGGGTAAAGAACTGAAAGTAATCGCCTGACTGCCGGCGCTTGCATGCACGCCTCTAAGGCTTCCGGTTGCGAAGCCTTGGAGGCGCGCATCGCAAAGTATTTCTCATGCACTGGCCGGCACGACAAATGGCGCGCGATATTCGCGGGTCAGCAATTGGTTTGCTTTTGTATTGGCCCCAAAGTGTTCCGCCTTGGGATCAAACTCCAGTTTAGGCCCCATCTGATAAGTCACTCCCATCGATTTCATGTTCTTGGCCGGTTTTTTTAGTTCATCCACCTGGCCGGCCAGGTGTTCTTCGAAGCGGCCAAAAGCCTCAGTGAGGTCCATATCGCTGTCTGCTGCTTTGCCGCGAACGCCAAGCGGAAGCGGCTCGCCCAGTCGATAAGAAATATTCGCCAGATGGCAAAGCGCCGCGGAATAGTGGCCTTCGAGAATCGGGCAGTTCAAGTCCGATTGCTTATGACTCTTGACTGCTGAGACAAAGTTGGAGAAGTGACTTCCGCTGCCCTTGAACGTTTTGACGACATTCCCGGTAATATCAAACGCCACAGCTTTTCCAAAGCTCGAGCTGAACGCAACGAAGCCTTCGGTTCCATAGACAATATTCCCCACCTGGATCCCGGTGCCTGGCAGCCCGGTGGTCTCAAGCCCGCGCACTTCAAACATGAGCTTCGCATCGCCATAGTCGAACAGCGAGATCATCGTATTAGGCGTCTGACCATCATCCTGGTATCCGAATCGCCCGCCCAACCCGATGACAGAATGAGGCAGCGCCTTATTGAGCGCCCAGCGGGCGATGTCCATCTGATGAACACCCTGATTGCCGATGTCGCCGTTGCCGTAATCCCAGTTCCAATGCCATTCGTAGAGGAAACGATTCTTGTTGAATGGCCGCTTTGGGGCCGGGCCAAGCCACGTGTCATATGCGAGCGTTGCCGGGGCCGAGCTGTCTTCAAAATGGCCGATGCTCGGGCGACGCTTGTAGCATAGCCCGCGGGAAAGCAGGACTTTCCCGATGTGGCCTTCGTGAATGTATTGAATACCGCTTTTGTACGACCCATCCGATCGGGATTGCGTGCCTACCTGGCAGATGCGATCGAACTTGGCACGGATCTGCTCAAGCCGGCGGCCCTCAGTCACGTTGTGGCTCGCCGGCTTCTCAACGTACGCATCCCGCCCGGACTGCATGGCCCAAATGGCCGCGAGTGCATGCCAGTGATTGGGCGTGGCGATCGAGACGGCCTGAACGTCCTTGTCTTCGAGAAGCTTCCGGATGTCCTGATACGTCTTGGCGATCCGCCGCCCGCGCTCGGCGAGCTTGGTTTGGGCATTTCCGAATTGCGCTTCATCCACATCGCAGATCGCAACCACTTCGACGTTGTCGTCATACGTATACGCATCAAGATGTGACTTGCCTCGGCCATGCAAGCCGATCACGGCAATGCCGATTCGATCACTGCGGGAAACTTTCCCTGCCCCGGATGGAACTGCCTTGGGAACATCGTCAGCGCCTTTGGCGACATTTGCCGCGGTAAGTCCGGCGGCGGCGACCACGAGCGTATGTTCAAGGAACGATCGGCGGGTGATGTCCGGCATGATCGAATCTCCAGCTAGAGCGTTTATCAGGAAGGTGTACCGTTCGCCATCCCAAGTTTAGCGGCCCCGCTCGCGGGGCGCGGAATGCCTGGACGCTCCACCAACACGGTAACTGCTTTGAGGTGGGCGATAGGCAACGATCCGATCAACGCGCGATGACCGGTCGTCCGTCTTTTCATACCCCTGAAGCTTGCCGACGTTTCACGGACGATTTACGCCGTGATGACCTGCAACCCCGCCTCCTTGAACGGCCGAAGCGCGCGGGCGGCCGCGGCTTTATCCGTAACAAGGTGTGTAATTCTTTCGATGGGTACCGCCAGAAACGGCCCGGCTGTGCCCAGTTTTTCCGCTGCTGCCACGGCTACAACCTGGGCGGCGTTTTCGGCCATCGCACGTTTCACCTGCGCCTCGGGTTGATTGAGCGCCGTCAGGCCCGCGTCCACGTCCACGCCCGCAACACCCAGGATGCAGACATCGGGACGCACGCCCCGGTATGCCTCGACCGCCGTCGGGCCAACGCTTACGAGTGTCTCGCCCATGAACCGTCCGCCCACCGCGATCATCTCGATGCCCTCCCGACCAGCCAGCGCCGTAAGCACCGGCAAGCTATGGGTAATGACGGTGATGCGCAACCCCGGCGCAAGCTGCTGCGCGACTTGAAGAGGCGTGGTGCCGCCATCGATCGAAATGACCTGGCCCGTGCGGATCATCCGCGCCGCCGCTCGGGCGATGGCGGCCTTCGCCGCCGGGGCTTGCTCCGCTCGCGCCGCGTACGATTCGACGACCGGCGCTTTTGGCAATGACAAGGGAAGTGCGCCGCCATGAACGCGGTGTACCAATCCTTCCGCGGCCAACTCGCGCAGATCGCGACGGATCGTATCTTCCGACACGTCAAATCGCCGGCTCAATTCGGCTGCAACCACACGCCCGTCACGCCCGATACTCTCAACGATCAGCCGTTTTCGCTCGGCAGACAGCATTTGCACCCTTCTGCACGTTGTTTCCGAAATGTTCTTGAACGTGCACGGTTATCGTACTATGCTTATTGCGCAACAGGAACGATAAATTATGACCCATAACGCTCCCGTTTTCCCTTATAAGCTGGCCGCGATTGATATCGATCAAACGCTGGTCGGCCCCGACAAGCGCATCGGGTCCGAAAATCGCCATGCGATTCGCCGGCTTCAGAATCTGGGCTGCCGGGTGATTCTGGCCTCGGGCCGGCGTCACGACAATATGCTCCCGTTTCAACGCGAACTGGGCCTCGAAGATTTTATCGTATCGACCCAGGGCGCTGTGGCCCGTGACCCACGGAAGAGCCGCCCGCTTCATGAAGCGACCTTGGGCGCGCGCGACGTGGCCGAGCTTCTGGCAGAAGGAGCCCGCCGCGATTTGACTGTCATGCACTGGTCCCGTCGCGGCGTAGTGGCCAACGAACGCTCACGCTGGGTGGACCACTACATCAAAGATTGCCGCGATCCGGTTTCAGTCAACAATCTTCAGGGCTTGGCAGGGGAGAGGGCCGAGAAGATTGTTTGGGGCGCATCCCCGTCCACAATTGCGTCACTCGCCCCACAAATTCGCGGCCGATATCACGAGCGTTTTGAGATCACCGTCACCGACGATTTCTTCATCGAATTTACTTCTCGCGACGCGACTAAAGCCGCCGGGGTGGCAGCGGTAGCCAAATATCACGAGATCGATGCGGCTGAAGTCCTGACCTTCGGCGATGGCAACAACGATGTGTCCATGCTTGCGTGGGCTGGTATGGGCGTAGCCATGAGCCACGCCCGGCCCGCCGCCCGTGCAGCGGCAAAGCTGATCGCCCCAGCCGGCAACCCCGAATCCAGCCTCGCCAGAGGTGTAGCCGCCGTCTTGGCCAGCTTAGGATTCGTCAGCCCCAATGGCGACGACCGCGTCGGCGCAGCCGCGTGAACAAAAGTAATCCGGCCAGCTGGGCAAAGTTATCAAGCGAATTCCTTCCCGCACAACCCTTGCCCTCATATGCCATCCCCGACTATAATCCCACCTTCGGTGGCACGACTTTGAAGAAAGTCAGCCACGAAACACGGGCGATTGGCGCAGTTGGCTAGCGCACCAGCATGACACGCTGGGGGTCACAGGTTCGAGCCCTGTATCGCCCATGACCGTAAGATACGCCGAACGTTGAAGTAACGTACCTTGTCACGGTGGCAAGAGCGGCCCTGAGATGCTGAGGAATACCAGAATACTTCTGGTTTCCCGCTTTTCGGAGCCCGCCATGCCGAAACTCTCCGCCGATCGCGTCCCCTCTTATTGCCGTCACAAACAATCTGGACAAGCCACCGTCTACCTCGACGGCCGGCAGATCCTTCTCGCTGCGCACGGCACCGCCGCCAGCCGCGAGAAGTACAACCGCCTGATTGCCGAGTGGATGGCCAACGGTCGCACGCTGCCCACGGCACCGGAAGAAGTGACGATCCTGCACGTCATCGCTCGTTTCAGCGACTACGCCGCGAAGTATTACCGTCACCCGGACGGCACGAGCACCGGGGAGTATGAGAACTTCAAACTGGCGCTCCGCCACCTCAAACGCCTTTACGGTCGCCTTCCCGCCGCGGACTTCGGGCCGCTGAAGCTTCGGGCGCTCCGCGAGGAGATGATCAAACCCCGCAAGGAAAAGGATTCGACAACGGGCATCGAAAAGACGGCAGCGGGTTGGTCGAGGACCTACGCCAACCGCCAGACCTCCCGCCTTCGCCACGTGTTCAAGTGGGCAGCGGCAGAGGAAATGATTCCCGCGTCAGTCCATCACGGGCTATCCGCCATCCAGGCGTTGCGCCAAGGCCGCACAGAAGCACGGGAGACAGCGCCGGTGACCACAATCCCCCAAGCGTACGTCGAGGCGGTGGTACCCTTCTTATCGCGACAGGCGGCGGGACTGCTGGAGCTTCAATCTATCACGGGCGCCCGCGGGGGCGAGTTGTTCAAGCTTCGGGGTTGCGACATCGACACGAGCAAGCCATCGTGGCGATACACGCCGGCATCGCATAAGACGGCGCACCACGGGCACCAGCGCGTGATCCACTTCGGGCCGCGCGCGAAAGACATCATTACCCAATTCCTTAAACCCAACCCCCAAGCAACCTTATTCTCACCCATCGACGCCGAAGCCGAGCGCCGGGCAAAATCGTTTGAACGCCGGCAGCAAGGCGGAACCCCAATGAGTTGCGGGAATCGACCGGGCACCAACCGCGTGAAGAATCCCAAGCGGGCACCAAAGGACACCTACAACAAGCACTCATACGCCCGTGCGATTCTGAGGGCGTGCGACAAAGCCGACGCGTGGGAGAAGGGCGGTAGGGTGATCGGTGACGATGAGCGGTTGATACCCCGATGGCACCCGCACCAACTCAGGCACAACGCCGCAACCAACTTCCGGCGGGATTATGGGCTCGAAGGCGCGCAGGTGATGCTGGGGCAGAAGACCATGCGAATCACCGAAATGTACGCCGAGAAAAACACGTCGCTGGCGGAGCGAATTACCGCAGAAGTGGGATAGCCAGAAGCGGGGCGGGTCAAGGCGATTGTGAATTTGAGATAGAACGCCGAGTAACGTGGACGTCAGATCTTTCCAAGTGCTCAAAGATCTTGCGGATATCGCCACTGGCAGAAGGGCGGGAGTGCCACAGCTTCTCATGTGGCGGTTTTCCGTCCCTGCAATTGCCCGTTCTGGCCGAGTGGAGTGGCGCATGGTGTTGGGAGGTGCTGGTGTGACCGCTGAATCCATGTCCGAAATTTGACGACCGGGCTTAGCCCCTGCACAATCACGGCTTTGAGTGTGCACCAGATCGCGACGGAGCGGCGTGTGGATCCAGAGACTTGGGTAATTAGCGACGCTGTCGCAGAACTTCACGAAGATCCTTGGCGTGAGGCGAATCCTTTTTCGGAGGACATGCTTCAGTGTCACGAGGTTGTGCTTGATCCAAGTCGGTCAAGAAGCGAAAAGGCGGAATCGCTAGCGAAATGGCTGGCAGACTTTCAGCCATGCCTGTTTGGACGTATGGAGGCGAGGCGAGACCGGCTTGCCTTCTGCATGCTCACGGACAATGATTTAGAGCAAAGCGATCAAAAGATCCGTCGGATAATCCAACGCGATCGCCAAGATTGGCGAAGGACGGCGTCGGCCGGGGACAGTCACGGTTTTTTAATCGCGGCGATCTCGCAACGAATCTCGACTGCGCGCGCTGATTCGCGATTGCAGAAACTCGCCTCGGCTTTGTGTGGACTTTACCTGGGGGCTGGCGATTTCGATCATATTCACTTGGATGAATTGCTCCTCAAGGTGACCAACGACAGAGAGTGGCGACGGTGGAAGGTTGGCGTGAACTATTTTTCGGCTCAAGCAGATGGAAGATGGTGGAGCGATCATCGGATTCCGGGTGGAATGGTTTTCTCGATGAATTCAGTTGGGCACATGGCCCGAACTCAAGTTGAGCGAAAGCTTCGCGCGCAACCCGAAATTGCCGCCAAACTCGATGACGTCGTCAGAGATAAACTGGTGTACTGGGCGCTTCGAAAGGCGATGGAGACAATCTCGCCCTTTATTGCGGGTAGCAGTCGCGGCACCTGGCTGACTGATCGAGGGACGTTTCCCGAAGATTCGGACAGCCCGTCGTTCAAGAAGAGGGAACAGATTTTCGGCAATCTCGCTCATTACAGCGAAAACCGCTACAAGGGGCTGTACCACACCGACGAAACGATTCCAACAGTTTACTTCGACGAGAGTCGGAGTCGTCGGGAGCATGTGGTGGAACGTGACGATCTCTTCTTTACCTATTTGCACAGTGTTATGGACCGGGACTACGAAATCATGGGAATCGGACAAGCCTTAGGACTCGGAGAAGTTGCTGAAGACTCACTCGGGAGCGAGCGATGACAATGGAAGAACGCGTTCTCGCGGTGTTGGGCCAAGGCCAGGGAGAGCCTGCATGGCTTGAATTGATCAAGATTTTCGATTCTGCCCCAGAAGTATTTTATGAACTTGCAAGTGGCACGCTCGGATCTGAATCTCAGCCGCGGGTGCGATCGTTGTCGCTACTCGCTGCTCTGGTGCGAGATGCAATCACTGGAACCTATGAAATTGCGGACTCGACCCAGGGTCCAACCCTAATAACCTACGGTGGCAAAAAGGTTCTCATCCCAGTTGAGTTGCTTCAACAGGTATCCGACTTCCTTCGGGCCGTAGACGGCAAGCAATCGGCAGTAAAGTCTGGGCGTGACTATGAAGGACAACGGGCTTCAGCCGCGGAGGCGAGATTTAAGCTTGGAGATCCGGACAGTTGGGCAGGCGAACGCGCACAGCTAGAGAGCAGGCGCAGATCCAAACCGCAGGTCTTGAAACTTGATGATGACGATTTAGAGCATCTGGCCTCGCAACCGCAATACGTTACCTACGGGTTAATGAACTGCGCTCGACAAGTCGTGCTCTCGCCGACCTCCGTGTTTAAGGGGCTGGCCAGAGGAGATGACGCCTCACCGACCGTTAATGATGGGTGGATCTTCTGTGGACGGCCTCGGCGAACGTTTGACAATAGCGGTACGCCCGGACCAGCGCCTGCCGGAATGGTTTACTTGGTGTTTGCCGATACCGACAACTGTGTTTTCGATTGGGATTGGGTGGCAGAAGACTCTAGCGAACCGGGCTATCCGCGTGATTGGCGGCTTCGTTTCGGCAATCCGCACCCATTGGATGTTGACGTCGTCCTCAACCTCCCAGGATCTCTTGCACCAGGGAGATTCGACTCTACGCGAGCCTGTTATTCAAAGCGTGGCGACTGCATTTTTTGTTATATGACCGGGGAGGAGTCGTATGCCGAGCGCGTGAACAGCGACTTGACTGTGTTCCGGGATCTGAAAACAGATGTATATACAGGGTTCAAAATCAAGAACGTACGGCGCATTTTGAAGCAGGATAAAAGCATCAAGCTGAGTGATGCGCCTGGGCTAAGTGTTAGTGTCGATTCGGTTCTATTGGCGACGCTGAAACTTCATCGAGATGCCGCAATTGAGGTGTATCAGGTTCTTATCAAGGCTCTTTACAAGAAAGCCGAAGAACCGCCGCGTGTGCATGTTCCGCCGGAAATTATAGAACTTGTGAACTCGTAGGAAGTTTGCTTTCCTCCAGTTTTCCCGAAATTGGCAATCAGCCCGCCGATAATCAGGGCGGCAATTGCGACGATGATGCGCACCCGACGATCCATCGGATGGGATTTTGGCGGGTTCAGAACGGGGAACTCGATGGTATCAACCCAAAGGTTGTCGTGCTGCTGATCGGCACGAACAACATCGCCTTGGGGCATGACGACGCGAGCCTTACGACGTTGGGAATTTTGCACTTGGCCGGAATTATCCAGCAAAAACTACCCGATTCGAAGATTCTGATACTTGGCTTGTTACCGCGCAGCGACCAGTACGCCGCTGAGGCCCGCAAATGCAACGAAGGGCTCACCGGGCTCAAAGATGAGCACGCGGAGTATTTCAACCCTGGCGTTCAACTCACCGATGAGGACTTCGCGGACGGGGTGCATTTGTCGCCGGCGGGGTTTGAGCATATGGCCAAGTTGCTGGCTCCGAAGATTGCGGAGCTTTACGGCGCCGGATCGACGACATCGCGCTGAACTGTCTGATTTTCATCGAAGCAATCCATCACACCCGCCCGCTGCGTGGGTAGCCCACTTTGGATCGTCCGGGCAAGGCGCATCGCACGGTCTTGCGGCCGTTCAGTCTCCAATCGCCTTCATTAGTTGTGAAATCGGATCGTCGGCGCAAGGGCGAAGTTTAACGCGGGTGAACCTAACGCCGATCACAATCCCCTCAATTGGATCTGTGTCGACCGAAACGACTTCCATCGCAACGTTTTTGTCAGCGTTCTCCGCAGTCACAAATGGATGGAACGAGACTTTATTTGTCGTGATTTTCTCGTGTTCCTCAACGGTGCTTTCCCATTCCACTGCATATGCGATCATCATGTTGTCAAATCTTGATGCAATCCGACTGCCATCGACTCGTTCAACTGCGTTTTGAAACTCTGCAATGGACTTCGTTTTACCAACCAGCCCTTTGCTACTCTCTTTGAGTGGCCAACGCAGCAGCAAAGAATTCCGCATCGCATCGACGGTCGTTGCCCGCCACTGCTCGGCCTGTGCGAGCGAGTCCTTATAGGTGCTTAAAGATTTCGAATAACTGGATGCTTGTTCAACCGATTTCTTTATTTCCAAATCCGATGCAAGGGCGACCGCCTCCATGCTTGCCAGATCTGATCGCAGGTGATTCAGTTTAGAACTAAGGCTGATCGATGCCGCGCCGGTGTGGGCCTTGCGCGAGGCGACCAAATCCTTTTCTGTCTGATCGGCGTCTTTTAGCTTTAACTGATAGTCCTTCGAGACGTGAAGGGTCTCGATGATTCTTGCCTGCCTCCCCGAAATCCTCCGCTCCTCAAGTGTGAGGTTTTCCTGAATTTCCGCGCAGCGAATCCTAAATCTGCGCACGTCCCGATTGACCTTTTCCCCCACCTCTTCCGTGGTTCCTGAGATCAGACTGAAATTCCAAGTCTTCCCATCCCAGAATTGCCCGCTCGGGCCGGTTGAAGGTCCTGCCGCCGCGCACGAGAGAAATAATATCGCCACCCACCGCATGACCCGTTTTCCCTTCAGCGCCGTACTGGCCGCCCGGTGATATGATTGCCCGGCCCATCCTCTTGCGAGAAGAGCGCGGGCGACTGGTTTGTAAGACTTGATATCTGAGGCTACGCGTGGGCGCGCCGACAGTTCAAACCAAATTATCGAATCGTGCGGATTGCGTCGTGAGAGATGGAATGGCCTGCGTTAAACTGCTACGCCGTTGAATCGTTTTGCACTGTCCAAACCTCATAATTCCAGTGTTGCCCCCTCGGGCGTCATTGGCCACGATGGCAAGCGATGGACTCCAGAACGATTCAAGCCGCGCAGGCCGACAAGCTCCGCGCCGAGGTGAAACGCCAGCTTGATTATCTCAACAAGCTTTGCGAGCGGATGCAAAAGCAGCATTGGCCACTGGAGGATCCGGTATTCGCCAAGGCACTCGATGCGCGCGGGGCGATTCAGGATCTGTACACGGCGTCGCTGGGGGCGGGCCCTCACACGCCCCGCAAGCGGGGCCGCTAACGCGGATGATTCACCACAAGGCACGAAGGCACGAAGACACGAAGAACTTAAACAATGATGTCGAGTTGGGCGACATTCGTCGCGATTTGGATTTCCGCAAGTTCGCGAATCACAAACGCGCAAACCATAGATCTTTCTTCGTGCTTTCGTGTCTTCGTGGTTAGTCTGAATTTTTTGGGCTAACGATAAAGTCGATCGGGAGGCACCATGTTGTTGGGATCGGAATGACACATCACCTGAACACGCTGTTTGTGACGACCGATGGCGCGTACCTGGCGCGGCAGGGGGAGGCGCTATTGGTGC